>CAZHMV010000113.1:0-18583 GCA_964532665.1 uncultured Anaerolineales bacterium
ACCTCGGGACCCATTGTCTCATTCCTCACAGAGTCGGTACTACAAAATCTGTAGTGCCAGGGACCAGAAAAATGGGAGCCATCCTCCCGTCGGGCTATGCTATATTTTTTGTAGCAGCAGGGCGAATTATACACCGATCCTCGCATTTGTCAAGTGCGTCTGTTTGCGGTTCAAAACGGCCAGGATTTATGCAGGATTTGGAAGATGAGGACTTCAAGCTGGACGCCGCGCAGCGCGCGCCGGGGTGATCAACCGGCTGGCCCTCCCAGAACCTCTTGTGGTAGAATTAGACTATCGTCCGAGCATAACGAACACAGCGCCGCAGAGGTGATCAAGTGTGCCCGCCACCGATCGAGCGCGATCCGTACTGAATGAGCCATGTGAAATCATGACCGACATAATACTGAAACCTGGTCGAGATAAGCCGGTTCGAAATCGGCACCCTTGGGTATTCTCGGGCGCGATTCGGGGGATCGAGGGTGAGTTCGAACCGGGAGAGGTGGTGACGTTGCGGGCACACGATCGTCAGTTCCTGGGTCGTGCTTACATCAACGTCCAATCGCAAATCTCACTTCGGATGCTTACATGGTCTGATGAACCAATCGATGCGGCTTTCTGGCGCCGCCGGCTCGAGCAGGCGATTGCCATACGCCGTGAGATCATCGATGTTCATACGACGACAGCCTACCGGCTGGTCAACGCCGAATCCGATGGCCTGCCAGGACTGATCGCGGACCGCTACAATGATTTCCTCGTCATCCAGGTGCTGACGCTGGGTATCGAACGCCGGAAGGAGATGATCGTTGAGCTACTGATGGAGCTTCTTGAACCGCAGGGCATCGTCGAGCGCAGTGACGTGGACGTCCGCAAGAAGGAGGGCCTGCCGGCCACCGTCGGAGTGCTGACCGGCAAGAGACCACCTGACACCATCGAGATCCGTGAACATGGCCGACGCTTCCTGGTTGACCTGATGCATGGGCACAAGACCGGCTTCTATCTGGACCAACGCGTGAACCGCCGCCGGCTCGCCGACTACGCTCACGGTCGAGAGGTTCTGAACGCCTTTGCCTACACCGGCGGCTTCGGCGTGTACGCGGCGACAGCCGGCGCAAGCTCAGTCGTCCACATCGACACATCAGAAGAAGCGTTGGAACTGGCCCGCCGGAACGTGGCCCTGAACAATGCCGCTGGCGTGCCCCAGGAGTACGTGGCTGGCGACGTGTTTCGGGTGCTACGTGAGCACCGGGATGCCGGCCGGCAATTCGATCTGATCGTGCTGGACCCGCCCAAGTTCGCCCACACGAAGTCGCAGGTGGAGGCCGCCTGTCGGGGTTACAAAGACATCAACTGGCTGGCCTTTCGGCTGCTGCGCCCCGGTGGTCTTCTGTTCACGTTCTCTTGTTCAGGTGTAGTCAGCCCTGATCTCTTCCAGAAGGTTGTTTTTGGCGCCGCTGTCGATGCCGGCCGAGATGCCCTGGTTCTGGAGAAGCTTTCTCAGTCTCCCGATCACCCATTCCGGTTGTCTTTTCCCGAGGGGGAGTATTTGAAAGGGCTGGTCTGCTGCGTTGCTGGGGATGCCAGTGAACAGTGATTACTGATCACTGATCACTGTTTACTGATCACTGAACATTGGCTACAGACAAGAATGATCCGAATTCAACGTATTCGCGCCAACAACTTCAAACAGCTTCGCGAAATCGACCTGTTTCTGCCGCCTCAGGGTCGATTCCTGATCCAGGGAAAGAACGAGGCTGGCAAGTCCACCCTGTTCGAGGCTATCTTCTTCGGCATCTTCGGCACGGCGCTGGTCACGGAAACCGGGACCCGCCGGCTGGATGACCTGATCCGCTACGGTGTGGAGAAGGCCTACGTCGAACTGTGGCTGGATGCGCCGGGCCGTGTGCTGAAGGTGCAGCGCACCATCGTGCGCGACAAACCCAACGAGTGGCTGCTGGACATCGTGACCCCCGAAAGCACCGAAGAGATCCGGGGGAATCGGGCCGTCAACGACCGGATCGTTGATGAGCTGGGGTTTGACGCCGAGGCTCTGCTCAACACGGCATTCGTCGAGCAGAAGAAGCTGGACAAGCTGGAAGGCATGGCTCGCGCTGCGCGCGAGCAGTCGCTGATGAAATTGCTCAACCTGGAGCAGATGACGAACCTGGAAAACGAGTTCAAACTCCGGGCGGAGGACCGGCTATCTCTGCAACGAGCGGAGCAGCGCGCGGAATTGGCGCGAGTCCAGGCCGAACTGCCGAAGAAGCAGCGCAAGCTGGACGAAATAGAGCATCAACTGCTCTTCACTGAACTGAAGCAGTCGTTGGAAGCAACACTCCGCGAGCGGGCCGCCCTGAGTCGCCTTTCCGATGAGGTTGCCAGGCTGGAAGCCCGGCGGTCGGAGGTCGCCACACGGGTGGAGCAGGCTGAACGGCTGCGCGAAGGGCTGCAAACAGCGCGGGAGGTCTACAGTCTGCGGGAGAGGACAGCAGACGTGGCGCGGGAAATCCAACGGTTGGAGCAGGGCCTGGCCGAGACCGAGCAACTGCGTGATGAAACACTGCCCAATCTGGTGAAGGAGCGCGAGGCCCTGCAATTGCTGCGAGACCGTCTGGGGCGCGTAGCCGAATTCGAAACGGCGCGTCAGCACTGGCAGACCCGCGTGGATGAGCTGGACAGCCGGCTGGTCACGTACAAGGAAACGAGTGACCAGTTGGCAGTGGCCAGGACCCGCCAGCACGAACTACGTACCGCCGTCCAGGAAGAACAAGCTCAGCTCGATGAAGCAGACTACCTGACGAACGCCTACCGGGTCCGCGAGGCACTGCGAGATTGGATGGCTGCCCAGGAGGTGATGGAGACGCCGGCCCTCCAGGCGGCTGCACTCGACGAGGCCCGCGACCAACAGGCCGCATTGAGCCGCCGGCTTCGTTGGGAGGTTGTCGGGCTGGGAACCGGCACAGTGTTGGCCATTCTGCTCACGCGGATCGTACCGCAGTTTGCCATCGCGTCGCTGGTGGTCGCCGGGCTGCTTCTGGGAATCCTGGCGTGGCGGGTTCTCGGAGCTACGTGGGCACTCAGCGCAGTGGCGGAACGGATTGGCCGGCTCCAGGGAGAGCGGGCAGCTCGAGAAGCCGCCGCCGCGCAGAACCAAGTCAAGGTCGAAGCAGCAGAGCAGCGTCTTCGCTCTCTCAACGTGGTGGTTCCCAGCGGCCTGGAACGCAGCCGGCAGGCGCTGGCCGAGCTCGACGAGCGACTGGCAAATCACTCACTCGAAGCTCTCCAGGCCGCTGCGGATGCTGCGCGCGAGCGTCTGGCCCGCTCCACAGCGCTGCGCGACGAAGTCACGCGCGAAATCGAGCGACTGCAACAAACATTGGACGCGGTTGACGCGCCGGCACTCCAGAAACAGTTGCGCGAAGCCCGCCGGCAGGCCGCTGAGACCGAAGCGGCCTTGCACACCCAACGAGATCGGGCAGCGAAACTGGCCGAAGCACTGAACCTCAAATCAGACGTCGGCCTGGTCCAAGGGCGACTCGGGGCGCTGGAGAACGAGATCAGCAACGTGAAGCAACGCATCGCGGCTGCCGGGAAAACCGAGGCGGAGTTGGCAAGTCGGCAAGACACCCTCAACGAGCTCTGGGAGCGCATCGAGTCCCTGTACAGCGGTCTCGCCAATCTCGGTCTGCAACTGCCGGCGTGGGACCGCGACACCGCGGCCGACGTGATCACCGATGCCGGACAGATGCTGCGGCGCGCCTACGAAGAGGCCGGCGGCGATCAGGTACGCCAGGAACTCCAGCAGATTCAGACGGCCATTGGCCGCAAAGAGGGCGAACGCAACACGCGGCGTGAGCAGGCAGATGCCCACCTGATCCAGGTCAGATCGCACGTGCAGCGCCTGGAACTCGCCGATGGCTTCCCGGACGAGCCGACGGACGATGATCTGAAAGCCTGGTTGGGGCGTATCAGTCATCTCGATGTGGCGGACGAGCAGGCTCTGCGAGACGAACGGAACGAACTGCGGGAGCGAGTCGGCTATCTGCGCGAGCAACGACAGGCGCTGGAGTCAACCCTGGGCCTCACGGGAGAACTGCTCGACGTCGAGGAGACACAGGCGGAACTGGAAGCGAAGCAACGGGAGTTGCAGGTTCGCCAGAAGGCACGGGAGATTGTCGAGGTGGCGCGCCGGCGTGTCGTGGAGCAGATTCTGCCCAGCACCATGGAGCACATGCGCAAGGTGTTGCCGACGCTGACCATGCAGCGGTACTACGACGCCGAACTGACCGACGATTATCGGATTCGGGTGTGGGATGAGCGGGCCGGCCAGGGAGGGGACTGGAAAGAGAAGAATATCTTTAGCGGTGGAACCAAGGACCAGTTCTCGTTGGGACTACGCCTGGCCTTCGCCCTGGCCACGCTGCCTGAGGAGCGGGGTTCAGCGCCATCGTTCATCTTCCTGGACGAGCCCCTCAGTTCCTTCGACAACGAACGTGCCAGGGCGCTGCTCCACCTGCTCACCGAAGGGGAGATCGCCCAGAGCTTCGACCAGGTTTTTCTGATCAGCCACGTTCGGGTCAACCCCGACCTGTTCAACTACCACCTCACCATCGATCAGGGTCGCATCGTCGAATCTGATTTGCCCGATGGGATTTCGGATTCCTGAACCGGAACAGGTTTCGGGTTTCGGATCTCGGAATAATCTCGTTAGGCGAAGGCCTCCGACCGAGGCCATGCCGGCGGCGGTCGGGAGACTTTCCCAAACATGAGAAGATCTTGCTGAACAAGAGGATTCTCGCTCATAGGAAAGAAACACGGATAGAATCTAACTTTCTCTGTTCTTATCCGTGTTTCTTTCAATCCGTGAGAAGTTGCTACTCCCCCGTCGGTTTGAGGCGGAGCCTCGCTGAGTAGTTGCGACTCATGGTTGACTCAAACGCTTCTCCCTCGCGCCCCGGCACATCACCTCTCGTGCTCAAGAACGTCGGACGTCGCCGCTGGTGAGCCGTCCATCCAGCTTGACAGTTTCGTCGTCGAAGTACGGGGAGTGCTTGGCGAACAGGCCAGCGCCGCGCACTACGACCACCTCCTCGGATGCTGACACGCGGTGATCGCACTCGGCGTGACCCGTCAGTTCCTCACACAGAAGCTCCGCCGGATTCCGAACGACCCCCTCTGTCTCATCCCACATCACGAGCAAGTTAAAGAACTCGTCCTCGATTCGTTGTCCTAGCAGACGCAGAAGCTGGCCGGCCGACAGCCCGACATGGGACATGATGGGCTGCCGGCGCACCGTGCCCCACATCTCCCGCCAGTGCAGGTCAGTGCAGGCGTACAGCGCCTTCCGCTTTTCCAGGTCGATCAACACATCGAACCGCTCGATGTCCGGAATCTCGTGGATCTCGTGGCGCACGGCGTCCAGGCGGGTGTCCAGCCAGAAGAACCACAGTCGCAGCACCACGTAGCGCGGGCTGTAGAACCGATACACTTCAGGCAGCATCCAGCGATCCTGAAACAGGGCCGGCTCGAGGTTGCCGGAGATCGTCATGATGGACTGATCACCCAGCCGGATTTCGGCCTCACCTGGCTCACCGAGCAGGGCAACGCCGGCAGCCCGCCACAGGCGCAGCCACGGCCAGTCCGCCGGCTCAGAAACTGGCTGGTAGTGGATCGAGAGGTCGGGGGTCGGCGTGTCGTTGTAGCGAATCCGAGGCTCAGGCCACCAGCGCGAGAGATAGGTCGGGATTTGCGAGCCATGGAACCCGATCCACCCCCCGTCCGCGTCCGGTTGCCACACGGGGCGGATGGCGTCGTGCGCTGAACTGCCACGGGGCACGCGGAGATTGATTTTCAGGCAGCCGACCGGTTCGCCTGCGGGTTGGGGCGTTGCCAGCAGGGTGAGCGTTGCATCCGAAAGATCTGCCGGCGAGGTGTCCGGGCGGTGCGTGACGTGGAGGTAGGCGTAGCTGCTGGAATCGCGTTCCAGCGGTGCGCAAACCTCTTGCCAGGCGATGTCGCTGCCGTGTGCGCACGGCCCGAGCTCATGGCCGCCTCCCCAGGTGATCCAGACGTCCGGGCGGTCGTCGGCGTGGCCGGCGAATCGGCCGGCGTTTTGGTCGGGGGCCGGCATGTTGGCCGGCCGCAAAACCAGCGGTACATCGGTCGGGCCGGCGGTGTTCACGACCCTGATCTTCAGGACGCGCGTGCCAAAGGGCAGGTAGTCAACGGTCACCTCGTCAGCATGCGACGGATCGACCTCGAACGTTATGGCGACGTCACGCAAGGCGCTTCCTCCTCGGGCTTCGATATAGGTATGCTATTTTACCACAGTGAGACACCCTCAGCAAGCCGACAATCCACAAAAAGAGAGGGCCGGCAATTGCCGGCCCTCTCTTTTTGTGGTGGGGAAGTAACTACCGGTGTCTTCGAGTCAGACGCCTGATGGCGATGGAAAGCAACACCAATGGCAGCAAGAGCCAGCCCAGCCACCGTTCCTGCCGCAGCAGCGCACCACGTCCGGCAGCCAGCCACACTGCTGAATGGGTCGCCCTGGCGACAAGAGCCAGGAACACGGCGGTGCCGGCCAGCAGGCCAGCCCACGTCCAGGGGCTGGGGAGGCCAGCGCCCGATGTGGGGCCGGTACCTCGACCGGTCGGAGGCAATTTCCCCCGAGCGTTGCCGAATCTCAGCACATTGTCACCGCAAGCCAGCGTCGTCTGGACCGGGTTCCCGGTGGTCGAGAGCCAGTTCTCGTCTGGCAAGAGATCCAGGCGCTCCTCAATCGTCACGGTCTGGCCCTCATGGAGCCCGCCTAACGTGGCCGTGCCGGTCTCATCGGTCACGACATCGATTGCCTGGCCGTCGAAAGTGATCCGGAAGATCCAGCCGCCCAGATAGGGCTCGCCGTCATCCCGTGTGCCGTTGCCATTCAAATCATGGTATTTCCTGATCGTGAGCGATGCGCCGTTGGGACAAACCGGAGGTCCGCCGGTGACGGTGACGGTGGCACTGTCGGAATCCTGGGCAGTGTTGCCCTGATCGTCGGTCGCCGTAGCGGTGACCGTGTCGGTCTCCGTATGGCCGGCTTTGCCGGTCACCTGGGCGGTGAAGCTGCACGCATAGGACGCCGCCACCGCGATAGTTCGCGGCACCGAGCAAGTCCCCTTGCCGTTGAGGTCGCCGTAGACATCGTCTACCAGCGAGTTGAGCGTGACAGCCTCGGGGCCGGTGTTGGTGACGAGAACGGTGAACGTGACGGTGCCACCCGGTTCCGGCACCCTGCTCGGGTCTGCTGTCTTGGTAACAGCGATGGCCGGCGTCACCGTCGCCGTTGGCGTGTTGGTCGCAGTCGCGGTTCGGGTGGTTGTGGCGGTCGCGGTCCGCGTCGCCGTGCGTGTCGCTGTCGCGGTCAGCGTGCTTGTTGAGGTAGGCGTTGACGTCTCCGTCGCAGTGGCAGTTTCAGTGGCCGTGGCCGTCCGGGTGGGCGTGCTCGTAGGCGTGAGCGTCGATGTCGGCGGCGTACTCGTGAGGGTCACGGTAGGCGTTGCGGTTTCGGTGGCGGTAGCCGTATGAGTCGCCGTCGCGGTTGACGTTGCAGTAGCTGTTGCCGTATCTGTCACCGTGGCCGTCGGCGTCTCAGTGGGGGTGGCGGTGGATGTGCTCGTCTCGGTGGGGGTCGGCGGCGTGCCTGTTACCGTGGGCGTCGCCGTGGCCGTCGCCGTCTCAGTGGGTGTGGCGGTGGACGTGCTCGTCCTAGTGGGCGTCGGCGGTGTACCTGTTACCGTGGGCGTTGCCGTGGCGGTCTCGGTGCCGGTTGCCGTTGCCGTTGCCGTGGCTGTGGACGTTGCTGTAGCGGTAGGCGTGGGCGTGAAAGTAGGCGTCTGCTGCCTCGCCAGCAGGCAGAAATCCTGGAAATCGGCCGGAGTCTCCGGCGCGCCTGTGCCTTCGCCATTCCACGCTCCCAGGCCAACCCGCGGATTGGTGAAGTGAACGTTATCGAATTGGCCGACTTCGACAAGATCGGCACCGGTTCGGTAATAACCAATGTACGTGTCATCCTGCTTCACGAGACGCAATTCAAGAATATTGGCATCTAACGAGACAAACCGAACCTGGACTTCACCCTCTATCTCTTCCACAAAGGAGACTTTCTGCCCAAAAGTAAATGTGCGTACAAGCCGCAGGTAGTTGTCATCATCCTGATACAGAAGGATGCCGCCCTGGTGGTAATCGGCATTCGGATGAATCTCCAGGTTTGTCCAGACGACATCCATATCCAGAGGCGGCACTTGATGATCCGCCAGAGGGCGTAACAGCAGGTTGCGGGCAGTATTCGCACTCCCATACATCGCCCCCTCTTGTGTGAGGATACGCATGTAGTCGGGCCGTGCGGTCAGGCTCCAATGGTTGGGGTCTTCGCGCACAAAAGACCAACCCGGTTCCAACATGGCCGAGTCGAAGTCATCGTAGAAAGCGATCTGCCCAGAGCCCGGTACACAGCGTGGAGGTGTGGGGGTCAGCGTCGGAGTGCTTGTTCGAGTCGGCGTTGGCGTTGCCGTCGGGGTAGCGCTCGCCGTAGGCGTCTCCGATGGTGTCGGTGTAAGTGACGGCGTTTCGGTGGCCGTCGGTGTAAACGTGTTTGTTGGTGTGTTGGTCGGTGTCGGCGTATAGGTTGGTGTGTTGGTCGGCGTGGACGTCGGAGTGAGTGTCGGCGTGTTGGTCGGCGTCGGAGTCAGCGTATTGGTCGGTGTGGGCGTGAACGTGTTCGTTGGTGTGGGCGTGGGTGTCGGCGTGTTGGTGGGTGTATTCGTTGGTGTGTTAGTCGGCGTCGGAGTCAGTGTGTTCGTTGGGGTTGGCGTGTACGTGTTTGTTGGTGTGGGTGTGAGTGTCGGCGTGTTGGTGGGTGTATTCGTTGGCGTGTTGGTCGGCGTCGGAGTCAGTGTGTTCGTCGGTGTTGGCGTGTACGTGTTTGTCGGGGTTGGTGTGAGCGTCGGCGTGCTGGTGGGTGTATTCGTTGGTGTGTTGGTCGGTGTCGGTGTCACAGTTGGCGTTGCTGTGTTGGTTGGCGTGTTCGTCGGTGTCGCCGTAGGTACGAGCAGCTTTGCGCGGAAGACGACGAACGTGGATCGCAGAGAACCGAAGTCATCACGCGTAAGTCGCTTCCGGGGACGGCTGTTCGGACACGGCACGACAGGGTACTCTTTATAGTGGCCCGGATATTCCACCTCGAGGAATGCTTCGTCACCAGGAAGGAAATTGACGTTTTTGGAGAAGTGCAGATATCCCAGACGGGTTGTGACTTTCTGTTCTCGACCACCGTCCGGCCGGGTAAACGTGATACGCGCACCGGGGAGTGGAAAATCCGGCCCGTTGTTGTAAAAGGTATCACACCCTCCACGCTCAACCCGATCTACAAAGACGAACACCGTGATGTTGGCGTGGCACACGCTGTCAGGATTGCCCCTGTCACAGTTGGGCCTGGGCGTTTCCGTCGGTGGCGGGGTCGGCGTTGGCGGACGCGTGGCTGTTGGTTCGAGTGTCGCAGTCGGCGGGGCCGTGGTCGGTGTGTCGGTTGTCGGGGGAACCGGCGTGGAGGTGGCCGGCGATGTTGGCAACTGCGCCGGCCCGTCGGTGGCTGTCGGAGAAGTTGCCTGTGGCGGTGGATAAGAGGACGGAGGCTCTGTCGGTTGCGGTAATATGGGAGCCGGCTCAGGAACTTCGGTCGGTCGCGGCGGGGCGGGGTAGGCTGCGATCTGCTGTAGCATCGGGTGCTGCTGGCCGGCAACCACTCCAGGCTCGGCGGCTATACCGGATACATGTGCCAAAACAACGACCCAGACGCTGATTGTAACGATCAAGAAGAAAGCGCGAGGTTTAGAAATCATGTTTTCGTCATTGTCCTTTGTGGCAGTCACCGTTGATGGGGCAGTTCAGTACCCCACACCGTATCCAGCGAATGGCCAGTTATCACCGAGTGGGTGCATCAGCACGTATTGTACTTTGGTTTTGTCACAATTACGTCACATTGCCAGGGTGCCAGCGTTTGGATTTATGGCTTGACCGACCGCCCATGCGAGCCCTACACATGTACTACGGATAACCTACTTTATTAAGACGACTCGTTTGTTTGAGCGTTATGCTTGTTGGGCCTCGCTCGTGTCGGCTCTCACCAGGCAGAGTCCCCTTGCTGCTTCCGCAGGTTGTATGCTAGAATGTCTGGAACCATCTCAACAATGTCAAATTGCTGTCGAACTATTCACCTTTTCCGTAGCTTGACAATGGCACATTCCTCGCAGAGTTGCGCGTCCGTCCCAGAGTGGGGTAGCAGGCCAATCGCATTGGCCGTCATGATCCCAGCTCCGCCTGTGACGCCCAACCCGGTTGGGCTCCTACCCCCTGAATGTGCCATTGTCAACGTAGCTTATCGCAGGAGGCATGACATGGTTACAACAAAACGCATCACTTTTGAAACTCAGGGGCACGGCGATATCCACGACATCACACGCCAGGTCATGAGTGCCGTGCGTGAATCCGGGCTACAAGCCGGCATAGTAACGGTCTTCACCCCCAGCTCGACAAGCGCACTCACGACCATCGAATACGAGTCTGGCTGTTTATCAGACCTGAACCGGCTCTTCGACGAGATTATTTCCCCCGACCGTGACTACATGCACAATCTGCGTTGGGGGGACGGCAACGGGCACGCACACATCCGGGCAGCTCTACTCGGCCCATCGCTGACGATCCCGTTTGTCGATGGCCGGCTGACCCTGGGAACCTGGCAGCAGATTGTGTTCTGCGACTTCGACAATCGACCGAGGCATCGCGAATGCGTGGTGCAGGTCATAGGGGAATGATGCACGTCGGGGCGAGGCAAATCGGAGACGGGGCTCGTTTCGCTGATCAGCCGCCAATCCGACTTGCCTCGCCCCGACAACCCACACAGACATTCGGGAGGTGAACACTTGAACATGCAAGATGAACCCGTTGCCATTGTTCTGAGTGGCGGCGGCAACCGTGGTGCCCTTCAGGTGGGCGCCCTCAAGGCATTTTTTGAACATGGCATCCGGCCAGACATTCTCGTTGGCACTTCCGCCGGCGCGATGAACGCTGCCTTCATCGCGACGGACCCATCTCCGGCTGGTGTAGAACGCCTGGCCGACATCTGGCGGCAGGCCGGCTCGGCTAATCTCTTTCCGGGCAATATCCTTACCCAGGCCTTCCGATTCCTGCTTGGCAAGGATAGCCTGTACCCCAGTGACAACCTGCGCCGTTTTGTTAAGGAGCATATGCCGCCAGGATTGGAACACTTTGGCGACATCACCGGAGTGCAATTGCTGCTCACAGCCGGTGACATCACCACAGGCACACTCTACCTGTTCGGAGAAGGCCCGGACGCGCCGCTTGTCGATGGCGTCATGGCCAGCGCAGCCCTCCCCGGCATCTTCCCGCCGGTACGTACGAACGGCGTTGCCCTTGTCGATGGTGCGACCGTGGCAAATGTCCCGGTCACCATCGCCGCGGATGCCGGCGCCAGGACCATCTACGCGGTGAGTCTTGGATACGACGGGACTCCCCGGTTGCCGGCTCGAGGAGCTCTTGGCATTGCACTTCAGTCTATCGACATTCTGATGTTTCAACTGCTGGTGCGGGACCTGCAAGATGTTGAAGCTAATCCAGACATCGCGCTGCACTATATCCACATCAGTGATTTCCAGGGACTGCCAATCGATGACTTCAGCCACGTGGACGAGATGATACGTACCGGCTATGAAGTGACCCGCGCCTATCTGGAGAACCCGCGCGAGCCCACGGAGCCGCTGCAAGTCGAGTGGCCGGCTCCGGCAATATCTCCTCCGCGTGGTGTCCGACGATGGATCAGGTAACGCCTTCTGGAATGCCGATCAAGGTATTTGATATTAAAGAATCAGTTTGAGGACTGCCGTTCAGACGGGCTGCCAGGGGAACCGAACAGGTCCTGAATCAGCGCACCGACCTTTTGGCGGTCCCAGTTCAGGACCTGCCAACCTTTGTCAGTTGTCATGTTGTAGGTCATCGACTCGTCGATGACGCCACGGCGAATGTGGTCACGATCGATCTGCATTCCGAGCCGTGCCAGCTTCATCGCCTCGATCAGAGACAGGTCTGTCTGAACGGCTTCGCCCTTCGTGGCCCATAGGTCGGGCAGCCGGGGAATAACCTGGATGCTCGTCGCCTTGTCGTAGATGGCAAAGAGTACCTGCTGCTGACGCCGTGCGCGATCAAAATCGCTGGTGTAGTGCCGCGAGCGGGCGTACTTCAGAGCCTCATCCCCGTTCATGTGATACTGGCCGACGTCAAATTGAACCGTCTGGTATTGACAGTCGTCTGTAGGGTAGCGATCATCCCAGATCGGTTCCTGCACGTCAATGTCGATACCACCCAGTGCATCGATCACCTTGCGAAATCCGTCAAAGTTTATGCGGATGTAGTAGTGTACCGGAATGGCAAAGTTGTCCTGTATCGTGCGCTTCGCCAGGGCCGGCCCACCCCCAGGATAATCGTATGCATCGCCGAAGAAGTGGGCCGCATTGAGCCGATTTGGACCGATAGTTGGAATCTCGACCCACAGATCCCGTGGGAAGGACAACATCGAGGCCGTCTTCGTCTCAGGATCGAGGCTGACGAGGATCATGGTGTCTGTTCGCCAGGCGCCGCCCGTGTCTTCGCATGCCCGTTGGTCAACACCGAGGAGCAAGATATTGACGCGCCCCTGGTCCCAACTGGGCGGGGGAGGCTGCTCCGGCGAGAGGGGGTTCTCTTGGGGTTGCGGGGCGACTCTGTCCCTCGGGCCGGGAAGGGCTTTCACCAGCGCCTGCGCTGCCGGCCCGGAGCGCTTCGTGACCAGCGCATGCATCGTGCCGAAAAATAGATAGGCGAAGTAGAGTCCGCCGGCGATGTACACCAGGAACAGGAGCGCGAAAAACGCCCGGAACCACAAATGAGAGGAGGACCCTCTCCCACTGTCATAGCTCATAATCGTATGGTGACACGCATAGAACCAAGATAAGATTATACCACATGCACCCAGCACCTGCCAAAGAGCCGGTCTCTGGATTCCAGACCGGACCACATCCCTGCCCGGTTGTTTGACTTTCGTCGGCATGCCTATTATAGTTTCTGTCTAGCCCATGGGGAACCAAGGAGGACGCATTCATGACTCAGCTTGGCCAGATGCTGCGGGACGCCCGAGAATCCAAAGGCATCTCGCTGGCCGAGGCGGAAGAAGCAACCAGGATTCGCCGTAAATATCTGCAAGCACTGGAGGAAGCAGACTACGACGTCTTGCCGCCGAGCGTCTATAGTCGCGGGTTCCTCCGCAGCTACGCCACCTATCTCGGTCTGGACCCCAAGGAGGCACTGGCTGCCTTCCAGGACGGCGCACAGACGCACACGGAACTTCGGGAACCCCAGATTATCTCGGAGCCGCTGGTGCCGGGCTCGTCTGTCAATTGGGAGTTCGTTGCCGGCGTGCTGATGCTCATCGCCGTCGGTGTCATTCTGGTCCTTGTTTATCGCCAATACATCGCGCCCCTGGCGACGCAGGGGACCAGCCCGCCCCCGACCGTCGTCGAGGAAGCAGCACTCGTGCCCGTCAACACGCCGGCTCTGGCAGTCGGCGACATCTTTACAGCCACGCCGACTATCAGGGCAACATCCACACCGCCGCCGCCAACACCCCCTCCGCCAACCCCAACGGCGACGCGAACCCGCCGGCCCACCCCCACCCGGACGCCACCGCCGGTGCACGCTCAGGAACTGACCCTCAGCCTGAGAGTTACGGCACGCTCGTGGATCCGCGTCGTGGCGGACGGCGAAACTGTCTTTGAGGGCACTGTCGTCCCCGGTGACGAACGTACATGGAAAGCCAGGCGCGAGATCAACTTGCGAACGGGCAACGCCGGCGGTGTCATCGTCACCCTCAACGGCCGCGAACTGGGCGTCCTGGGCAAATCCGGCCAGGTACTCGAATACGTTTGGCGGCTATCCGAAACGGGCCAGGTTCTGATGGCCACGCCAACGCCGTGATGCGATACTATCTGTTAACCCTCGGCTGCCCCAAGAACGTTGTCGATTCCGAAGGTATGTCCCAACTGCTGGGACAGGCCGGCCATATTCCCATCGAACACCCGGAGGACGCGGACGTCCTCATCGTGAACACGTGCGGCTTCATCGGGCCGGCCACAGATGAATCCGTCGGCGCGCTTCGGGAACTGGGCGAGATCAAACGCGACGGCCAGATCCTGATTGCCGCCGGCTGCCTGGTACAAAGAGACAACGGCGAACTCATGCGCGACGTTCCCCAGATTGACGCCGTGCTCAGCACGCGCCGCTGGTACGAAATTGTCGATCTGATTGGGCGCCTGCACAACCGGACTCACAGCGACATCCCCGACGACGGCTGGGTCAACCCCATTGACATATCGCTGCCCCGGCAGGCAGTCGGTGCCAGCGCATACCTGAAGATCGCCGACGGGTGCAGCGCTACGTGCACATTCTGCACGATTCCGGGCATCAAGGGCCCCTGGCGCAGCAAGCCGGCGGCGCAGATTGTGCACGAGGCCCGCGAACTGGTCGAGCAGGGTGTGCAGGAGATCGTCCTCATCGCGCAAGACACCACCGCCTACGGATACGACCGGGGTGAGCGCGATGCCCTGCCCCCCCTCATCGACCGCATCGTCGAAGCCGTTCCCGAACTCCCCTGGCTGCGCGTGATGTACACCTACCCGGGTCGCGTGACCCGCCGGCTGGTCGAGACCATGGCCACACAGCCGCAGGTCTGCAAGTACATCGACATCCCGCTCCAGCACGGCCATCGGGATGTGCTGGCTCGAATGAAACGCCCCAGCGATCGCGTGGCGAAGGAGACGGTGCGCCGGCTGCGCGACGCCATGCCCGACATCGCCATCCGCACCGGATTCATTGTCGGGTTCCCCGGCGAGACGGAAGAGGAATTCCAGGGGCTGTTAGACTTTGTCGAAGAGATGCGTTTCGACAAGGTGGGCGTGTTCACGTACTGTCAGGAAGAGGACACACCAGCCGGCCTCATGCCCGATCAACTGCGCCAGGGCGTCAAGGAGGAGCGCCGCGCCCGCGTGATGGAGCTACAGCAACAGATTTCGCTGGAGAAGAACCGCCAGTTCGTTGGCCGAGAGCTGGAGGTGCTGGTGGAAGGGGCCGGCGATGGTATCAGCGTCGGGCGCACCTACCGCGATGCCCCCGAGGTCGATGGGCTGGTCATCATCCAGGGCGAGTGGCCAACCGACACGATGCTGCCCGTGCGGATCACCGGTGCTATGGAATATGACCTCCTCGGCGAGGTCATCGCGGAGATTAGAGACTAGAGATTGGAGCTGTGCTCAACAGAGCTGGGACGTTCTGACTTATCAGACACCCCTCTTTGGGGGTTTGGTTGGCAACTTCGCTGGCTTCCTTCCTTGACCACGGAGACCACGATGAAGTATACTTACCATGTAAGTACACCTTGCATAGGAGGTACGAAGTGGTACGTAAGATATTCAGGACAGGCAACAGCATGGTTGTCTCGCTCCCCAAGGACGCCCTGGACCTTCTTGGCCTCGCTGAGGGGGCTGAGGTCTCAGTGGACCTGGACCGAGACCGGCGCCAGATTGTGATTGCGCCCGTTGAGACGCCCCTCCCGGGTGTGGATGAGACCTTTGCCCACCAGGTGGCGGACTTCATCGAGCAGTATCGCCCTGCCCTTAAAGCACTGGCAAAGAAGTGAACTACCTCACAATCGAACAGGTTCTCTTTCTCCCTTCAAACTCATAGTGACGTCAACAACGTTGCAACGTAATCCGTAGTTCCACGTCTTCACGGGTCACGCATCACGCGCACAAACTGTTGACAACACACCCCCTGAATGCTATACTGAACAGCAGAGAATGGCTCATCAACGTCGATGGGGAGGCTGTATTATGACACAACCGCGAATCGTGCGCGCGCCGCGAGGCACTCAACTCACCTGCAAGGGTTGGGGGCAGGAAGCAGCCATGCGCATGCTGATGAACAATCTAGACCCGGAAGTGGCCGGCGAGCCCGAAAAGCTCATCGTCTACGGCGGGCGGGGCAAGGCGGCCCGGAACTGGGACTGCTTCGACGCCATCGTGGCGTCGCTGAAAGAGCTGGAGAACGACGAGACGCTGCTGGTACAGTCTGGCAAGCCCGTCGGGGTGTTTCGAACCCACGAGGACGCACCCCGCGTCCTGATTGCCAACTCGAACCTCGTGCCTCACTGGGCTACCCAGGAGGTCTTCGACGAGCTGGAACGCCAGGGCCTGATTATGTACGGCCAGATGACCGCCGGCTCCTGGATCTACATCGGCACGCAGGGTATCCTGCAGGGCACCTACGAGACCCTGGGCGCCGCGGCCCGAGCGGCCGGCTGGCCCAGCCTCCGCGGCAAGTGGGTGCTCACCGCCGGCCTGGGCGAAATGGGTGGCGCTCAACCGCTGGCCATCACCATGAACGAGGGCGTGGGGTTGATCGTGGAGATCGACCCGCGCCGGGCACAGCGCCGGCTGGACACCCGCTACGTGGACGAAGTGGTCGAAGACCTGGACGAGGCGCTGGCGCGCGTGCAGCGCTACCTGGATGCCCGTACACCGCGCTCCACCGGCCTCATCGGTAATGCGGCTGAGGTCTATCCTGAGCTGGTCAAGCGCGGCGTCATCCCCGACGTTGTCACGGATCAGACGCCGGCTCACGACCCCCTGAGTTACGTGCCGTGGGAGATGTCCCTGGAGGATGCCTGGACGCTGCGCGAGCACGCTCCCAAGGAATACGAAAAGCGAGCTTACCAATCCATGGCACGCCACTGCGCGGCCATCGTCGAGATGCAGCGCCAGGGTGCGGTAGCCTTCGACTACGGCAACAACCTGCGCCAGCGTGCCCTGGACGCCGGCGTCGGCGAGGCCTTCGACTACCCCGGCTTCGTGCCGGCCTACATCCGGCCACTGTTCTGCGAGGGCAAGGGGCCGTTCCGCTGGGTGACGCTGTCCGGCGACCCCGAGGACCTGTATCGCACCGACGAAGTGATCCTGGAACTGTTCCCCGAGGATGAGCACCTGGCCCGCTGGATCCGATTGGCCCGCGAGCGCGTCGCATTCCAGGGGCTGCCGGCTCGCATTTGCTGGCTGGGCCAGGGGGATCGGGCGAAGGCCGGCCTGCGGTTCAACGAACTGGTCGCCTCGGGAGAGGTCAGCGCGCCCATCGTCATCGGGCGAGATCACCTGGATACCGGCTCGGTGGCGTCGCCCAACCGCGAGACCGAGGGCATGAAAGACGGCTCGGACGCCATTTCGGACTGGCCGATCCTGAATGCGCTGTTGAATGCTGTTAGCGGAGCGACGTGGGTCAGTTTCCATCACGGCGGAGGCGTGGGCATCGGCTTCTCCCAGCATGCCGGCCAGGTCATCGTCGCCGACGGGACGCCGGAAGCTGCTGCTCGTCTGGAGCGCGTCCTGACCAACGATCCGGGCATCGGTGTCGCCCGCCACGCGGATGCGGGATACGAGGCGGCCATTGAGACGGCACGCGAACACGGGATCAAGATACCGATGCTAGGCTACGGAGGTACGTGATGCCTTCGCCATTCCCGGGCATGGACCCATACCTGGAGCATCCAGACCTGTGGCCAGATGTGCATCACGGGCTGATCGAGGCTCTGCGCACTGCGCTGGCGCCCGCCCTGCGCCCACGTTATCGGGTATTAGTAGAGAAACGTACGTATCGGATGGAGCCAGGCGAACTGGTATTCATTGGCCGGCCAGATGTCGCCACCGTGCGAAAGGTGCGCGAGCCGGCGGAGCCCTACGCTGCGCCGGTTCAGGGTCAACCGCGTACGGTTCAGGTGCCGGTCCCAGACGTGGTCGAGGAAGGCTATTTGGAAGTTCGGGACGTGGTCAGCGGTGAGGTCGTAACCGCGTTGGAATTGCTGTCACCTACCAACAAACGCCCTGGCGAGGGGCATCGGCTGTACGAGACCAAGCGGCTGACGATCTTGGGTTCGCTGACCCACTTGGTGGAAATTGACCTGATTCGCGCTTACGAGCCAATGCCCGTGTACGGCGACGGACACCACAGCCACTACCGGATAATGGTGAGCCGTAGCAACCGCCGGCCCCGTGCCGATCTGTACACTTTCAATATCCAGGACCCGATTCCGACGTTCAAGCTCCCCCTGCGCCGGGGGGATGAGGAGCCCGTTGTGGATGTGGGCCAGTTGCTGCATGAGCTGTACGACCGGGCCGGCTACGATTTGAGCGTGGACTACCGGCTGGACCCGGTGCCACCGCTGGAGGGTGAAGACGCAGCGTGGGCAGCACAACTGTTGGCTCCCTGGCGAAAGAGCGAGCAGCCCCGGTAGGGGCGAGGTCAGTCATGGAGCAGGAGCGATGACATTGGCGAGACACGTAGCACAAAGGGAGTCGCTGGCGGTGATCGCCGAGAGTATTGGAACGAGATCGTAGACTCGACTTTGGCCATTTTGCCGATACCACAATATGTTGAGGAGTAAGGCACGCCC
>CAZHMV010000114.1:0-18521 GCA_964532665.1 uncultured Anaerolineales bacterium
TCAGAGAGGCCCAAATCCTTGGAGAGTGGTGGAGAATTCAAGCGAGGGGCGGGGCTCGGTCACTTTCAGGCCACTTTTCGAGACTGTGGCCGGCGGAAGAGCCGGCATATGGTCGGCCATGACGGCTGCCGGCCTCGCTTCAGGTTGCTGGATCAGTTGCAGGCGCGCCGGGGACCCCTGCAGCGGGTGAGGCCGGCAACAATGCGCTCAATGAGTGAACAAGTCGGGTTTAGCCAGAGCTTCGGGCTCAACGCCGGTGTCGGTGCGGATCCCCCGGACGAAGTTGGTAGTCGTCGTCAGACTGACAGAGAAGAGTGGAAGCATTGATATGGCAGACGCACGCCGCCGGCAAGAAGTCTTCATCGCTACCCTGGGCACCCAGCCGGCTGTGGTTACAGCCGCCCTCGACCTGCTCCTGGCCGACGGCCGGCCAATATCCGAAGTCGTTGTCATCCATACTTCAGATGTTCAACGAGACCCCCACCAGCAGGTTGAGCGCGTCGGAATGGGGCGCATGGGCCAGGCTGTGCAAACGCTGGATGAGGAATTCCCAGACGCAGGGCGCTACGCACACACAGACTGGCCCTGCCGTTATCGCCGCGTACCGCTGCAGATCGGCGGCCGTGTGATTGACGATATTCATTCCGAGGGCGAGGCGCAGGCCGTCTTCCGCATCATGTATCGCGAGACCCAGCAATACAAGCAACAGGGACATATCGTGCATCTAAGCATTGCCGGCGGACGCAAGAGCATGTCCGTGTATGGCATGGCTGTCGCGCAACTCCTGTTCGACGCCGACGACCGCCTTTGGCATGTCCTCTCCGCCAAAGAATTCGAGCAATCTGACCGCATGCATCCAACAAGTCCCCAAGATGCCACCCTGGTCCGTATCCCGGTCCTCCCCCTTGGCCTCGTCTACGTCGGGCCCGTCGGTGCCCTGTTAGTCACCGAAGATCCGGCTCAGGCCATAGAAGAGCAGCAAGCCTTGCTCAATCGCCGGCGGCGTGATCAGTGCCAGCAATTCCTGAATGACGTCCTGACGCGGGAGGAGCGCCGGTTGGTCAAGATTCTGCTCCGGGAGGTCATGATCCACCAGCGAGGCCCGAGAAACGAGGATCTGGCCCGCCAGCTTGTCCTCTCGGAGCGAACGGTCCGCAACCGCTTCTCCGAAATCTATGCCAAGCTGCGCCATTTCTTCGACTTATACGATCAACCTGTGGACAACAAAGTCCTCATTGGCCTCTACGCCCCCTATTTCGGCGAACTCCTCGACTGACAATTCGAGCAACCCCATCCCCAAAGCCCACCACCTTGGTGGGCTTTTTCTTTTGCCTTCCAGGACATCTGTCCCTATCTAATTCGAGACACGTGACTCTATTCGCGAAAACAGCGGACTGGTAAAATGGACACTGATCTGAGTATCACCAAACAAGCGTGAGATTCAGCAAATTACAAAACCTGGTCGGTCAAGTGCAAGGTTTTGTCAATTTGCTCGCTCCTATCTGGCAACACTGGCAAAGGAAGCGAGCGGAAGGATATGCACATTAAGGAGATGAATGCGATGATGAGCAACCCCTTGGCCTTGTGGCGGAGCCTGCGTGGCTGCTGCCTTATCCTGGCCGTGGCCATTCTGCTGGCAGTTCTGGGGGCCTGCACCGTCCTGGGTTGGGGCATCGGGCGGGTCACTGCGGCTCCCGACGGAAGCGGCCTGGATGTCATGCTGCTTCTCGACCAGAGTCAGTCCCTATACGACCTGGGCGGCATAGGCTCCGACCCGCACATGCTGCGCATGGAAGGAGCGCGCCTGTTCACCTCATACCTGGGCGTTGACGGCCCGGCTCCGGACTACCGGCTCGGCGTGGTGTACTTCGGCACTCAGCCGAAGTTGATCGTGCCCCTGACATCCATCACCAACGCGGCGCAGCGCCAGGCTGTCCAGGATGCACTGGCCGGACCAGAGCCTCTGGGCTGGACCGACATCAACGCAGCGCTGGCTCTGGCCCATGCCGAACTCTTCGAGAGCGAGCGCGCCAAGACGGATCGCCAACTGGCGCTCGTCATTTTCACCGATGGCCGGCCCCAGACCGAAGGCCTGAATACGCCAGCCGCTGAAAGCGCCTATCAGACCGAGCTACACGATTGGGTCCGCCGCTTTACCAAACACGGCACGGCCGTCCTCACCGTTCTCTTGCGCAACAGCGCCACCGACGCCGATCCATACATTCAGAATGTCTACCGTCCCTTCTGGGTCAGCCTGGCTGAGTCCGGCATTGGCGTTCGCTTCTACGATGCTCGCACCAGCGATGACCTCATGAGCATCTACCACGACATCGTCGTCCAACTGCACCGCACTCAAAGCCAGGGCGTCCTCATCGACCGGGTGGTCTCTCAGAGCACCGACGTCTCCGTCCGGGTACCCTCAGGCTGGCGTCAGGCCACCTTTGTGATGCGCAAGAGCGATCCGGCGCTAGAGATCGCCATCCATCGCCCTGACGGTCGGCGGCTGGAGCCGACTGACCTCGATGTGGGATACACAGGTGCACCCGGAGAGAGCCGCGAGGAAATCTGGACCGTCCGTGAGCCCGACGCCGGCACATGGGCCCTGCGGGTGCGCGGCCAGGGGACGGTGACCGCCTGGCTAGACTACCAGCCCGGCCCGCCGACGCCGACACCTTCGGCCACCCCCAGCCAGACGCCGACAGCAACCCGCACTCAGTCACCGACGGCAACAGCGATACTCACAGCCACACCATCGCCAACGCCCACAGCCGTCCCGAACCCGGAGATCCTTCAGCCAGAAACTGGCCACCTCTACGGGGTTGGGGAAACGGTGCCGGTCATCGTCCGCTGTGCTGGCTGTGTCATGGGGATCGAAGCGAAACTGATCCCTCCGGACGACAACCAGGACATCACACTGACCCTGAATCCCACGGATCCCGCGAGGTGGCAGGGTGAAACAACGCCCCTCGATGTGACGGGCTGGTACACAATCGCAGTTCGCCCGGCCGGGGTGATCGAGAGGCCCGAGAACGTCACCGTCGTCACCTTCCAGGTTGAGGCGACTGGGTTCCCATGGGCCTGGCTTCTGATCGGTGGTCTCGCGATTCTGTCGGGTGGGGCAGGGCTGTTGTGGCACACCCGCCATAACGAACCACGGCTGGACGGCACACTCCGCGTCATCCGGGCCCCTGGGGGACATGCGGGCGGCGAGCGGTGGGATCTGAGCCAGAGGGGGAAGTCCGCCATCATCCTGGGGCGAGACGTCGCCTGCGACCTGACCCTGTCAGGCGATCCTGACATTCCGAGTCGGGCAGCCCAGCTCCAGGCCATCCACGTGGATGGTCAAGTCGCCCGGCCGCACCTGATTGACCTGGCCAAAGATGGCCGCGTGCTGGTAAACGGCCGGCAGGCCGGCCGGCAGCACCGCCTGACCCACGGCGACGTGATTCAGATCGGTGGATACAGTCTGCGATATGAAAACGTGCTGCAGCATGACCGCCGGTCATCGATCCTTCGAACGACCGGTGAAAAGCGATTGATGTAGGAGGTAAAACAATGATGCGCAGTAATGAGCATAGAACGAGAATCAGCCGACCGACCGCCCCGGACGGGACACCTTTCGTGGGTCAACCGGCCGCGATAATCGGCGTCGGGGGCATCGGCCATCGCATCGTCCTGTTCCTGAAAGCGCTCCTCATAGCCATCTTCGGACAGGTGCCGGCCGGCATCCGCCTGCTTGTCTTCGATATCGATGATGAAAACCTGTCCCTGCGGGTGGGGGATCGGCTGGTGGCCCTGGAGCGGGACAGTGAGTTCTTCTGCCTGGGACCGGTGCCCGTGGCCCGCATCCGACACAATCTGGATAACCTGCCCACCATTGCCGGGCGTCTCCCTTGCTTGCGCGACCTGCCACCCATTGCAGCGGCCAGAGCCGCCAAGGCTATCCGGCCCATCGGCGCCCTGGCCTTCCAGTGGCAGTTCCCTTACATACAGGCCATTGTTCGCGAGGCTCTCTGGTCCCTGGCAGGGCGCGACAGCCGGGGCGACGACACATTGCTGGTCGATCCCAGCCGTGGCCTGAAAATCATCCAGGTAGGCTCAGATTGCGGTGGAACCAACTCCGGCATCTTCATCGAACTGGGATACCTGCTGCGGGACGAGTTGGAGGCCCTGGGGACTCTGGGGGATGCCTGCACGATCATCGGGATCGGGATGCTGCCCGGCGCATTCAGGGGCATCTACGGTCCCAACCTGGCACCGAATACCGTCGCCGCACTCAAGGAACTGGAATCCATCATGCTGAACGGCGATCAGGCCCTCCCGTACCGTGATGGCACGGTGCTGGACCCCGCCCGGCCGCCCTTCGATATGTATCTGCTGGTAGACGCCGTGGATGAGGCCGGCCGTGTCTGGGTCAGCCGAGACGACCTTTGTCAGATGGTCGCCCGCGCCCTGCTGGTACTGTCGGCCACCCAACTGGGTGAGCAAGGGGACGTCTCGTTGGACAACGTGGACGAAGTCCTGAGCGGACGCACGCCCGATGGCCACGGTACTTTCTTTGGCAGCATCGGCCTGGCCATGCTGGAGTTCCCGGCCGAGCGGCTCATTCAACTCTTCGCTGCCCGCCACGCCAGGACCGTCATCGAAGAGGTCTTGCTCCGGCAACCGGAGCCCGAAGAGGTTCAAACGGAAGTGAGCGCCTGGTGCCAGACCGCCGGCCTATCCCTCGAGACGATCCTCTCGGAGCTGGCGCGTGACGACACGGAAACACCCCTGGGCGTCGCCCTGGAGCCGCCGGCTCTCCTGCGCCAGGTCTCAGACCACGATATCCCGCAACAGGCCATTCAGTTCGTACAGGCCTGGGGGCGCGTGCAACTGGGCGGCGACTACCGGGCCTGGGTCCGACAGCATGGCCAGGCGCTGTCTTCGCGGCTGACAGCGGAGGTACGCCAGCGTGTTGAGGAGACAGTGAACGTCCCCCCAGTCCCCCTTTCAGGGGGACAGCCCCCCGGAACGGGGGGCAGGGGGTTCGGTGTGGCACGCGCCCAGGCCATCCTGGCCAGCCTGCGGCAGGCACTGGCTGACCTGCACGACAGGGTGAGCACGCGATTGGAAAGCAGCCAGGCGGAGGAGAAACAGCGAGAGCGCGCAACGGCCATCCGCGCCGAGGAGCTCATCCATGCCACCGAGACAGGTTGGCCCTTCCGCCATGGCCGCGTCATGAACGCCCTGGATGAGTACCTGCAGGCTGCCCAATCGCAATATGCAGCGGCTCTGGATGTTCTGGTAGCCGAGCGAGCAATCGCCGTCGTCGGCAAAGCAATCGAGGAAGTGGAGTCCCTCGCACGAGTGCTGGCCACGACAGAAGCGCGGCTCCGCACCGAAGCCGATACCCTGGACCGGGAGTCAAGGGAGTTGGCCCGGACCCTGGAACCACGTCGCGGGGACCCCGCTCTCGTGCTCGTTGATGAAGCCTACGCGAGCGAGCTTTATGCCCAGCACGCCCCGGATCTCTCAGCGACCGTCGCAGCCATGCTGGGAGACCTGGGTGATGAAGGGTTGCTAGGCTGGACGCAGACCGATGCTTCCACTGCTCCTGCCCTGAGGTCTCTCCTGAGCGACGTCCTGAGGCCCCTCCTGAGCTCGTCGAAGGGCCTGTCGAAGGGCTCGACGAAGGAGTCAGTCGGAGGTCTCAGCACAGGCCCAGACGTCATCATCGAAGCCCTGCGACACGCAGCCAGCGCGCCCTTCGAACCGATTCGTGAAATGACCGTCGAGGCAGTGATAGCAGCGCAACCAGACCACTCGTCCCGCGCCCGGCTGGCCGCTTTGCGGGAGGAGGCCCTGCCTGCCCTGAACCTGGACCTGGCACGCCTGCCCGGCGGCGACGCATCGCTGCGGCGAATCGAAGTCCTGGGCGTTGCGGACCATACACGGTCTATCTTCCGGTCGGAGGCCAGGCACATCATCTCTACCCACGACCCCCATACCGTACTGGCCCTGTCCCTGACCGTAGGAGTGCCATATACCGCCTTGCAGGCCTGGCCAGACTATCTGGCCGAGTACGAACGGGCTCGCCGGTTGCGCCCACTGCATACGTTGCCGGCCTTCCAGACACAAGGGCAGGAGCCTCGGCTGGCACTAGGCCTGGGTCTGGTGTTCGATCTGATCTACACTCACGGCGCCTACTTCTACTACCGGCCGGCCGACGAGTTGGCCAAGGAGATGCAACTGGCCCAGGGTGCCGAGAACACAGCCAAGGCCCTGGCCCGCCAGGATGAGCTGGTGTGCGAGGTGATCGACCGTGCGGAAGCCCACATCGAACATATCGGCACCGCACAGGCTTTGGAGGCAATGGCTGCCTGGTGCACCCCAGACGGCAGGGATGATGAGCTGGCCCGCGAACTCAAGCGGCTGGTCCGCGACTACGCCGATTTGATCCGGCGCAACGCCCGGCTGCAAGGGACCCACGCCCAATAGAGAAGTCAAGAAGTAGGACCAACAAAGAAGAGGAACTCAATGGCCAAATCAAAGCCGCCAACCCAACAGCGAACCCTCGTGATCGGCGCCGGCCAGGTCGGCACCGCCACGGTGCAGAACTTCCAGGCGCGCGTTCTAGAACGCTGGGGAGATATCCCGACTGTAGCCTGTCTGGCAGTGACAGCCGAAGGTACGGTCACGGGCCTTGCCGGTGAACTGCCAATCCTTGAGTTGCCAATGGACACCGGCTCGGATACGCGGGAACAGGCCCGGCAGCTTCTGCGGGCCCACACCGATGACCTCTTGCCCATTCTCCTGGGGAGATTGGCGGAGCTGTCCCGGCCGTCTGGCCCACTATCTGGCCCAGCCTCAGGCCGACCGAATGCCGACCGGACGGAGACCCGGAGATCCCGCCCCCGGCCCCATCTCCGGCGCACGAATTTGGCCGGCGGTTCTTTGCCTGAGATCGTCATCTGTTTGGTGGCCGCCCTGGACGATCCCATTGGCGGCGGCACGCTTCTAGACCTGGCCCATCTGGTCCGCCAACTGATCCACCAGCGGCTCAACGCCGTACCGGTGACAACGGGGCTCCTCCTGTTGCCCGATGGTCTGGCCCTGGCCGATCCAGAACCTGCCCTGGCCCGGGCCCATGCCACCCTGCACGAGATCGACGCCGTCCGCAACCGCTGGGGCCGGTCTCCCGACGGTGCCCTGTCTGGCTCGGTCGGACCTGTCCATTCGGCACAACCTGTCCCGAGGCCCCTCCCGAGGCCCCTCCTGAGCGACGTCCTGAGCCTGTCGAAGGGCTTGTCGAGGGGCTTATCGAAGGTCTCAAAACAAGCTCTGAGCGCAGCCGACGGGAGTCGACCAGACCTTCTGTCAGGTTCCCCCTTCAACGGGGGATGCTACCTGCTGGGGACAACGGATGCAGCCGGCTGGCGCATGGATCAGCCTGACGAGCGGATCGCGTTCGCGTCCGAGGCCCTGGTACAGTTGGTCCTCTCGCCGCTGGACGAGCTGTGTCAAAACCACCTCAGTGCGTGGTCCACGGATCAGCGCCTCCACAACTATGCGACTATCGGCCTGGCGTCGTGGGTCTTTCCCAGACAAACCGCAGCCGACCTGCTGGCCCACCGTCTGGCGACGGAAGTCCTTGAAGCCTGGCTGGCTGACAGCGCCGTTGAAGCGGAAGGGGCAGGAGCGGACGCTGTAGCATTCCTGGCAGAACATAGTCTGGACCCCGGGTCCGTAATGGAGAGCCTGTTGCCATACGCCCTCCTGGAGGAAACTGGCCTGACCCGACTGGCAGAGCCCCAGGTGTCACTGTCCGGCGTGCGTCGCCTGCGGCAGGCTATGGAAGATGATGCAGCCGACAGGTTGGAGATCCTGGCCGAGCGTCGGCCCGCGATGGACGAGGCCGCCGATGCCCTGGGACGCTGGTTGGCGGCCGTAGCACGAGCCGACGTAGTGCAACAGATCGACCGGCCCGAGCCGGGTCGCCTCTCGGCAGGAGAAGCCCTCCTGGCAGGCATCGAGACCCATCTCGAAACCCAGCGCACCGAACTGGAAAACATAGCTGATACTCACTGGACAACTCTTGAGCGGATAGACGCCGAACTGGATCGCGTCGGCCAGGAGATCGAGAAACTGGGTGCCCGCTTCCCCGAGCCCAGGATAGGGGCACTGGTGAGGATTCTGGTCAGTCCGCACCGCTTGTTGAGATTGGCTCTCTCGTACCGACAGTTGACGCATGCTCTTACTACGTACCGCAGCTTGTGTATTCACAAAATGGATACGGTGTTCCAGGTACTGCGGCGTGATCTGGCCGTAAGGGCCTACGACGCCGCGCTGGAGAATCTCCGTGAGCAGCGCACCCACCTCACCAGGTTGGAACAGGTGCTCTGCCAGGCCCACGAACTGGTCGATGCCGAACTGTCTCGCAAGCTGGGGAACCTGCGGGAGGGTGGAAGCACCTTTGAGTACTCTCTCCTGACTCCAACGGTATTGGACCAACTCTACGCTTTGGTGTCTACGGACCCTGGCGAAATGCTGGCCAAGCTCTCAGAGCAGTTAGGGTCTCTGTCCCGATGGCTGGGCAACACACCTGATGCTGCGGGCGTGCGCGACGCATGCTTGGTCTACGCCCGGCAACGTTGTCAGGTCGTCGAATCGCTGAGTATCACCCAAGTCTTGCTCAATTTCCATGGTTTGGGGGACGTCACTGCCAAGCAAGGCCTTCTCGTGACAACCCCTGGTGCAGGTCAGAAACCTGTGCCGGACGACACGCGGTGGTCGATCCGCGAGGCTCTGTACGAATTAAGCGAAACAGCTATCCCATTTCTAACCTGGGATGAGACGCAACTCGCCGAGGCAGAGAGAGAAGGGCTCCAGGTGACAACGATGCTGGGCACGGCGGAGGGCACGGCCTCGCCGCTTTTGGGGGACGCAGGCGAGTTACCCTGGTCGTTCATTATGACCACCGGTGACGCCACACGGATCACAGCTCTCACCGTAGTGCGCGGCCTGCCTCTCAAAGCAATCGTCGGCCTCCCAACCCCTCCTCCCCCTCGTAGAGCCTGTCCTGAGATTGCCGAAGGGGGGAGGCCGGGAGGGGATAGGACCTGCAGTCAATAGAAAGGCTTGGATCATGATAGATACATACGAACCCTACACACAATCACCCCGGCATGGACTTGGCTCGCTGTTCAGCCCCTGGGATTGGGAACAGGTGCGCCAGGAGGTCGAACAAGAGTGCCAGGCCCGAATTGCCATCGTGGGAATGGGAGACGCCGGCAAGTCCACCCTGTTCAACCGGCTGCGAGGCTGGGACGTGTCACCCGTCGGGAGCTGGCGTGATGACAGCGCGGGCGTCGTACAAGAAGACCTGGGCGCGTTTCTGCTGGTCGATCTGCCGGCCACTGAGCCAGACACAACCCACTGGCGGGGCAACGGCTTCGGAGAGACAGGTTGGGTAAGCCTGACGGAAACCGACCTGGTCGTCTTCGTCCTTGACGCCACCCATCAACTCTCTCCCACTACTTATCAGTGGTTCAGCCGTATCCGTGCGCTGAGACGGCCCTTGCTGGCGACGGTCAACAAGGTTGACGTGCTAGACGGCTCAGTGGAAGAGGTTCGCCGGGACCTGGAACGACACCTGGCAACCTCCGTCATCCCGATTTCGGCCCTGGAGGGCACCAATATCGAAGAGTTGCTGCTGCCCCGGATGATCGATGCAAACCCTTCTCTGGCCGTGCCTCTGGGCCGGGAGATCATTGGTGTGCGCCGGGTCGCGGCCGCGCGGTTGATCCGCCGGACTGCTATCCTCTCGGCGGTGACCGGCGTGGAACCCCTGCCCCTGCTGGACATCCCCATCCAGTTGGCGACCCAGATGAAGTTACTCATGCGCCTGGCCGCCCTGCACGGCCAGGCGGGCGCAACCGATGGCAGCCGCGAACTGCTGGCGTCCGTCGCCGGCGGCCTGGGAGTGCGTTTCGGCATCCAACAGCTCGCCAAGCTCTTCCCCGTTCTGGGGTGGGCCGCCAGCGGACTGCTCAGCGGACTCACAACCTGGACGCTGGGCTGGGCAGCCGTCGCCTACTTCGACGGGCGGCTCCCCGCCCCTCACCTGCCCCGGAAGGGCAACTCCCTCAGCCGTGGCTGGCGTCACTCCCTGGGACAGGGAATCAGCCGAATCCGACCGTCAGCGACAGGACTTCCGAAGACTTCGGCGAGCTCAGTCGAGCCGTCTCAGAGACTTCGGAAGTCTCACCAGGGTGATCAACGGCCCATCTGAGGAGCACATCATGAATCCGCGCAGATGGTGGGAAAGAATTCGCGAAATCGGCTCCACTGCTGTCCCAGAAGACCCATCCGGTCAACAGAGAGAACGCCGGCGCTTCCGAGGTCACCGCCGGCAGCCACACCACCCGGCCTTCACCCCGGACGCCGTGCACCGCGCCTGGCGCCGCGTGCGGGCCAACGGAGGGGGCGCCGGCGTGGATGGGGTGAGCATTGCCGCCTTCGAGAAGGACCTGGAGAATCAGTTGGAGAGCCTTCGTCAGGAACTGGCAACGAGCACCTACCGCCCGCGGGCGGTGCGCCGGGTGTTCGTGCCCAAGCCCAACGAGGGCCTGCGCCCTCTGGCCATCTGGGCCCTGCGAGACCGCGTGGCCCAACGGGCCATGTATGACTACCTTGAACCCTTCTTCGAGCCAGAATTTCTGGGCTGCAGCCACGGGTTTCGCCCCGGTCGCTCCGTCGATACCGCAGTCCACGCTGTGCTATCCGCCAGAGACGTCGGGCTGCGCTGGGTGTTGGATACAGACATAAAGGACTGCTTCGATAGCATCGACGCCAAACAACTGGTGAAACAGGTCAAGCACCGGGTCAAGGACCGGACAATCCTGCGCCTCCTCGATCAGTGGCTCAGTGCAGACATCCTGGATGCCAGGGGCCGGCATACCGCCGCCGGGGCGGCCCAGGGGGGTGTGCTCTCGCCCTTGCTGTGCAACATATACCTCCATCCCTTCGATGTGGCCATGACCCGGCGCGGAGTGCACCTGGTCCGCTACGCCGATGATCTGGTATGCCTCTGCCGGCGCAAACGAGAGGCCCAGCAAGCCCATCGATTGGCCCAGCAGTCCCTCAGTCCACTGAAGCTGGAACTGCATCCCCAGAAGACCCGGATCGTCCACTTCGACCAGGGCTTCAAGTTCTTGGGAGTGTTCTTCGTCCGGAACGAGCACTTCTATCTTTCGTGAAACCATACCCAGGAGGATCAACGATGACAACGGTTTACGTTCGAGAACAAGGATCGACGGTACGCAAGCGAGGGGAACGACTGGTCGTCACCAAGGATGGCGAGGAACTCATGGACATGCCCCTCATGCACGTGAAACAGTTAGCCGTTGTGGGCAACATCCAACTCACCACACCGGCTGTGGCGGCCCTCCTCCAAAACGAGGTGGACGTGATTTTCTTCTCCAGCCGTTTCAAGTTCCGCGGCCGACTCATGACGACCGGCTCCAAATTCGCCCAACTGCGCCACGCTCAGCTCCAGGCCATGGGCGATGAGGCGGCAGCCCTCCGTCTGGCCCGCGACATCGTCGTGGGCAAGCTGTCCAACCAGCGCACGCTGTTGCAGCGCCGACTGCAAAAGGTGGTAGAGCAGCCGGCGCACCAAAAGCTGAAAGAGGCCGTAGCCGGCATTGGTCGAATGGCCGATGCGACCGCCCAGGCCAGGTCCCTGGACAGCCTGCGTGGCTATGAGGGCAAGGCCGGCGCCTACTACTTCGCCGGCCTGAGGGCCCTTCTTGATCCAGGGTGGAAGTTCCAGCGGCGGGCCTATTACCCACCACCGGACCCCATCAACGCTGCCCTGAGCTTTGGCTACTCGCTACTCTTGAAAGACACCACCTCAGCCGTCCAACTGGTAGGTCTGGATCCCTTCCTGGGGTTCTTCCACGCCATCGACTACGGGCGGCCGTCCATGGCCCTAGACATCATGGAAGAGTTCCGGCCCATCATCGTGGACACGTTGGTACTGGCCCTCGTCCGCGAACAGCGACTGACGCCGGCCGACTTCGTGCGCACCGGACGCCAGAAACGCCCCGTGGAGTTGGTTCCTAAGGCTGTCGAGATGTTCCTTCGAGTCTATGAAGAACGTCTGGCGGCCAAAATCCGGCATCCGGTAGCCCATCAGCGGACTTCCTATCGGCGGTGTCTGGAGCTCCAGGCTCGCCAGGTGGCCAACATCGTCTTGGACAAGGCGAAGGTGTACGTTCCGGTGACGATCAAATAGAAGACGGGAAAAAGAAAGAAGGGGAAAAGTGAAAGAATGTGCGACCGTAGAGGAAGGGTAGCCGGGCCGGTGACGGTGGGTTTTGGCGGGGCCGTGGCCGGAGAGCGAATTGTGGCCGTAGCCAATCCTGGCTCAGCCCCCATCCAACGGGCCGTGCGTTGGGCAGCCAAGGAGGGACATCTCATTGACCTGACCTACGGTCGGCGGATTCGGGCGGTGCTTTTCATGGACAGTGGCCACGTGGTGCGAGTAGCCATCACGCCTGAGACGATTCTGGCTCGTTGGTCCGAGTGCGACGACAAAAACAGGATGATAGGAGGATAACCGTGCTATGGAAGAGGCTCCGCGACAACAGGAAGCGCAAAATCATCGTCCAGTTCGACGGAGCCATCGGTCTGGGAGGCCATGGCACCGGCCTGGGTGTGGTTCTTCGAGATGCGGATGGGCACATCCAGCACGTGCTCAAGAGACGAGTTGGACCGCAAACCAATAACGAGGCCGAGTATGCAGCTCTCATTTGGGCGCTGGAGATCTTGTCATCGGACCCGCCCGACGAGGCCCATTTCGTGTCGGACAGCGAGATCGTAGTCCGGCAGATGCAGGGGCAGTTCTCCGTCCGCAGTCCGGCTCTCAAGAAGTCACACCGGCGGGCCTGTGCTCTCCTGCGCAACATTCCCATCACCAGCTTCACCCACATCCCGCGGGACCATAACCTCCTGGCCGACGCCCTGGCCAAAGAGGCACTGGCCGGATGGCCAATAAACTCCTCCCCCTGCAAGGGGGAGGCCGGGAGGGGGTGAGGATCATGTTTGTGGTAGTCAGCTACGACATCGTAGACGATCGCCGGCGCACCAAAATTCACGACACTCTCAAGGACTTTGGGGCGCGGGTGCAGTACAGCGTCTTCGAATGCCAACTGGACGCCCAAACCCTGAAGCGTCTGAAGAACCGGCTGAAGCCACTTATTAACCCCGACGAGGATGGCATCCGCTTCTACTTCCTGTGCGAGACAGACGTCCGCAAGGTCCGCGTGATGGGCCTCGGCCAGGTCACCCGGTTGGAGCCCTTTCGCATCGTCTGACGTCTAGTACCCGATCCAGGCGAAAGGTGCGCTCCGCCCGGCGCAGGCGACAATAGCCAATGAGGTATGCTGCGTCGCCGCGCCACTCGACGCGCGCCGGTTCCACAATCCGCTCCGTGACCTCACCACGCCAGGCGCTCCAGTAACGCAGTTGCAGACATTCGCCGCCGGCAATGGCGTCCTGGATAACCCTCAGCGCGTCATCCAAGGCCATCCCCTGGAGCGCCGGCGCTGGCCCGTCCAGAGCCTCGTTCAAGCGGGCGATGGCGTGAGCCGCCCCTCGTTCTGCTGATGCCAGCGTCGCCGGGTCCAGGTGAGCCGCCAGCCAGTCCAGCACTGCTGAAGGGGGGATGGGCGTCACCGCCAGACGCCGTGCCAGATGATCCAAAACCAGCGTAGCCGTGGCCAGCCAGAAGGCCCCGCCGGAATCCAGTTCCGCTGTCCGCTGGTCCGGTTCAACACTCCGAACATGAAACCCCTGTTGCCTCAACCACTGGATCACCTGTTCCTGATCCTGCCCCTGCAGGATGGCTGAATCGGGGGTGATCATCCGCTGCACGCATGAGCGGAACAAAGGATCAGATGGAAGCCTGTCCATGGTCATGCCGTCAGGTAGCTCCAGAATCAGGCGCCGCCGCAGGGTGACGATCTGCGCTTCCCTGGCCCAGCGCTCCAGGGTTGCTCGCTGGTTGTCGCCTAGCACGGGTTCGGCGTAACGGGACAGGGCAGCGCACAGGTCTTGGAGCGCAGCGTTGCCTCCCAGATGAGAGCCGACGGCGCTCCCATCAACGGATGTCAAGGGAGCATGAGGCGACCGGGACGCCAGGGCCTGGGCAACCGAGTCGGGCGTGAGCCGAAGCGCAGGTTCCTCTGAGCCCCACTCGGTCCAGCCGGCCAGTGCCAGGAGACCGGCTGGACAGCCGTCCGGCGGCAGTGTCAGTGTGAGATCCTCGCTCATCTGGAGCAATGCCGTCGCCTCGGCTGGTAGCTCACCACCTCTATCCAACAGCCAGGCCCCCTGAGGTGTCAGTCTCCAGAGCAGCCCGGCAGGGGTGGACTGAACCCTCACCACTCCCAGCGCCGTCAAGGGACCTCTCAACACTTCTCCAACCAGGATCGCGGCTGCATCCCTTTCTTCCCTCTCCCACCACGGGATCAGGTCATCTCCCCCCAGCCGTGGGTTCTCGACCAAATTACCGACCGAAAGCCAGTGATCCGCCGGACAGGTAGCCACGACCGGCAGCAGGTTGCGGACGAAACGGAAGGGATCGCGCAGCCGGCTGCCAGGCAACCGGTAGCGCGTCCAGCGCTCGCGGTTTTCGCCCGTCGTGTCCAGCCACGCGTCCCACAAGTCACGCCACTGGGATGGCGTGGGCTTCTCCAACCAGGCCAATGCCCTCGGGGCCGGCTTCAAGCGCCCCCCGGTCACGGCAATAAGACCCAGAGACTCACCCAGGTAGTGGATGAAGCGCAACCGGTCCGTCTGGAGTTCACTTCGCGCTCCCTGGACTGGCTCAGGTGGACGCAGGCGCGCAGCCACCCGACGGATATGCACTGGAGACAGCCAGCGGCCGTGTAAGGGGCGAACATCCATCTGTTGGAGGTAGGCCAGCCAGATGGCCATGTCCAGACACGGATCGACGGGTTCGCCTGGCTCTGTCGCTGGGAGTCCCAGCGCCACAGTGGGGGCAGGCGGGGCAATCCGGCTTAGGAACTCGGCCGGCAGGACGACCTGGGCCGGCTCCCCCCGTTCCCGATTGCCGCGCGTGAGATAGATCAGGCCCAGGTAGAGCAACCGTTCGGAGATGGAGATCGGGTTGCGCCAGGGATGCCGCACCGAATCCGTCCGCCAGGGACGATAGGGACGGATAGGGCCAAACTGTCGGGTGAAGTCGTGGGCCGGCATCCGGCCATCGGACGCGGCCAGGCGATGCAGGGCCCTTCGTTCGTCTGGCCGGCAGTCGTCCAGCAGGGCATGCAAGCGCGCAGCGTCCCCCAGGTGATCAGCGAGTTGGCGGACCAAGCTATCCTTGGGGATGCCTTTGTGAGCCCGGAACCCCTGACAGCGGGCAATGGCGATGAGGGTCCGGTGCGAGGCAGCAGACAAGCACTGCGTGAGATCCATACGAACAACTATAATCCGGCATGGTGAAGAAATCAACCAGAGGCGCTTGGGCCTGCCTGTAGTTCGGAAACCAAGGATGGAGGAGCATGGAGGAGCTAACCGTCTGTCATCAGGTTTTGGGTATATGGCCATGGAGAGGAGTCTCCCGATTTCGCGTTGACGCGGGAGCATGCAAAACATGGGGAAGCGAGCCCTTCGATATGCTACGCTACTCAGGACAAGCGCCGATTGAGTAGCGACTTGGGCTGAGTAGCGTAGCGTACCGAAACCATCGAAGCCAGCGTATCGAAATCAAGCGAGCGGCCCTCTGGACAACCCACCCGGCCTCGATACGTCGCGGAGTTTATCCTGAGGCCCCTCCTGAGCTCGGCGAAAGGCCTGTCGAAGGGGGCTTCGCTGCCGAGCCCGTAGAGATCGTTGCAGTTTCCGTCATGTAGGTTTGACAGACTGATCCATTCCCACTACAATGCGCCCGGCGCAGAGGGTAAGGGGATGAGACCGTCATGGTGCGCAGCGGAGCGTGGTCTTACCTTCTACGAGCCGTAGTATAATACCCCGACAATGTTGAGCTAGTACCCCCTGAGTCTGGACATCGTAGAAAGCCATAAACCACAAAGAGCTTACCCCAGCCACGAAAGATTAGCCACTGGAATTGCATGAGATGTTAGAGGCCCTTATTGCCACCCGCGTTCTCCCCAGAGGGACAAAGACGAGGTAAATGAAACATTGGGATCGGCTGTTGGTACTCACGACTCTTGTCATAACGATGTTCGGTCTAGCGGTCGGAGGGGTGGAGATCACCGCCCCCACCCTCTCCCACCCTGCCTTCGCTGCGCCGGCCATCATCGCCGAGGCGCTAGACCGCTACCTCGCAGACAAGGGCTCGTCGCTGGCAGGGCAGGGGTCGGCACTGGTGGAGAGTGGCCGGCGCTGGGACGTGGACCCGCGGCTGGTGGTGGCCATCGCTGGCGCAGAAAGCACCTTTGGCACCAGGCTCTGCGCCGAGTACAACGCCTGGAACTGGTTCTACAAGGACACCTCGAATTGTAGCGCCAACGCCTTCACTTCCTGGAAGGAGGGCATTGAACGGGCCACACGCGGCCTACGGCAACTCTACCTGGACCGTGACCACACGACCATCCCCAAGATTGCCGAGGTGTACACCGCCACGGACCGCGAGACCTGGATCCGCAATGTCACCTTGTTCTACGAGACAGAGCTTGGTGGTGATCCCAACGACCTGACCTTTGTCGAAGGGCCGGCTCCTCAACCCGAGACCCCCTCGGGAGACACCAAGGTCCTTTTTATTTCCGGGTTCCGCAGCTACAACAACTCAGAAGATCCAGCAGCGGTGAACAGTTGGGCCGCGATCCGCGAGGGAATCCAACACGATTCGCTGCTCCGAGAGACCTTCCAGGGTGAGGACTTCCAATACTTTAGCTACTCGGGCTTCTACGGGTCGCGCTCACACCAGTTTGGAATGCCTATCTACACACCCGAGGACACCTACCCTCACCCCTCGAATGTGCCCAGCCCTCTGTCCCACACCGTCGCCTTCGATGCGATACTGCTCGACAACATGATCGAAAGGTTCCCGGACTCGCATTTCATACTGATCGGTCATAGCCTGGGGGGCATTGTAGCCACCTATTGGGCCGCCAACAAAGCAGATCGCCAGGAGCTGGATCAAGTTGACCTGATCATCACGTTGGCAAGTCCGCTCCGAGGCATCCCGCAGGCCGAATCAGATTTCTTTCCCGATGTCCTGGAACTTGCCCCCGACACGCAAGTGATCCGAAGTCTGGGTCAGGCGCCCGGAAAGGTGCGCATGTTTACCATCCGGTCGGCAGATGACCTCATTGTGTCATCTGACTACGCAACGCTACCTGGCGTTCGGCATGACATGCACGGCGATTTCGGAGACCACAGTGGCATCAAGCAACATCCTTATGTGCGAGTTGCCATCGCTGCCGCCATCCGAGCTAGAAACGAAGGCAAGGAACCCCTGGATGCCTCGCTGTTCAACGCGCCGGCATACGACGTGGTGCTACCCCAAGAGACGGCACAGATCACCCTAGAGGTTCAGAATACTGGCTTCCTCGCATGGGAGCCCGATCAAGGATATGCGCTCAAGGCCACAGACGATGTGCCGGAAGAAGTGCCCAATGTTCTATCACTGTCAGAGCCGGTCCCGCCCGGCGACACTGTAACGTGGCCACTTCGCTTTCCGACAGCGGGCAATTGGGGGGTCCGTCGCTACAATTATCGCATGCACTACCGTGATACTCCCTTTGGTCAGACCCTGACTGCCTATGTCTTCATCCTGCCAGCACAACTGGGAGACCTGGAAGATCAGATTCGAGATCGAATTGAGGAGTGGCGACGCCGGGGCGAGCAAGAGATCGAGGAGTTGATCCAAGAGATTCTGAGATCGATCCAGGAAGAACTGGAGCGCCAGGCCCGCAGCAAACTGGACGAGGTCTGCGGCGGTTCGGGTGGTGCTTTTGTATTACTTCTAGCGTAAATCATGTGCAACCAACTGCAAGTTCGTCTCTGAAGTCGAAATCTTGAACTTTCTGCGGAGGCAGCAACGGCGCACGAGTCCGCCACGTACCAGCCAGGCGAAGCTCGACGCCAGGATAGGCCCCCGTATCATCGAACCTTACCAACAAGCCCTTCACACCAGACACGACCCAGGCACTGGTGTTGGCCCCAATCCGCACCATCGCCTTCACCCGGGTCAAGGCCTCGTCAAAACGTCGCCGGCTGCAAGATACTTGCTTGTGCAACCACACCGCCGCCCAGCGCACGAAGTTGGCCGCAAAGAGGGTGAACTGCTCTTGCAGCGCGATGCCGCCCTCCGAACGCAGCTTGAGGGGATGCATTTTGAAGACCACGTTGGTCTCCTTGATGCCCGCCTCAATCGTTTGGCGCGCGTTGTAGAAGTCAAACCAGGCCGGTAGAGCGGGTATCTCATCGGCGTCGCGGTAAAGGATGAGGGCACTGTGCTTAAGGCCCTGTGGGGTGTGAAAGCG
>CAZHMV010000115.1:0-18446 GCA_964532665.1 uncultured Anaerolineales bacterium
CCGCCGGCGTCCACACCTACCGCCCGGACCTGGTGGCTACCGGCCTCCAACTGCCACAACGCCCGGTACGGTGGCCGGCTCAGCGTGACCAACGGCCGGCCATCCACCAGCAACCTCACCTGCTGAAGCGGCGTCGTGGTGTAGGCCTGCGCCACGACCTCGACGCGCTGGAATTCAGCCGGCAGTTGGGAAGACAGGGCGAACGTTGTGTTGGGCGCAGGGCTCACCACAGCCAGATGCATGGTTCCAGCCTGGTCGGTGGATTGGAGATTGGAGATTGGGGACCTACCCTGAGCCTGGTCGAAGGGTTGGAGATTGGTGATTTGCCCCGTGCAAGCCTGGGTGGGTGGCTGGGGGATGCCGGCCTTGCGTCCCCAATCCCGTGCTTCGGGTGGCAGCAGGCGGAATACTCGCTCGACCTGCGGTCCCTGGCATCCATCGACCCAGAGCAGGCCGGTAGCAGCGTCGATCTCGAAGGCCTGGTAGCTGGTGTCGTACTGCGTCGGCTCGGTGCCCTTGATGAACAGTTCGCGCCTGCGACGCCGGCAGTGCTCGGTCGGGAGCAGGCCGCTGGACTCGCAGACTTCGACTTCGACCAAACCGTCCGGGCGGGGGAACTCGCGGGCCGGCTTCCCCTTGAGCGCCTCCTCCATGAAGTCGTGCCAGATGGGGCCGGCGCCGGTTATGCCGGAGATAAAGCGCATCGGGCTGTTGTCAGCGTTGCCCACCCAGACCCCGACCGCCAGATCGGGCGTGTAGCCGATGGTCCAGTTGTCGCGCCAGTCGCTGGTCGTGCCGGTCTTCGCCGCCGCCGGCCGGCTCAGTTTGAGTACGCTGTTCTCGCCGAAGGCGGGGAGACGGGCCTCGTCGTCGGAGAGGATGTTGGTGATCAAATACGCAACTTGCGGAGAGATGGCGTAGATGCTTTCCGTATTGCGTATTACGTCTTGCGTCTTGCGTGTTGCGTTGGCGGTTTCCTGGTCCTTGGGGGTGGTGACCGCGAGGATGGCGGTGGGGGTGACACGGTGGCCGGCGTTGGCGAAGGCAGCGTAGGCGGCGGTGAGTTCCAGGAGCTTGACTTCGCCGCCGCCCAGGGTCAGGGCCAAGCCGTAGCGTTCGCGGTCGGTCAAAGTGGTGATGCCCAGGGCTTCCGCGGTGTCGAGCATGGCCTCCACGCCGACCGCATTCAGCACTTTGACGGCGATCATGTTCGACGACGTGGCCAGTGCCCGGCGCAGGCTGATGGGGCCGTGCCACATCCGATCGTAGTTCATCGGGCGGTAGGGTTCGTTTTCTTTGGTCAGGAAGGTGGTGGGGACGTCGGAGAGGACGGTGGCCGGGGTGAATGGGCGTATTGCGTATTGCGTATTGCGTCTTGCGTCTTGGAAATCCGAAATCCGAAATCCGAAATCCGAAATCCCAAAGGCCGTGGCGTAGGTGATAGGTTTGATGGCGGAGCCGGGTTGCCGGCGGGCCAGGGCGACGTTGACGGCCCCATCGATTTTTTCGTTGAAGTAGTCGGCGCTGCCGACCATGGCCAGAATCTCGCCGGTGTGGGGGTCGATGGCCACCAGCGCGGCGTCGCTGACGTTGTAGTCGGGTTTGCCCGGCTTGTGCTCGTTCAGTTCGGCCATGCGCCGGCGGATGATCGCCTCGGCCCGGGTTTGCAGGTCCAGGTCGAGGGTGGTGATGACGTGCAGGCCGCCGTGGTTCACCCATTCAGCGCCGTATTTCGCCTCCAGCAGGTTGCGGACGTAGGTGACGAAGTGAGGCGCGCGCAGCGGGACGTTGCCGCCGGTGAAGTGCAGCAGTTCGGTCTTGGCCAGCTCCGCCTCCTCCGGGGTGACGAAGCCGGCCTTGACCATCAGGTCGAGGGCGACCGCCTGCCGGCCCTTGGCAGCGTCGATGTCCACCAGCGGGTTGTAGGCCGCCGGCGACTGGATCAGGCCGGCCAGCAGCGCCGCCTCGGCCAGGTCCAGCTCACGGGCCGGCTTGCCGAAGTAGGTCTGGGCCGCTGCTTCGATACCATAGGCCAGTTGGCCGAAGTACACCTCGTTGAGGTACATCTCGAGGATCTGGTCCTTCGAGAAAGCCCGGGTGATGCGGAGGGCGAGGGTGGACTCACGCAGCTTGCGGGTGAACGTGCGTTGGTTTCGCTCCTCCTGCGACAGCAGCACCGCGCGGGCCAGTTGCTGGGTGATGGTGCTACCGCCGGAAACGATACGGCGCTGGCGGGCCATCTGGAACGCGGCGCGGGTGATGCCACGCAGGTCGATGCCAGGGTTGGAGTAGAAGTTGACGTCCTCAACGGCGATGACTGCCTGCCGCACGTACTGCGGCAGATCCTCCAGCGGGACGCGGGTGCGCCGTCCCGCCCGTGGGTCGAGGACTTCGAACAGCAGCCGGCCTTTGCGGTCGTAAATCTTGGTCGCGTCCGGCGAGGAGCGCGTGATCAGCGCTGCTGGCGAGGGCAGATCGGCGACGAGCAGCCAGTAGCCCAGGGCCAGGCCGGCGAGGATCGTGGCGGTGAGAATGATGGTCAGGCGTTTCATGGTTGACTATTAGACGGAGGTTGTCGCCAGATGGTTTCAATCAGCGGGGTGGGGTTGGCAAGAGGAGGCCGGCGGGAAGGAGTACAGCTTCAGGCACTCACCCCATCCACTGCTCCATTGCCGCTCGCGCCCGCTCCAGCGCCGGCAGCCGACGCTTCTGCCTCAGCCGGATGTCCAGCTTCGATGTCACCGGTTCCAACAGGCGGTAAACTCGCTCGCGACACACGGCCACCTCGGCCGGCCGGCTGCCAAAGCGGCGGAGCATTTTGACGAAGCTCGCCGGCCATACCCATGATGCTGCAGTAGCCGACCTCCTTGCTTTCCGGGTTCTGGACACCGAAGATTTCGTCCTCGATCATCCACTCCCAGGGGGCCGCCTCCTTGAAAGCCGCCGCGGCCTGATAGAGCCGGCGCCATTCGTCGCGCGATGGTTGTGTGGTGTTCATCCGAGAACCTCCAGTCTGGAGAAGACTTCTTTGAAAAACAGGCCGTGTGGATGACTGAGTTCGGCCATGGTGATCGACGTCGGGTACGTACGGGATATATCATAGCACATTTGGTCGATTGAGGCCAGCCGGCACGTGGATCGAGGGTCTCGTGCGGGGGCCGGCTTTTGTAATCGTGGTGTTGGTTGTGGCCGGCGAGTCGCGTGTGATCAATGCCTCGCAGCGCAGTAGGTCAGCCAGCAGCACGCGCGACGTGGGCAAGCAGGATGAGTTGACACTTGTCTGCATCTGGGGCACACTACGGCCAGGAAGGAGCGAGAAACATGGAGAACCACAAGCTAATCCCAATCGGCCACGTCGGGGTAGACAGTGGCCGGCTGCTGATCGTTGACCCGGCACACCTGAGGGGGGATGAACTTCAAACGCTTCTGCAACAACTGGACACCGAAGAGCCGCCCCCTTCTGGCGTGCCGGCACAGCAACTGAACTACAGTCGAGGTCACGCCGGCCTTGGGGTCGTGCTGGTCGCCGGCTGGGGGGATGGTAGTTACACGGTCGAAGCTGATATGTTTGTGGACGGGAGCGGGTTCACTGTCATTCGCGAGATCAGAGTCAGGTTTACCGAATAGTCTCAAGACCTCGTCGAGATCAACCAGGTCAACGTGCCACGACTCAGTATCGTCGTCAGCTGGCGGATCGGGGATTTCGTGCGGGGGCCGGCTCTTGCGGTCGTAGACCCTGGTCGTCACCTGCAAGCCGCGCGTGATCGGCGCTGCTGGCGAGGATGTGGCTAGAGGCGAACGGGATCCTCAATCCAGGGATCCCGTCGAGCTGCAGGGGCGGGCCTGGCGAGGCACGATCAAAGCTTACGGAACAATAGTGGACGGATCCCAACCGGTGCCATCTGTCCAAATGTTGACAAAGGTGGGAGTTGCATAGGCAGCGTTCTCCAACTGGTCTCGGGGAATTCGGATCTCCATTGCTTCTCCAAAAGCCACAACAGCGCCCGTGATAGGGTAGGGATCCATGTCACCGGCCCAGGCGTTGATACCGCTATTCCAGATGTTTGTGTGCAGATCGGCCGTGGACTCATGCGTGAAGTAGTTGCCAGGTTTGTAGTCCAGGTTCAGTTCGATGGTGGCGTTGTAGACGATGTCGGGATCATGAACCTCGACCAGCAGATAGACATCGGTGTCGTCCACATAGCTGTAGATGGGACCGATGTCCGTGCCGGCCGGGCCTCCTGCATTGTCTCCTGCTGCATCAGTGGCGATGGGCGCTGCCACCGCCCAATCCCCAGGATTCCCGTCCACTGTGATTGTCAGTGGTGTGGAGGTAATATTCAGCAACCGGTACTCGCTCCAGACCCACCAGCCATTGTCGAGCCCCATGCCGACATGCCAGTCATACCGCATGGCTGGAAGGTGTGCACCGCCGTTGATCGTGCCATCGAAGTATGCAGACGTGTTGACCGTGCCGGGAGACCTCCACAGCACATAGCCCAAATCATCATACTGCCGCAGCCAGATACCGTAGTCTGTGGCGCCTGACTTGGTTGACCAACCGAAGGGGATAGGATTGCCGGCGTTGACCTGGTCACGGTTAAACGTTGCGCCGTCAGCCGGCGCCAGGAGCCCATCGTACCAGATATCCACATCGGGCAGAGTGATATTAGGGTTGATGAAGCTGGGCGTTGTCCTTCTCACAATCTCACGAAACTCATTGTCGGCCATATCGCCGAACCCGCGCAACTCGTACTCGACACCAGGATCGACTGTGAAGCTGAACTGACCACCGCCGTCAGTGGGCATCCAGCCAACCTGCAACTCGTCCGAGGTGTTGCTGTTCTTGACGATGTACATATCTTTGCCCGCGATGGGGGCACCGCTCTTGAGGACGCGACCAGCGACGCTTGCGCCCGCCGGCGTGGCGTCCAAGAGATAGAGGGTATCATCCTCATAACCACCGTTCCAGAGGTTCTCACCATCCCAGGCGATCCCCTTGGCCCATGCGGCCGGCACAGCGATGGTTTTCAGTGTTCGCCAGTTTGAGGTATCAAGCTGATAGAAGCGACCGCCCATCGAGGCCCAGAGATACTGTCCGTCCCAGTCGAGCATCGTAGTTGAGGTGCCAAAGGGAGAAGGGGCTGAACCCACGATCGATCCATCCGATGAGTCGAGTTCATAGAAAGTGCCATCTTCATCGCTGTTCCACAGATGGGTGCTGTCCCAGGCAATCCCGATAGGGGTCGGGCCAGGAGAAGGGAAGGAATTCAGCACACTACCGTCGCCGGGGTCCAGTTGGTAGATGCGGTCTTCGGCATAACTCACGCACCACAGCGTAGACCCGTCCCAGGTCAAACCTTGCAGGTCGCCGGCCGGCCCCGGAATCTGGGCTATCACTGAGCCATTGACCGGATCGATCTTGAAGATGCTCCCCCAGGCAACCCACAGGTTCGAACCATCCCAGGCCAACCCCTGCACGCCGTCGTTGGGAGCGGGAATGGACCTGAGCAGATCGCCAAACTTGGGAGCCATGCAGGTCTGGCCCCAGAGCGCAGTCGCGCACATGATATCAGCGGCTGAGATGATTCCGTCACCGTCACAGTCGAATGGAGGTTGGGCCGGCCGTCGCCAGTGAGCAGCAAGGAATTGGACGTCCTCCGCGCCCACCCCCTGCGGCTCCAGGAAATCGGTGCAACCTGGATCCACAACGTGATCCGCAAACTCGTCTGCACCCATGTCCACACCGAACCCCCACGGGCGTGGATCGCCTTCGAAGTCGTCAGAAGGAGTGCCAATCACCGTTCCCGCATCGACAGAGGGCGACTCAAGGGGCAGATGGTAATCGCCGGCGGCTGCGTTCACAAACAACGGGTCTTCAGAGACATTCCCTGGACCAGGCCAAACGCCTTCCTCAAGGTCCGAATAGGCAACCGTACAACCACTAGGACACTCTAGATCATCGTCCCCATTGCCCCATAGGATCGAGTTGGTGATGGTGACCGTCTGCGTGGGGAATGGGGAAGCCCACACGCCCCCATACAGGCTCGCGGCTTGATTGTTTGCGATCGTGGTGTTAATCAGCGAGGCATCCCACTCATCAAGCCACAATCCTCCCCCTCGGTCAGATGAGGTGTTTGAAACGACAAGTGTGTTCACCAGTGTCAGATCAGGAGAGTTCTCCCACTCAGAGCGAGAGACACGGACACCTCCACCACTCCCGCCTACAGCTCTGTTGCCTCTGATCAACGTGTCGTGAATCCCTATGGAGCCAGCCCACAACTGAACACCTCCAGCTTGAGGTGCAGTATTCGTCAGGATACGCGTGTTACTGATCACCACGGTGATTCCACCATTGCCGCCCACCCTTAATCCGCCACCATGGTCAGTCGCTACGTTGCCGCTAATCTCAACGTCTTCCAGACGCACGAAGCTGGATCCGAAAGTGTCTATCCCACCTCCGTAACGCGCCTGGTTGTTTAGGACCCTGCTTTTACGCACCACCAGGCTCTGACCGTGAATGGCCCCACCATTCCCCTGTTGTGCGGAGTTGCCCTGGAAGACGCTGTCCTCAATAGTGACTTCACCGAAGGCTCTCAGGCCTCCGCCGCTTTGAGAGGCTGTGTTGCTGATGACTTGGCAGGCCTCGATGGTGGCCGACGAGGATGAATCAATGTGCAAACCACCACCCCATGTGGCGGTGTTGCTGACAAATGTCGTGTTCCTGATCGTTGCCGCCGCGTTAGCGATCTCGGCACCACCGCCGCTGTAACCTGTATTGCCACCGATGATCCCTCCTTCGATCAGGTTCCACCCAGCATCCGAGATCCGCGCGCCAGAGCCATTGTTGCCCAACGTAGGATTGCCGGCTATGTCGAGGCCGATCCAGTTGTTGAGTAGTGTGTTGCTGATCGTGTTCGTACCCCAGACCTGCACCCCAGACGCACCATTCCCACTGACCAGGTTTCGCTCAGGCTCGGTAGGTCCGCCGATCACATTGTCGTGAGCACCTTGTCCGAGTTGAATGCCTTCCCAACCGTTCCCTATGGCCGTTGCCCCGCTACTGTCAGTGCCGATGTAGTTGCCGATGACGGTGTTGTGGTGCGCGCCTTCTGAAAACCGAACTCCATTTTGCGCATTGCCACTGATCAGGTTGTGTGTGTCAGAGGTCGTTCCGCCGATGACGTTATCGTGCGGGCCGGGGGAGCACTGCAGCGCAATGCCACTGTATGCGTTGGGCATCGACGACGTACCGGAGAGGTCCGTCCCAATGCGATTGCCTACAACCTCATTGTTTGCACTGTCCCCGCAGATTTGGATCCCATGCCCACCGTTACCCGAGATGAGATTCCCCTGCCCTAGCGGTCCGTCCCCCAGGCTTCGGTCTCCGCCAATCACATTGTCGTTCGCGTCGAGGATCAATATGCCATCAAATGGGAAGTTGATGATCTGCAACCCCTGGATGGTGTTGCCGTTGGAAGTGATTTGGAGGCCCCGGGTCCGGCGTTGATCATCGAAGACGTCGAACTGTACCCCCACCGCCACACCATCCCCTGGCACCACGTCAGTCACGGTGTGCTGTTGCCAGGTGTCACTTGCGCCCGCATCAACGATGGCGAGATTGTTCCAGTCGCCGTTGTCCCGTTGGTAGAGTATGAATGCCGTCGCACCGGCTGAGCCTTTTTGCCACCAGCTAAGGCTCACCTCTGTTCCTGGAGTAGCTGCGATCCAGATGGAACTGTCCGAGTTGTAGGCCCCGTTCCCCAGATTCGCGGTCTGCGGCAGCGTGTCGTAGAAAGTGCGGGAATTTCCGCGCGGAGGCACGTCTATCTGGAGACTGCCGGCCGCAGTATTACCCTCGCTGTTGTTGAGACTGCGGCTGACCCCAGGATCGTCATCCCAATAGCTCCAGTGATTGATATCGGTGGGAAAATCACCGTTGAGAAGTTGGTTCGCTCCGCCGTCAAAGGCCAGGCTGACATCATCAAGGAGCAGCATCGTGGATTGACCAATGCCGCTGCCGTCCAGGATTACGCCAGCGTCGCTGGCGTCGATGGTCAGGTCGCCTTGGCTTATGTCTGGCAGGGCGCTGGTGAGAACGATTGTCATAGGGTTACTTGGTGGAAAGACTGTCGTGTCAAAGGTGATGGTGTCGCCGCTCTGTGCGTCCAGCAATGCCTGATGAAGGGAGCCAGGACCACTTTCGGCTGTGTCTGTGACAACGAGGGTGGCGGAACGGTAGTACTCATCCGTTCCGATGTCATAGCCTGTGCCAGTAGGTCGCAGGTCGCCATCAATGTCTGCCCTTACGTCTGCATCCGCGCCAGCGTCGACAGCGGTCCTGCCAGGGCCAATGTGGGGATCTGCTACGTCGCAACCGACGAAGGCCGGATCACTACAGACGTTGACCGTGCCGGCGACGATGCTGCCCGCTCCTCCCCAGTCGGTGTCGTTCGCCCAAGCCACGTTGCCCCACAGCACAGCCTCCAGATTGGCCAAGTTGCCTAACCCAGGCGAGGGAGGTGCTTGAGCTTGCAAGAACGGGGACAGAACGACAACACAACTCAACAAGATGAAGATACGAGCCTTCACAGGTATGTCCTCCTAGATTGGGAAGTCCGCCAGCGCTCACGTAGGACGCAGCTTGATAAACGCGACCCATGCATAACTTGCTGCTGTGTAAGATCGCGCCGGCCTCGCGCCAGGTAGCTCAACCCCAGGACACGGTGCGTCGTCTCGCCGGCGGACTCAATGACCGACAGCCTCTCCCGACGCAGCACCGCTTCCTGCTCGTCGGACTGGGCGGCCGCTTGGCATACGGTGTCCGCGTATAACAGCTCCAACCCACCGCCGCCGCGCTTCCACGTCAGCCGAAGACGCCCAGGCCGCGTCTTCGAGATAATACGCTCAGTCCGGGGCCACTGTCCTCCTTCCTGTGTGCCATCGGGCGAGGGCCGGCAGCCAAGGACAAAGCTGGCGCCCCGCCACCGGATCAGCCGTTCCGCAAGATAGCCGGCAAACCTCGTTCACGAGATCCGGTCCTGCAGCATCGACAGCGCCGGATCTACGAAGCGATGTCCGTATCCGCGCAGCGTCTGGATGTACTGCGGCGCCGCAGGATCGTCTTCCAGCTTCTCGCGCAGCCAACAGACGTGCACGTCCAGCGTGCGCGGACATCCAACCCAGTCCTCGCCCCACACCCGGTTCAGCGACTCCCGGCGGGACACGGCCTGGCCGGCGTTCTCCATCAGCACGCGCAGCAAGTCGAACTCCCGCCGGCGCAGGTGGACAGGCCGGCCTGCCCGCCACACCTGGCGCGTGGCCCGGTCCAGCACAATGTCTCCGACCACGATGCGCTTCCCCGGCGAGGAGCCGTTGCCACTGTTCAGCCCCCGCCGGCACAGCACCGTCCGCACCCGGGCCAGCAACTCCCGAAAGCTGAAAGGCCTTTCCAGGCACGCATCGGCGCCAAGCTCCAGGCTCCGAATTCGCTCCCGCTCCCGGCCGCCCGTGGTCATCAATATGATTGGCACGGTAGACCCGCGCCGCAGGGTGCGGCACACCGTGAAGCCGTCCATGTGTGGCAGCCGTACATCCAGCAAGATCAGATTCGGCTGTGCAACGCGAGCCAGCCTGAGCGCCCAATGGCCGTCCGTAGCATGGAGTGCTCGAAAACCCTCATCTTGAAGACCGATGACGATAGGCACAGCGCTGCTGGCATCGTCCTCGGCAAGCAAGATTGTCGTTGGTGCTGGGTTCTGTCGAAGTGGTGGTTTGCTCATCATGATCTTGCTTCGCATCTCGGCATAGTCCGCCGCGTGGCACCTACGGACACGTCTCCTTCCAGTGAGTCACGACGGTATCCACTTATGTGGCCGACCTCTCCATCGCATGCTCCCCGCGCCATCAGCCCCACCCCGTCCCCGCTGACCAGTGGGCGAAGCGGCCGCTCAGACCGGCTGTTCGGGTATTGCCCAGATTCGCATCCCAGAAACCACTGCTGTCCACCAAGCTGCGAGTGATCAGTGCCTCCGGTGAGGGCCGGCCGGCAATGAGCAAGCCAGCACACAGCCGAGGCGATGATACTGAAACTGGCGTAAAGTTGGCAACTGGCAACGGGGGAGTGCCGATTCCAGCTCGCCCCCTGTTCCCGTGTGTCACTCGCACCCACTGCCCCATTGCTTGGATACACGCACAATATCAACAATATTGATGCATGCATCCTTATTCAAGTCATAGTCCAGACTATACCCATCATCCCCAACACACAGGCGCCAGCGGGTAGCCACGTCAGAAACATCTAGCACATCTACTAGACAGCTATGGTCAAAGTCGCCCTCCGGATAGCCAATTACGGTTGCACTGGGAATATTGGAGATGTCACCGACGTTGCCGACCTCATCCACGGCCCGCACCGCGAAGTAGAATGTACCTGAAGGTAGATCGTTGACCATTGCAGTTTGGGTTGTGCCGGCGGCGGTTGGGACGGTCGGGCTGACGATTTGGGTGGCTGAGACCCAGTTGCTGGCAGTGATAGGCTCAGTGTAATAGCCAAGCTCATACAAGCTCGCCGTACCAGTCAGGCCGTCATCGCCGGGTGCGGTCCATGATACGGTGACGGCACCGATGATTACCTCGGTTACAGCAAGATCAGATACAGCCGCCGGAGCTGTGAAGTCCTGTTCCGTTTCCTCCAAGGTAGGTGTCACCGTTTGGTCGGGAGTGCCGTCCCCGTCGTTGTCCAGATCTAGGGGTAGATCGCCGCCGGCTGTGACAGAGATGGAGCCAGTGGTCGTGATGCTGACTGTGACGTCGGTGTAAGTTGCCTGTGTGACCAGGTTGTTAGCATAGTCCGGCAGGTTGACTTCCAGGGTGATGGCCTGTGTCTGCTGGATGCTGGCAATGTCGGTTGCGATAAGCGCTGTAGGGGCTGGAAGCAGGTCGATGCGGCTGACTTGGACGTTTGGGGCGTGGATGAGGATAGTTTGTCGCCCGGCACCGCCGGGATCACAGTTGCGGATGTACTCTGCCAACCGTCCGTTCGGATCAATCTCATTGACGTCAAAGCTGAGGCGTCGTCCTTCAGCATCAGTCAAACTTAGAACATGGCTCTGGCAATCGGCCAGGATGACGCGAGTCTGAGCCGTGTAGTGGTCAGCCAATTCGTCCCAGGGGAGGCTGTCAAACCAGCTAAAGGCCTGCTCCGCGGCACTAACAGCGGTGGTATTGGCAGCACCGAAGTCAATTGGATTCGTCCACTTATCTCCCTGCTGGCTGGGGCCTTTCGGCCCACATGCTGCGCCAACATGTTGAGGGAGGTTTATGACCCGTTCACAACCATCGAAGTATTCACCCCAGTGTCCTGGAAACATCAGCCACTTCGGAGGAGATGGCTGCTCTGGTGGAGAGGTACCGCACGGTGATCTCAGCAGTTCGAGCACCTTATATTCTCCTAAGCTGATACCCGTGCCTTTGCCAGATACATCTAGGAACGGTCCCTTACCCGGCAAGCCAAGGTCAACCCTATGGCGTCCTGGTGCGAAGAAACTGGCATGAGACCCCTTTCCCACGTAAACTACAGGGTGGGTGTTGTTGTCTTTTTCTTTTTCTACATCCTTCCATCTCCGTCTTGCGCCCCCCACATGTTCGGAATAGGCAGCATGTGTTGGAACAAGGTTGGTGCCATTTGCTTTCAGGACGACTTGCACCATCTCCCAGTCGCCTTCATGTTTATCCGCGAAGTCGTTGTAGTAGTAGAAGAACCAGTACTGGATGACAGTTTTGGTGTTACTTCGACAGACTCGCGCGTAAGCTTTGACCCCCTCTTTGCCTCCGTATACGCCGTACAGCCAGGTGAAACGCTCCCTATACTTATCAGCTTCTTTATAGCGAGCGTACCACAAGTCCAGGTAGTGGTCTTCAGTAGTTTTATTCACCAAGTCGTCGACCGTAACTGGCGGCGGTTCTATCACTTCGTCCTTATTGGGGTCTTTAACGCCAGCAGTGTGCCGACGAATAGCTGCGCCATACAGCATGACAGAGATGGGGTTCGGGCCATAGATTTCGTCCTTGTGAAGCCAGAGGAAAGGTGCATATTTCCTTGCCAGCTCCAGGTCGGGATCATATGCCCTCACCGGTCCAGCGACGTTCGAAAGAGCCGAGGTATTGGGTACCTCGTCCTGGGTCTTGATGGCGAAGTAATAGGTCTCACCCGGCGTCAGCCCGGTGACGGTCATGCTTTCGCTCGTGCCTGCCACACTTGGCGCCGGCTCACCATCTACATCCGTGGACGCATCCCAGTTCGCGTCCGTGATCTCCACGGTATTGTATCGCACGATGTAGCTGGTGGCTGTGCCAACATCCCCATCATCACCCGGTGCTGTCCACCTCAGGTCAACAGACCCCAACGTGGTCCCAGTCTGTGCGCTAAGGTCGTTCACTGGGGCCGGCGGTGTTGTATCTGGTCCCCCGCTGGTATAAAGTGCTTGTATTGCCTCTTCTGTCAGTGCCCGATTGTAAATGCGAACATCGTCGATCTTGCCACTAAAATACTTCGTAGGGAGTGGTCCAAAGGCCTTTGCAGTAACGCCGATGTCCGTGGAAACATCGCTATCAAATACTTTGCTTGAGAATGGCAGTGTTCCCTCAAGGATCCCGTTCACAAAAACCTTCGCTTCTACCCCATTCCAAGTAAACGTCAAGAAATACCAGTGGTCGGACCTCCAGCTCGTCGTTGTGGTCCCCAAAGCTAGAAGCCTACCTGACCCTTGCAGGTGGAAATATATCTTGCCAGTATTCGCATTATTGTTATCATTATCCACAGCATTGAAGCCTATCTGAAAATCATTGTTATAGCCGCCCTTATCGTTGGATATCAATCCCTGAACAGGCGAAGAGGCTTCCCAATCTGAGGATGGTTTGAACCAGAATGCAATCGTTCCCATGAGCATATCAGCAAGAACGCTGTTGGCAGGAATCTCAAGATAATCGTCCGTGCCGTCGAAACTATACGCACTTTCATCATTCCCATCTCTGTCTGTCGTTAGAATAGGCCCGTGTACAACTCCGTGATTCCCATTCTCGCTTTCGTCATTGGCGTTGCCGTTGAATGGATAGTATGCAACTAAACTGTTGAGGGGACTAGTGTCGGTGATGCCCTCTATACGAACCGAGTCGATGTAGCCGTTGCAACTGGGCCAGTCCCCGTCCCCATTGTAACCCAGGGACAGTGTATTCAGAGTGCCAAAATCCGCCTGGAAGCCGGCCGGCCCGGTCAGACTCCCAACCAAATGTCCCGAATCATCATAGACCGACAGAGTTCCGGTCCCCTGACTGCTGAGAAGCTCCAGCTCCGCCGTGTATGGCACACCCCGGCTAATGGGAATAATGGTTCCGTTTGACCCACCGCACACATACCCATGGTGAGTGTAGTAGCCTTGTCCATCGGGATAGCTCCAACCCGCGCTGATATGATCGAACTGGTTGGAACACCCACCGCCGGAGAAACCGAAGGAGACCAGTGCGCCAGGCGGCACGTGACGCCATTCAGGTAAGCCATCTGTCAGATAGACACGCACGGGACAATTGTTATTTGCAGCGTTGAACTGACCCCTGACGGTTACACGAAAGTCACCGCTGGTCAGGTCAGGGATCGGACGCGAGAGAAGTCGCGTCTCGCTTCGTGTGACATTCAGCACTGCTCGAGAGTTAGCCTCGTCAACGTAGACGTCTTGCGGGTGTGTGGATGTGAAGCTTACTGCGCTGTCGAACTCTTCGATGACCAGATACGGGCTCTGGCTGCCCAGAGTACTCCGTTCGACCCCGCCGGCACCCTCAGGGTTGATGATGGATATCTCGCTGCCATGCAGCGTGGTGTACGCGATTTGGGTGCCATCTGGCGACCGGCTAGGACCGAACGGCTCTTTGGAAGTTGGCCCTGCTGTGTCGTTGGAGCGGCCGCTCGTCAATGTCTCGGCTAGGCGAGCATCAGTGAGGACTATTTCTGGCTCTGCAGCAGCCGATGTGTCGGCATGGCCGCTTGCCTGGAGTAGGACGAGGAGGGTCAATAAGAGTATCAACCCAGCAAGAGAGCCGATGGTGACGCGAAGGAGTTTCCACAACAACGGTTGGTCTATGCCTTTCACCTTGAGAACCTCCGTCAATGACTGTTACGAGAATGGGCGGGGTATGTCAACTGGGAGTCCTCGGTGTCCGCCGCGGCTCTTCATTGCCAGTGACTCCGAGTTACCACGGACGAGTATCAGCGCCGGCCACCCCCACCCCACACCGACCCTACGCCGGCGCCAAACCGCAACGCGACCCGCCAGCACCCTCCGCGAGACCCAAAATCTCCGGCTCAATCTCCGCGCAGAAAAACTCAACCTCCGCCTTGGGCGCGTAGGCACAGCCGGCACAACCCCCGCCAGCACCCCAATACCCCCGAAACACCAACGCCCGCTCCTCCTCCGCCAGAACGCGATACACCCAGTGAATAGCCGCCGTAGCATAGTCGATGAACTTCAAATCGTCGGCGCAGCCGGCCTGGAGCTGATCGATGTAGCGGTCCAGCCGGCAAACCACGCCCACCTTCCCCAGCCGCTGCAGAGCATCTCGAATCACTGCGAGATTGCCCAGCAGTTGCAGAGAAGTTACCGACGGAATAAAGCAAGTTAACGCTGCTTCCACGACTGGTTCTACTCTTGTTGATCGACCCGCCTCGCCAGACCGGAGACCGGGCCGGCCACGACAAACAAGAAGAGGAACAGGGGGTTGACTTCCGAAGTCTTGCAGCGCTACTCGGCTGGTAACTACCTCAACAATGGCACATTCCACTGTCCGGCGGTTGAAACCGCTGCAACCCTCGCGAAGTCGCCCTTCGGCGACTGAAACCTAATCCGCGCAGGCGGATTTCGCAAGTGTTGCCGCGAATTCATTCGCCAGGCTGGGTAGTCGGCTGAATAAAACTGCCCAATAGCCGCCGCATAGATGTCAGCCCAGAGCGCCGCCGAGACTTCGGAAGTCTACGTAGTAATTCCCCTGCATAGCATATCACAAAACCCAAACAGAAACTGCCAGAAAACTGACGCAAAACTGCCGACTTCGTCGGGTGGTCGGGTGGTCATGCTGGTCTGGTGGTCGAGAGGTCGTGTAGTCGTGTCGTGGGCGCGATCGAATGACCAACCGACTAACTGACTAACCGACCAACTGACCAATCGACTAAGATCTTGACAATTGCGCTCGATTGAGGTATAGTCCTGTAAACTCGGAAGGCCCCACCCCTCACCTGTGACCCAAAGAGCATGGATCATGCCGGCCCGACAAAGCGACCCACGGTTCAGCCGCAAATCCATCACGCGCGCCTTGAAATGCTGGCACCAACTGGAGAAACTGGGCCAACACCCCCTCGCCCAACTGCGCAGCGTGGAGTCACAGCGGAAGCGGGACGGCTTGCCCAACAATCTGCGGGGCCGGGGCCTGGCGCTCCAGCGCGTGTTGCAGGAGCGCATCGAAACCTTCACAGCGGATCGCACCGCCGGCCTGTCACCAGACGAGCCGGAGCCTATCCATCAGAGATGGCAGGCCTACGCCATCCTGGTCGGTGCGTTTGTGGAGGGGAAGAGCCGTGATTGCCTGGCCGACGATCTGGGTATCAGCCAGCGGCAGTACTTCCGCCGGCAGCGCGCAGCCATTGACGCGCTGGCCGACCGACTGTGGGCGCTGGAACGCAGGCACGGCGCCATTGTTCCCACGGCCCCCGGCGATATCCCCCGCATCCCCCACTTCATCGGTCGGGCCGACGAACTGGCCTACTATCGCGCGCGGCTGAATCGCGACCACCTGACGGTTATCACCGGCATGGCCGGCACGGGGAAGACCGCCCTGGCTGCCGAGCTGGCCATCGAAAAACTGCGAGATGGTCCGGTCCTCTGGCTGACGTTCCGTCAGGGCATCAACACCGACGTGGATACGGCTCTCCAGGACATCGCCATCTTTCTCCGCGACCTCGGGCAGGGCGCGTACTGGGACTTCTTGCGAGCCGAAGCGGAAGCCGGCGAGCGCTATCCCCTGAACCGCAAAATCAACCATCTCATCAGTGTGCTGCAAGCGAGCCGCTGTACGATCTGTGTGGACAACTACGAACTCGTCAATCATGATGCGGACCTGACGGCGCTGTTTCAGATCCTCCGCGAAAAGGTGTCCCACAGTGGCAGCGTGGACCTCATCGTGATGAGTCGTGAGAGGCCCAACTTCGCCACCGGGTTGGACATCCGTCCGCTGGCCGGCATGACTGAAGACGACGCCCGCCATCTTCTGGCAGACCGTGGCCTGGACCTGCTACCCCCAATACTGTTCGAGCGTGTCTACAGAATCAGCGAGGGAAACCCTGTCTTCCTCCACCTCTTCAGCGCCTGGGTGGTCGAGAACGGACTCTCGGGCTTCGACACGCGCCAGGAAGTCGCTCAGGTCGCTGCTCTGGTCGATGGGATGTGGCGGGAACCTAACATTGAGCAGTATCTGCTGCTCCAGGTGTCGCAGTCGTTGACGCCGGATGAGCGGCATTTGCTGCCACTGATCGCCGCGTTTCGGCAAGCCTTCGACGTTCACCACCAGGCCATCGTTGAGCTCTTTGCTGCAGCCGGCGTCCAGAGGCCGCTCACCCAGGTGCACCAGTTGGTTCACAAGCACATCCTCAAGCGCCTGGCCGGCGCCGGACAGATCGACTGCCACGCCTTGATCCGCCGTTTCTTCTACGACCGCCTGCGTGAGCAGCCGGCTCTGAAACGTGAAACCCATCGCGGAATTGGGGAGTACTACGAAGACTTCCGGGAAGACTATCTGGAAGCGGCGTATCACTACCGCGAAGCCGGCAAGTACGCCGACGTCGTGCGTGTCCTGGACCCGCGCCGAGATCAACTGATCGGCGCCGGCACGGCTCGCCGTTTGTTGGACGTACTGGACCCCATCCGACCGCGTTGGGTGCGGCCCGCCGACTGGGCAGCCATCGCAGCCATGAAGGGGCAGGCCCATGCGTTCCTGGGCAACTTCGATAAGGCGCTCACCACGTATGAACAGGCCATCGCGGCTTTCGAGCATCTCGACATGACGGACGAGAAGCGCCGGCAATCCGCCGATCTGGCGCGCCAGGTTGGCCGGCTGCTCGGCTGGCGCGGAGAGTACGCAAAGGCCCACGCCCGAATGGAACAGGGACTGCGGATTCTGGGCCAGCCGGCCTGCGACGCCGACCGAGCCACAGCCGGCCTGATCCACACACACACCGGGTCGCTGTACTTCCTGGAGGGGCAATACGACCGCGCAGAGGCCGCGTGCCGGCAGGCGTTGGCCATTCTCAGTGGATCCAGTTTCGTTCTGAGGGGATCGTCAGATCCCCGCTGTTGGCCTGGATCTGACGATCCAGGCCGAACGAATTTGGATCCACTGAATCCTGAGGATTCGCGCCAGGGAGCTGTCCACGCGGAGACGTACAAGGTGCTGGGCGTCATCTACGACGTCACCGGGCGTTGGGATCAGGCGGTCCACTACGCCCGGCGTAGCCTGGCAATCTGGGAGCGACTGGACAATCGACACCGCATGGCTGAACTCCGGGACAACCTGGCCACCCTCCACTTCTATCGCGGAGACTTCGCTGAGGCGCAGAAACTCTACGAGCAGAACCTGGCATTCTGGGATGATGTGGGAGCGCGGGACAAGGCCGGCTATGCCAGGCTGAACGTGGGCAGCGTCCATCTCAATCGGGGTGAATGGGATACCGCACAGGCGTATTACACCCAGGCGCTGCTCACATGGCAGCAGACCGAGAACAGGAAACTGACGGCGCTGGCGTACAACAACCTGGGGTTCCTGGAAGTGGTCAGGGGTGACTACGAGAAAGCGCGGAGCTATCTGCAACGCAGTGTGAAATGGGACCCCAATGCAGAGAACTATCGCGGCTTGAGCGAAGCTGAGCTGGGCCTGGGACAGCTTGACCAGGCACTGAGACATGCAGAGCAGTCCCTGGCGCTGGCGCGCGAATCCGGGATGCCTTTCGAGGAAGGCGTCACCCTTCGGACCATCGGGCGGGCCTATCAAGCGCTTGGAGATTCGGATCAGAGCCGGCGGCATCTGGAAGATAGCCTGTCAATCCTGAGAGGATTAGGCGCACGCTACGAGGCGGCGCTCACCCTGCGTGACCTCGCCCGGGTGATGGGGGCGCTCGGAGAAGAGTCGGTGTCACAAGCCCGCCTCGCCGAAGCTATCGCGACCTTCGGCGAAGTCGCAACGAGCGATGATGAAGATTGAGGAAGTAGTCCGACAAGCCGGCGCTGGCGCCCCCCCCCCCCCCCCCCCCCCCCCCCCCCCGGGGGGGGGGGCGGCCGCCCCCCCCCCCCCCCCCCCGCGGGGGGGGGGGTGGGGGGGGGGGGGGGGGGGGCGGACGTCACGAACGTGAG
>CAZHMV010000116.1:0-18405 GCA_964532665.1 uncultured Anaerolineales bacterium
ACACCGGCCGCTGGGAGGGTACGCTGGCCACCACTTCGCCCATCACCTACTTCGTCCAGGCCGTGGACACCGAGGGGGATGTGGTACAGGCAGACAACAAGGGCCGGCTGTACACCGTGGGGCCGGCGTGCGGGTTGCTGGAGGGCGACTTGGACTGCAACTGCGTGGTAAACGTTGCGGACGTCACGAAGGTGGCCGGCAAGTGGCGGACCAAGGCAGGACAAGCGGGTTGGAACCCCGACTACGACTTCAACAAAGACAACAAAGTGAACATCGTGGACATCATGTGGGTCGCCGCCCGCTGGGGCAACACCTGCCAGGCAGCGCCGTAGCCTACCAGAAATGCAAAGGCCCGACCAAGGAAGATGGAAGACGAAAAGTGAGATCTTTCCTCCATTCTCCATCTTCCATTCTCCATCTTCCAATCTCCTCCTTCTGGCTGTGCTTGCGGTCCCCATCCTCCTCATCAGCCTGAGTTTACACCTCGCTCCAGCCGTCCTCAGCCAACCACCCCAACCGCCAGCCCGCGTCTACGACGAAGCCCGCACCGTCCACCTGGGCAACCTGGCCCGCCGGCAAAATGGCTTTCCCCCTCTCCGCTGGAACCGACAGCTCACCGACGCCGCCCGCTGGTTTTCGTGGGACTCGGTAGAGCGCCGGCCCGAGTCATTCTGCGGCCATCAAGACACCCAGGGCCACTGGCCCGACTGGCGCGCCAGAGCTTTTGGCTACCAGGGCTACGCCGGCGCCGAAAATGCTTTCTGCGGCTATCTCACCCCCGAACAGGCCATCGAAGGCTGGATGGACAGCCCGGGCCATCGATCTAATTTGCTCGATCCCAACTCCCGCGAGATTGGCCTCGGCTACTACTTGCGCGAGGAGGATGGTCGAGGCTACGTCACGCAGGATTTTGGTCACGATCCGGTCTACCCACCCGTCATCATTGAGAATGAGGCCATCACCACGACGTCACCCGTGGTAAATCTGTACATTTACGACCGCGAGCCAGGGGGTGGCTTCGCCGGCATGGGGCCGGCCACCGAGATGATGATCAGCAATGACTCCCGCTTCACCAACGCAACCTGGGAGCCGTATACCGCTGAGAAGACCTGGACCCTGGAACCGGGCGAGGGTTGGCGCACCGTCTATGTGAAGTTCCGCGATGCCCTGAACCGCACAGTAGTAGCCAGCGATGTGATCTACCTGGGCCCTACCGTTCCGCTGGATGAACTGGGGCCGTCTCAGATGAGCACGACCCAGGGGCAGGTCGCGCTGCACAACCTGGACGGGGGTGAGTTGCCTTTCGTGCAATTTAGTCTGGGCTGGCTGGCCGATGACACCTTTGAGACCTTCGCCCTGAATTGGGGCAACGGCGAACGGGTGAGCGATCCCGACGCCTGGGGCGGAACCGCCTTTCGCCTTCGCCCCGGCGCCGGCGAGTCCTTCGCCTGGGTTTGGACCACGGATTTCATCCAGGACATGCCACTGGTGGCCTACTTCCGGCTGAAAGTGAGCGACAACACATCCGACCGAGGGGTGGCCCGTGTCTCTGTCAAAGGCGGTGGCGCAGAGTACGGCCCCATCCACTTGAAAGGAACCGACTTCACTCACGCCAACCGATACCAGGAGTTCCCGCTGGCCTTCACCTTCCCCACAACCCCGGACGACCCCTTTCTCCTCTTCAACTTCTGGCGCACAGGGCCGGCAGATGTATACGTGGACGCGGTTTCTATCTTCACTGCGCCCGAACCAGTAACCTCGCCGATGACCTGGACAGTGCCAGGCGGCAACTACCGTGGCCAGGGGGTGTGGGTTCGCTACACTGACGGCGGCAGCCAATTCTCGCCCATCACCGAAGCTGAAGTCATTCCCCCGTACAGCGGCCCGCTGCCGTACCACAGCTACCTGCCTATGTTACTCCTCTATCTCGAATAAGTGTACCGCGATCCGTCCATCCAAGAGATCTGCGTTCTTCCTGTATTTCTTGCTACTTCTTCTGCCTCTGTTGCTGCCAATAAAGAGCTGCAGCACGCTGCCTCTCTTCCTCCCGGAGTTTCTCCTCCCCTTTCGCGATAAGATCGGGGCGAACAGTCGTGGGCAGAACCTCACCTGACTTCTGGACCCACCTGTAACCGCAAAGCTTGCAGGTCCATTTGTTTGGATCGCTTGAACTTATGTGGAGCAGCCAGATGGGGAAAAAAGCGATGTACAGCCCCGCGGTCACAAACATTAACGCTAACGTGGTCCCAATCGCACTATCTCGATCGCTCTCTGTTTTGAAGCCTCCACAGTTCGGACATTGTGTCTGTGCCATTTGGTGACTCCTCGTAGTATAGGGGCAAGAGGAAAGCCCCTCGCCCCTTACCTCTCAAAACCCGAATGCTTCAAGCACACGATCCGTAACCTCGGAAACTCACGCTGCCCGCTGCAACATCCCCCTGAAGGCCTCTTCCAGCATCTCCACCTCCTTGACGACGCCCCAGCAGATGCTGTGGAACTCGTCCGGCGTGAGCAGTTGCTCTGGAATGTTGTGCATGTATTCCAGCACGTGCTTGTCTCCAATCTCCTCAATGCACCAAAAGCCGCGCTTCACGGTGGCGTTCCGCACCAGCACAAACTGCAAAACCCCTGTGGGAATGATGTCCACATCACTTACGGCGACGATGCTCGGACACGAGAACTCCCACACCCCTTTGTACGGGAAAACCCACAGGGGCTGCGTATGCCCATTGACGGTGAACAGCAATTTGGCTCGTTTAGAGGTCAGGTCGGCAACCTTCAGGCCGGACCGGCGGGTCAGTTCCTTCACACGTTTCTCAAAGGCGTTACCGAACATTTCTTGATCCTCCTTCCTTCTTCCATTTCGGATTGTGGATTTCGCGCTTCAGATTGCTTGTTCCGTCACGCAGCCACTTCCAGTGCCCCGGCGAACAGATCCAACCCCCGCCGGCCACCCCAGCGAGCCACAAGCGCATCGGCGTACTGGCCGGCGGTGATAGCCACGGCCATCACCGACGCCTTCAACTCGCTCCTCTCACACGTGGAGCCGACGATGGTATGCTCGAAAAAGATGTCGCCCTCATTGTCCACCCCAAACGCACCGAACCGCATGTCAGCATTCTGGCGCAGCAGGTAGTACATCAGCTCCGGTTGTAGCTCTGCGCCAAGGACCACATAGGCTCGTGCGGTGACGGTCGCATCATCATCACCCCACGGATGGATTGCCACCTGCGCGTAGGCAGAGCCAACAAGCACGCCGATAAGGGGCACATCGCTACGTGTCATGGCCATCTCCCCGAACAACTCCTTCATCCACGTCGCAACCCTCTCGTAACAGGCCTGGTGAGTTGGGGTCTTGAATTCCATCGCCTATTTCCTCCTCTTAATGATATGTGCTCCGATATGGTTGCCGGGAAGACTCACGCCGCCCGAAGAAACAGTTCTCTAAAGGCATTCTCCAGTTGTTCAACTTCCTTGACGACACCCCAGCAGATGCTGTGGAACTCGTCCGGCGTGAGCAGTTGCTGTGGGATGTTGTGCATGTATACCAACACATACTCTCCACCGATCTCCCGAATGCACCAGAAACCGCGCTTCACAGTGGAGTTCCGCTCCAACACGAACTGCAGCACCGGCTTTGGGATGATGTCCATATCGCTGACAGCGATCATGCTGGGACACGAGAATTCCCATACGCCATCAAACGGCAGAACCAACAGCGGCTGCCGATGCCCATTGACATTGAAGATCAGCTTGCCGCTCCTGGAAGACAGATCGGCAACCTTGAGGCCAGACCGCTGGGCCAAATCCTTCATCCGTTTCTCAAAACCACTTGCGAAGAACATTTGTGATCTCCCTTCTTGCCTTGTTGCGAACCCTGGCTGATCCTTCATCAGCTTCTGCTTACAGAGGATGACTCTTGTCACCATTGCCTTTCACTTCTGGCCCTGAATTCCATCCAGCCATCCAACCATCCAGCCATCCAGCCATCTCAAGACACCCCCTCATTGACAAGCCTCCACCCGAATCCCCTCCGCCTCATACTTCACGATGAGAGACTTCACTGCTTCTCCACCGACCGCCGGCAGGTAGCGGACGAGGAGCGGGCTGAGGCACTCATCGACCAGCCGTTCCCAGCTTCGCTGACCAGCATGATCGCTTCGCTTGTTGAGAAGCCAATCGACAAGGCTTTCATCCCACGCGAGATGCACCCCCTGCTTGCGATAGCGTTCCGATAGGTCGGATAGGAGATGCTGTTGAAGCCAGTGCCGCTGCGTGACGTCCGGTGCCGGTACCTCGGTGCACACCAGGTCCACCTGAGTCACAAACTCAGCACCCAATGCCTGCTCAGCCGCTTGCCGTGGGCTGCTCGTCGAGACGCCCTCCGACTGACGGAATCCCAACGCCCGCCGTGACTCCATCACGATGTCCGCTGTGAGCAGAACCACAGCATTGCTCAGGTAAACCCGCTTCCCGCGCCCATCGGTGATGAAACCCTCGGCGAGGGCTTGCGCGAGCACCTGGCGCACCTGCGGATGACAGGCGTGCACATTCTCACAACGGACCACGCACCACGGCGTCTGTGCTACGCGATGTAGCAGCAGGTTATCGCTGTAGCCCACATAGCCAGGCGGCGCACCTACCAGCATCGTCACGTCGGCCGGGTGCATGAAGCGGCTAAAGTCTATCGTCACCACGCGCTCCGCGGCTCCGAATACGGTCTCGGCGATGGTTTCCGCCATCGCCTGGCTGCCGGCAGCCGCCTCCCCCATGAGCAGCACAACCGCGTTGGGGCGCTCGGGATGCAGGTCCAACCCCCGCATGGCCACCTCCAAACGGCTCAGGAGCACGTTCGCATCCTCTTCTGCGAGTAGAGCACATTCAGACAGACGTTTCTTCAATACATCCAGCCCATCGCTCAACATCAGCGGCATGCCCACGACCCGCCTTGCCACGAACTCGGCATCGCCCCGGGTTACTGCGCGCTCGCCTTGTGTAATCGCGTGGGCGACGCACTGCTCGAGTAGGTCCACTGCTTTGTCCGGGAAATGGCGGTTGCGCAGAAACTGCTGGGCAAAGTCCACCAGCCAGTGCAATACCTCATCCGGGACCTGAACACCGCGTCGATGTGCGAGCTCATCGCGCAGGGTGGTCAATACGCTCATCGTCTGCTCAGCGGTCAGCTCCTGCACCCGAATCGGTTGGAAGCGCCGCTCCAACGCTCCATCAGGTTCGATAAAGCGGCGGTACTCGTCGTCGGTGGTTGCCGCGACACAAGCCAGATCGCCGCGCGCCAGTGCGGGTTTGAACAGACTTGCCACATCCGATGTACCCGGTGCCCCGCCGGCGCCGACGATGGCGTGTACCTCGTCAATAAACAGAATGATCCCATCCTGACGAGCCTCGCTGAGTAAAGCCTCCACCCGCTTCTGCAGCTCGCCAACCATGTGCGCGCCAGCAACCAGCGTAGATGGCTGCACCGCCACCACTCGCGCTCCACGCAGCGCTTCAGGCACCTCGCCCCGCACTACACGCTGTGCCAGCCCCTCGACGATGGCGGTCTTGCCGACGCCGGCCGGCCCCACCAGCACAGGATTGCGCTTGGTGCGCCGGTGGAGCGTCTCGATGATGAGTTGAATCTCTTCCTCGCGCCCGACGACAGGGCTAAGCTTGTTTTCCTGCGCCTCACGGGTCAGGTCCCGCCCGAATGCATCCAGCGCCGGCGTGGGGCGGTTTGCACGAGGCCGAAACTTGCTCTGGTCAGCATCCAATTTGCTCTGGCCGGTCTCCGACCGAGCCAGGGGCACGGGACCAGCCCCAATGCCCGAAGGCCGGACCCACTGACTGTCAGCAGAAGCAGGGGAATAATAAGTGTAAGAAGCCTCAGTTGGTTCGTAGCCGGCGGCAGCCAGGATGACGGCCGCCAGATCGCGTTCGGCGGCCTGTGCTTTGCCGCGCTGTCGTGCATGCTCAGCAGCTCGATGCACGACGGTCTCCAGGTCCAGCGGGGCACCCATATTGCCCTGTCGCAACTGCTCGTGCATGTATCCTCGCAGCGAGGCCGCCTCCAGGCCCTGCACCATCGCCTCTACCATGGCCCCGTGGCGCTCAACCAATGCCAGTAGCCAGTGATACACGCCCATCTGCGTGTGCCCGCCGGCCTGCTGTTTCTGCACAGCGATCCTCACCAGGCACTGCGCCCCTGCCGAGAGCGCTCGCGGCACCTTTTCGTTGTCCGACATCCGTTTCCTCCATCCGGCTTTCAGGCCAAGTCAGTCAATGAATGGGTCTAACGCTTCAGTTACAGAAGATGTGCACACAGCGTGCAGCCTTTCAGTTAACCGAGTGAACCTTGCGAAGGTTACATCGAACCACGGCACTCAGGACACGCCTGGCCAGGAAGCACTGCTCCAGTCTTGAGGTTCTCGGTCAGCCTCGCAGGGATCAAAAGGGTCAGTTAATCCTGAAAGGACATCAATCCAGCCTGCATCTCTGTCCAGTGAAAGGCCAATCGCGGCCACCTACTCTCGGACCACTAACAGGAGGATCAAGATGGACTCAGATGCATTCCTGGTGCTATGGACACTAGCCGGCCTCGCCGGCATACTACTCATGTGGCGCAGAGGCTACCTGGCCGAATACCTCGGCTGCGCATTCCTTGTCAGCGCCCTATCCACCCTTCTTCCGGTCCTGCTCGGCGGAGCCGTCCTGCTGGTCAGCCTCTCGCTGCGCAACGAACGTGAGCAAACGAATGCCGCCACGGAGACCGAGAAACAGCCAGAGGCAGCAACCCCCAAGGGGTATGCTGAGGCCAGCCGAAGGGCAGATGCTGAGGCTGTCAAAGTGCCAGTAGGATGAACCTGGCCATAAATTCGGTAAATTCAGCAGTTGATCGATGACTTCAAGCAGCGCGACGAAGACGAGATGGACAAGATGCTCAAAGAACTGCAGAAGATGATCGAACGCGAACTGCAAAACCTCCTTGAGAGACTCCTCAGAGAGGCAGAGGAAGCCATTGAGCGCTCCCTCAATGAACTGTGTGGGAGCAGTGCTGCGGCCCTGTTCATCATGGCGGTCGGATTGGCCTTTGCCGGCCACCGCCGATTCACCCGGTGACTCTTCCTGCCCCGCGCCAGCCGCTTCCCCCGCTTCTCAACACAAACTGAAAGAATCGCGCCACACCCCTCATCCTTGTTGAATAGAAGGACATCCCATCTACCGCCAGACCCTAAAGGTTTCGGGAACCTTTAGGGTCTAAACGCAAGGAGGAGCCTATCGCATGAGCAGAAAAAATGGACAGAAAAAGGTAGCCCTACTGATCGACGCCGCCAACTGCCGCAACGTCGATTTCGAACAGATGTTGCGCATCGCTCGCCGGCACGGCGAACTGGTTATCACCCGCGCCTACGGCAACTTCTCCAGTCATAGGTACCTCGGCAAGATGGCAGAGAAGCTGTTCCTCCTCGGTGTACAACTCATCCACTGCCCCGCCTGGAAGAATGGTTCCAGTGAGTTGAAGAGCACAGCCGATGAGGTGCTAATGAACGACGTTCATGCTCTGATGCGGACCAGGCGCAGTGTGACCCGGTTCATCATCTGCAGCGGCGACGGCCACTACATCCCAACCATTTGTGAGATCAAGAAGCGCGGCAAAGAGGCCATCGTCATGGCCAATCCGGAAGTAGCCTCCCGCTTGATCATGGAAGTCGCCGATAAGTTCATCCCGCTTCCGCCCGTTGCCGCTCCAGTACCAACAGAAATCTTCCACGCCCTCGTAGAGGCGGTCAGGACTCTGCAGAAAGCCCAAAGCAGAACTGCCGTACCATCCAGGGCCGTCAAGCCGAAAATGATCCAACTCCGCGGCGAGTTCGATGAGAAGAAGTACCACGGTCAGCGAGGCCGGCCCTTCCGGAGCTTCATTGAGTTTCTCAAAGAGGCAGAATCCGAAGGCTGGGTCCACCTGGTCCGGCAGAACGGCAACACATGGGTCAGCACAATCACAGACCCGGTACCAGAAGCAGTCTTCCAGGCCCTCAACCAGGCAGTCAGCGGTCTCCAGCAAGAACAGAGGACAGATGCCGTATCCCGCAGCAGTGTCAAGCAGAAGATGATCGATCTACTCGGCGAGTTCGACGAGATGAAATACCGAGACCGAAGAGGTCGCCAGTTCCTGAAGTTTACCGAGTTTCTCGAAGAAGCCGAATTCGCCGGCTGGATCCGCCTGATCCAGCGGGACGGCGACACCCTGGTCACGACGACCGCGGACCGTTCTCAAGCGGCGTGAGGCGGTGGACAGCACAGCGGGCCACCCAGGCTGGTGAAAGAAAATGCCTTCGATGGAATCCATGACAAATAGAGGGGATTACTCCCAGAACTCGACTTGTGTGACAGATAGGAGGATCTACAAGTGCTATCCAAACTGCTGTTGACGATACTCCCACGTCGCCCGGTGCGAAAGGCCGGCAATTGCTGCCTGACCATCGCCATTGCCCTCATACTCGTCCTGGTCGCCGGCTGCGCTTCGATCATGTTCATAGCCGGCCGTGCCTCAGCCGCGCCGGCCAAAGGGCCTGACATCCTGCTCATGCTGGATCACTCCCAGTCCCTGTGGGAGCTGGGCGGCATTGGCTCCGATCCAGATATGCTCCGCGTGGACGCGGCCCGGCTCTTCATCAACACCCTGGGCGTCGATCAGGATCTGGCATACCGCCTGGGTATCATCGCCTTCGGTACAGATGCCCGGCTCGCAGCTCCCCTGACGCCATTGGCAGATGCTGATCAGCGCCGCACACTCCTGGAAGCGGTGGTCAACCCCCAGCCCATGGGGTGGACAGATGTGAACAAGGCCCTGGCGCTGGCCTACGACCAGTTGTTCCCAGGCGGGCGGCCGGCCCCCGATCGCCAGCCGGCCATCATCCTGATGACCGATGGCCGGCCAGAGATCGAAACGACCAACACTGCTCAGGCCCGCCAGGCATACCTGGACAGGATCGAGGGCTGGGTCCGCCAGTTCGCCGATCAGGGAACCGTGTTCCACACTGTGCTCCTGAGCAATCAAGCCACCGACGCCGATCCGGAGTTGCAGACCGTGTATCGACCGCTGTGGCTGAAGCTCAGCCGCGAATTCGACACGGTGTACTTCCACGAGGCCCGCACGGCAGCCGACCTGCCGGCCATCTACCATGCCATCGCCGTGGGTCTGCAAGGTGCCCAAACTGCCGGCCCGGTCATCGAGGAGTCTGTTGCCGGCCACGTCGAAAAGAAAATCACGGTTGAGCCGGGGCTGTACCGCGTGACCTTTGTCATTCGCAAGAGCAAGCCCGACATCGAAGTCGGGATCATGCGGCCCGACGGCACACGGCTGCAAGTCGCGGCAGCGGGGGTCCGCTTCGCCGGCGACCGGCTGCAAGAGGTCTGGTCCGTCCGCGATCCCGCGCCCGGCACCTGGACCGTGGTGCTCGACGGGCAGGGCGAGGTCACCGTCTGGAAAGATTTCGTGCTGGCACCACCCACACCCACGGCGACCGCGACCCCCGTGCCGACGGATACACCCACGCCAACCGCCACGGTGGCGCCAACAATTACCCCGATCATACTGGCCCGTTGGCAAATCATATCGCCCAAGGCTGGCGGGACCTATCCACCAGGCAAACCAATCCCAGTTCGTGTCCGACCGCCAGACGTGCCCGACTTCCCCATCATCGCCATCGTGCACAACCGGGACGGTGAGGAGATGGCACGCGTCACACTCCGCCCCGACGATCAGGGCGATCTAACCGGCGAAATTCAAGCACTCGATATTGCCGGAGACTACGCTCTGTCGTTGAGCACCGCCGAACCCGGTGGTCAGGCAGCCAGCCAGGACTCGGTGCAGGTCAGCTTCCAGATTGCGCCCCCAGGCCGGCCCTGGATGCCGATCATGGGCCTTACCATCGTAGTCATCGGCCTGTTGGTCGCCGCAGGCAGCTACGTCTTTGCCGCCCAGAACCACGAGCGATCAGCCCCGGTCGAAGGCCGGCTGCGCCTCATCCGGGCACCCGAAGGCGAGAGGCCAGGTCAGCAGTGGAACCTGGACACTCTACATAAGAACCTGATCGCCATTGGGCGGGCCGGCTGCGACGTGGCCCTCCCAAACGACGACCAGGTGCCCATGCGCGCCGCCGACATCGTTGGCCGACGCAACGGTTCCCACGATGTGGATATTCTGCTTCGTCCCCTGGACCCCACGTGCCGCGTCAACGATCAGCCGGCAGGCCGCGAGCAGCCACTCTGGGATCGCGACAAGATTCAAATTGGCAGCTACGTACTCCGCTACGAGAATCTCCAGCGGATCCGGAAGCGCCACACTGCCCGAAGAAATGGCAATGTAAGAATGTAAAGCAACAAGTTGCTGTCCCACCCTTGCGAAGGTTACGCATAACCTTGCCAATAGAGCGATGCTCGGCTTGCGAGGACACTGCCGGCCAAGAATCCACCCCTGAACCTTCGCAAGGGTTTGTCACCCGAGTAGTAACAACAAGACAAAGAACAAGACCTGACGAAAGGAAAGGACCATGACCCACTCAATCGGAATTGACAACGGGAATCTTGACCGAATCTCAACTTCCCGAACGCGGAATCCAGACATCGACCGATCACACAACTCGCCAGGAGGCAAACCGATGTTTCCAACGTTTCCAACTGTTACCATCCCCGCCGATGGGACCGAAGCCGTGCTGGAGTCCCAGCCGGCACAGGCCGACGAACTAACCCTCCGCCCCAGCTTCTTTGTGGGTAGCGGCGGCACCGGTCACCTGACCCTGCTTTATCTGAAAGCGATCTTCCTCTCGCTGCACGGCAGGCTCCCACAGGGGGCACGCATCGTCGTCTTCGATACCGCCGAGGAGAATCTGTCCATCTCTCTCGGAGGTCAGCAGATCGCCCTGGAGCGGGGCAACGAGTTCCGCTATATTGGCCGGGTGCCGGTAGCCGGCATCATCCAGCATATCGACAACATGCCGGCAATTCGCGACCGCCTGCCCCAGATCGCCAACCTGCCCCCGGTGAACCTGTTGGACGGTACCGGTCAGGTCCGGCCCCTGGGACTGCTGGCCCTGCTCTGGCACATTGAGACCGTCCAGCAGGCCCTGAAAGACCCGCTATGGGAACTGGCTCACAAGCAGAACCTGGGCACTCTGGACGGGATGCGCATCGATGCCTCTCGGGGCATCAGTGTTTTCCAGGTCGGGTCGCTGTGTGGTGGGAACAACTCCGGTCAGTTCCTGGATCTCGCCTACCTGGTCCGCAGTCTGCTGGAGGAACTGGGCGACCTGGCTGAGTTCAGCGAGATTGTCGGGCTGGGTGTCCTGCCCGATGCCTTCCGCAACGTGCGCGGCCCTAACCTGATCCCCAACACCGTCGCCGCTCTCCACGAGCTGGATCACTGCATGATCAAGGGCGGCTTCAAGGCTACCTACCGCAACGGCCACGTGATCGACACCCCTCGCCCACCTTTCAATCTCTACTATCTACTCAGCGCAGTGGACGAGAGCGGTCGGGCGCACCTCAGTCTCAACGAGCTGTGCTGGATGGCCGCCATGGGGCTGTATCACCTGGCCATGTCCCCCATCGGCGACCAGCAGGATAGCGTCTTTGCCAATCTGGCCGAGGTCCTGACCCACCGGACCGACGATGACCACGGCACCTTCTTCGCCAGCTTCGGCCTCGCCGAGTTGAGCTTCCCGGCGGACGCCGTGACCACCTGGTGCACCTACCGCCACGCTCGATCGGTGATCAGCCAGGGGCTGCTCTCGCCACCCGTGGAGGACGAAGTGCAGCGCGCCGTCGAGTCCACTCTGCAAGCTCAAGAGCTGACTCCGGACGCGCTGCATCAGTATCTGGCAGTGGACGACACCGGCATTCCGCTGGCCGTAGAACTCCAGCCGCCGGCCCGCATCCGGGAGGCCGACGCTCATGCCATGCCCCAACTGGCCATGAACCATGTCCAGACCTATCGACGCCAACGTGTAGAGGGCGACTTCCGCATCTGGGTCAGGGAGAACGCCCGCCGGCGACAGGAACACCTGCTGCGCGACCTGTCGGCGTCCATCCAGGCGGCGACGGACGACCCCACACGGGGACTGCTATTCGCGCACGCCTTTGCCCAGGACATCGGCGCGCACCTGGCCGATCTGACAGCAGCACTCACTGCCCGTCGGCAGGCCCTTCAGTCCGAACGCTCCGATCGAGAAGCCCAGCACGACAACTCACTCACTGACCTCATGCATGCTCCGGAGGCTGGCTGGCTCTTCCGCGGCCAGGCCGTGGAGAGGGCACTGGATCGTTACTTCAAGGACGCTCAGGAGTTCCTGGAGACTCAGTTCGAGCTGACTATCCAGGATAGCGCGATCGCCGTGGTAGTCGCGGCACAGGAGCATGTCCGGGCCTGGGTGCACAACCTCGAAACGCTCGTGAACCGCTTGCAGGCGATTGATGGCGAACTGCAACGCGGACAGCGTGATCTTGCGGACGAGTTGCTGGCCCCAGCCAGGAGCTCGAGACTGGCCCTGGTCGATTCATCCTACCTCGAGCGCCTGTATCAGGAACACGCGCCAACCATCCCTGCCACCCTTGACGCGCTGCTGGAAGACAAATCCCACACGCCCCACCGTTGGATCGACTGGACGCGGAACGCCGTGGGGGAGCTGATCATCCGCGCTGCGCGTCAGCCCTTTGAGGCAATTCAGGCCTTGTCCGTTGAGCAAGCCATCCAGGACCGATCCGATCAAATGACAGCCCGACAATGGGTCCAGACGCTGGCCCAGAAGGCCAGGCCAGCCTGGAATCTCAACGAGGTATTGCTGCCCGATGGCGCAGCCAATCTGGCACGGATCGAGCTGCTGGGTGTTCCGGATCGCGAACGCTCCATCTATGCCGGCGACGCTGCGCGGCTGGTCAGCACCTCGGACCCCCATCGCATCACCGCCTTCGCCATGACCGCCGGCGCGCCCTTTGTCGCCCTGCGGCGCTACGAGGACTACCTGCGAGGCTATCAGCGAGTGCGAGGCAAGCGTCCGCTGCACGTCCTACCGGATTTCCTGGCCGATGGCCAGAGTGCCAAACTCGCCTTCGCCCTGGGGCACATCTACGGCTTCATCACCGACCATGGCGTGTACTACTACTACCAGCCGGCGGATGAACTGGACGAACCGATCAAGCTGGCACAGGGCAAGGAAAACGCGATCCAGGCCCTGGGCAACCAGGATGGCCTCGTTCGTGAGGTGATGCAGCGCGTCGAAGCCCGCATTGAGGACGTTGGCTTCGACCAGGCTCAGCAAGACCTGGAGGCATTTTATACAGCCCCTGGCCCCGGCGACGAACTCGCGCGCGAACTAAAGCGTCTGGTACGCGACTATGCTAAGCGGCTGCAGGAACGCCGGCTGGTATAAACAGGTCTACAAGGGGCAGGGGTAGAGGAGCGGGACGGAGACCTGAATATTAGAGCTTAATCTCCAATACCCAATCTCTAACCCCTGCCCCTTGTATTGATCACCGAACGGAAGGTAACAACCATGCCTGACACACCGGTACCAATGTCTATCAACCGAACGCTCGTCCTGGCCGTGGGCGGCCAGGGGCTGGCAATCCTCCGTGCCTTTCAGGAACGTCTGTCTGAGCGCCAGGCCGAAGCCATAGGTCGGGGTTGCTACCCGACCCCGCAGCCAGAAAAGCCGTATGGCGGGTTGCCCATTGCATCACTGGCAATTACCTGTAGGTCGGATTTGCTATCCGACAACTTGGAGATCGGCCCGACCATTCGCATCAGCACATCCGATGCAGACCAACCTGAAATCCAGGCCGCCCTGGACGAGCGCATCGACGAAGTCGCCGCCGGCATCACCAACGCCCTGGCCAGCATCTCAAGGGTCCCCCAGGGCATTGGCACAGGCAACAGCCCGCGCTCACCGGAGATCGACGTCTACCTGATCGCCGGGCTGGACGACCCGCTGGCTGGCGTTCTCATCGACATCGTCTACCTGGCACGACAACTGATCGAGCGTCGCTTGAACACCCATGCCCGGATTTCGGGGCTGCTGCTTCTGCCAGACCCATTGACCCCGGACGATCCGGAGCCGGCACTGGCGAGGTCCTATGCCATCCTGGAAGCAGTCGATGCCTGCATGGGAGCGCACGCTCGCACCACCAGCCCACCCGAAAACCCCGCAGTAACGACCGTAGCAACGACTTCAGTCGTTCCTCAACGAGCTAATGCCGTCACCACAAACAGTACGTCGAAGGGTCGAGGCACCGGCTACCGGCGCGCCTACACCAATGGCCGCGTGATCGACGGCTGGGGGCCGCCCTTTGATGGGGAGTGCTTCCTGATCGGCGCGCTGAACCGGAACGGACAGCAGCTCGAAAGCCCGCAGGGGCGGGAGCACCTGATTGCCGAGGCCCTGCTTCAGTTCATCACAAGCCCCCTCGGACGAAACATCCTGACAGGCGAGCCGCTGCTGCAAAACATCGGCCGCCGGCCCACCTATGCCAGCCTGGGCCTCGCCAGTCTCGTTTACCCCGCCCGAGCTGTCCACGAACACCTGGCCCGGCGGCTCGCTCGCCAGATCCTGGCAGCCTGGGCTTCTGAACCCCCCACCCTACCCGACACCACCCAGGCCGTGGCCTTTCTGACCGACCACGACCTCAATGCCGAAACGGTCCGTGCCAGTGTGCTGCCTCAGGACGTACTGGCCGAAGCCGGCATAGGGCATCCTATCCGCATCGATCGGCCATGGGGGCAACTGGATGAATTGCGGGACGCCATCGACGACATGGTAGCTCAACGACTGGAGGCGCTCAACGACCAGCGCGGCCAGCTTGAGCGAGCAGCCACAGCACTGGCCGGCGATCTGGTCCGCGTGCTGGGCGACAAACTGACCGATCGACTGGATCATCCCCAGCCAGCGGGAATCCAGCGTGATCTGACCTTTGTCCAGGTGTTGAGAAACGAGCTCCTCGCCCTGGCCCGGCGTGAAACCAGAGATGCGGATGCTCAATGGGCGGCGTTTCGGGCCGCCAGTGATGAAGCCGATGAGTGTGGCAAGCACCTGGCCAAACTGGGCAGCAAGATGGCAGCCTATCGACCGACCACGTTGTTCGCCGCTCTCGGTCTTCTCCTGCGCCCCCATCGGTGGCTCCACCTCTGGCGCCTGTGGCATGAGCTGCAACAAGCCAAGATGGGATACATTGCACATCTGGAACGACAGATGAATCTTTCGATTGCCATCCTCGAGTCCGACCTGTTGGTACAGTACTTGAACGAAGCTATCGCTCAGGTAGAGCAGTGGGAACATCGGCTGGCCAGCCTGCTCGCAGCCATTGAGACAGCCATCACCAACTTGGCCCGCGACAATGTTCTCACCTACAACGCTGAGGCTGAGCCAATACCTCTGCATCAAATGTGGTTTGACCTCGAATGGTCAGCACTCACACGATCTCAAGTTGGGGTACTCTACGAAGAGAACTCCGATGATCCAACGGAGGAGCTGCCTGCCTTTGCCGAATCACCGGGCCGGCTATCGGCGTGGGTGGAGCAGTCTGCCGATGCGTCAGAGATCTGTGCTGCACTTCTGGCCTTCGCCCGTCGCCGGCTCCGCTCCGTGCTTGATGCCACAGCCGGCCAGATGCTGACCACGCGCTATCCAGATACTGACCAGCAGCGGGAAGCGATTGAGAATCTCCTCAACGCTACTGCACCTTTCATCGCCTGGGATGAAACCACCTTGCACGCCAGCGACGACGAGGCCGTGCACGAGACCGTCACCCTTGGTGTACCTGCGGCGGACTCCGAACTGGTTGAGGCGATGCAAGAATCGGGTCGTCGCTCCGCTCCCGTTGTCCCAACCACTGACGCATATCGAATCGTAGCACTGCGTTTGGTTCGAGGCATTCCCCTGGCGGCTCTCCCTATCATCCAGGAAGCCGCCACGTGCAGTCTGCAACCATCTGATTCCGTCTCAAGGAGGTGAAGTGTGATCCCGCCAGAGTTTCTCAACATCTTCGCGGCTTTCGGCCTTTCGGCGGCCGCCGGCTTCAACGCCTGGGCGACCCTGTTCATTGTGTCTCTGGCAGCACGGTTCGGCTTTCTGACATTGGCTGCTCCTTACGACATCATGGCGACCGATCCAGTAGTGATTGGACTGTTCATCCTGATGGTCGTGGAAGGGCTGGCAGACAAGGTACCCGTGCTGGATCACGCCTCGCACCTGATTCACACCGTCCTTCAGCCGGCAGCCGGGGCCATCCTTTTCGCCTCCCAGTCCAGCGTGATCACGGATGTCTCCCCATATCTGGCTTTCTTTGTGGGAGCTCTGGTGGCCGGCAGTATCCATGGAGTACGGACAGCCTTCCGTCCCATCGTCACGATTAGTACTGTGGGTCATGGAAACGTCGTAGTCAGCACCGTTGAAGACATGGTAGCCGTAATGCTCACCGCTGGCTTCATCCTGGCGCCGGCCTATATGATCGTGGTCATGGCCGCCTGCACGATGCTGATCATCTGGCTGTGGCGCAGCCGGTCTTCCCGCCCGCCAGGACATGTCGAAGTAGGGGAGGGTTAAACTCGATAGAGTGATAGAGTAGTTGCTAGGTGCCCTGGTTTATGGTACAATGCGGACAAACCCTGTACTGAGCCCAGTCGAAGTAACCGCACGCATCCTTACCAGGGGGGCACGATGACCCGACGATCAGAGGACAAACGAGCGAACGACCAATGGGTTGCTGCCCTGCGCGGCGACCTGGGACCCAGAGCTCGGGAAGCTGCATATAAAGATCTGGCGAATTACCTTTACAAGGTTTCGTACAACTACCTGTGTTCGCGACAAGACAGCGTTCCGGGACTCTGCACCAAGTCGAACGATCAACTGGTGGAACTGGCCGAGGAATTCACACAAGACACTCTGGCAAAGATAGCACAAGAGCAGATCTACAACACATACCGGGGTGAAGGACGGTTCCTGGCCTTCATGGTAGTAGTGGCAATCAACGAGATCAGACAGGAGTTGCGACGCAAAAAATGGCAAGTCTATGAGAAATCGCTACCACCATCTGAGCCAGAGTACGACCCTGAAAGTAGCGACAGCCTGCCTCCACTACCAGAAGACTTGATTGCTGACCCGGAGTCAGACATCGGCCTACAACTGGAGGAAATATGGGACATTGTCCAGCGATGTGTCGAGCAACTACCAGAGCGATGGCGTCGCGCCTTTGTCTTGAATGTCTTTGAGGACCGACCCACGACCGAAGTTAAGGAGCGTGTGAATGCATCATCCGAGGGAGCGGTACACATCCTGGTGAGCCGCGCCCGAAGCCGGCTAAAGAAATGCTTGGCCAGATCTGACTGGACCCTGGACGATATCTGGCGGCTCTTCAAATAGCGAGCACGCCTGTACTGGAGTGAAGACCCATGAAAGCCGAATTCAAACGCGTCATTGAATCAATTCTCACCGCCGAGGACGAGCCGGCGACCTGCCAACCGCACCGACACGACATCTCTGCCTACGTGGAGGCCGAGCTGGACGGCCGGGACGCAGCGTCGTTGTACCCACGCCTGGCCGAACATCTCGAAACCTGCCCAGACTGCTACGAAGAGTACCGGGACCTGCGGCAGATCCTCTTGCTGGAACGGCAGGGAAAGCTGGCGGAGCCACCACGTCCGGGTCAATTCGACTTTTCCTTTCTAGAAGAGTTGGCGCCCCCACCTTCCATCTGGGTAACTACAGAAACTAACGTGCGCCGGCTGGTCACAGACGTCACTGCGCAGCTCAGTACAGCACTGACCTCCTTGAGCAGTTTACCAGAAACGTTGATGCCCTACCGCCGGCTGGCCCCTGCCCCGATTGCCCTCAGGATGAAAGACATCCGCGAGCCACGACCAGAGGACCTGACGGAGGTGCTGGAATTACCTGATCGCGAGCACAACATCCGCATCAAACTACTCATGGGGCCGGTGCAAGAAGGGCGCGGCACCGTCATGGTCAAGATAGAAGACCTCGAACACCTGCGTCCCCTACCCCGCGTTCGCGTGACACTACGCGATCAGGAAAAGCACCTGCTGGAGAGCGCCCCCACCGCCACCGATGGAACCGTCACCTTCAAGTCGCTCAATGTCGGGCAGTACATCATCGAGGTTCGGCGCAATGAGACACGCTGGGAACTTGATCTAACCTTGCTTGAACCCCGATGATTGGCCCGGCCAGTCAGGTCCCAGCGATCAACTCAGGTGTGAACGGTCAAGCAGGTCCGAGGGATGCATTGGCCTGATGCGGCCATCCCCCGTAGCGCGGCATTTGTACAGGAGAAAAGATCATGTTGACTTACAAGGCCATGTATAAGTATCTCGACGAAGGCGTACATGGCGAAGTGCTGGAT
>CAZHMV010000117.1:0-7988 GCA_964532665.1 uncultured Anaerolineales bacterium
AACCACGTGAAAGCATCCTGCCCCATGCAAATCAGCTCTCTCACAGCCACCAGGCGGGCAGGAGAGGGCTGTTTTTGTTGCCTGTGAGTGCTGTAATGGACCGCAATCTGGCCCCAATTCAGAATTACCGCGAATTATGGGGCCGCCGGCGCGATGAGCTGGCGGCACTCCTCTGGCTGTCCAACGAACTCCTGACCAGCCTCGAACCCCGTGACATCATGGCTTGCGCAACCAGGGTTGCGGTAGAGGTGCTGGACGCCGACCGAGGTAGCATCTTTCTGCCCGATCCGCTGAGTCAGGAATTGGTTCTCCAATCTGGCTACGGATGGGGACCTGAGCATCTCGGGAACTTCCGCGTCAAGTTCGGCCTCGATAGTGCAGCGGGCTATGCCGTCACCGAACGAATGCCAGTCGTCGTGCCCGACATGACTCGGGAAGATCGATTCAGTGTGCCAGACATACTCATAGAGCAAGGGCTGCGATCTGCACTGAGTACCCCCATGCTCGTGGAAGGCCGGCCCATTGGGGCGATGCTGATCAACACGTGCGACGTTCGCAGGTTCACCGACGCCGAAGTCAAGCTGCTCAGTCTGATTGCCAATCAAACCGCCATCGCACTGGAAAACGCCCGCCACTACGATGCTGCTCAGCGCAGAGTTCAGCAGTTCCGCCTGATAAACGAGGTCGGACGACGGATCACATCGATTCTCAGCGTGGATGAGCTCATGAATCAGGTCGCGCGGCTCGTCCAGGAAACCTTCGGCTATTATAACGTCAATATCGGGCTGAAAGAAGATGATGATCTGGTGATTCGAGCCAGCGCCGGCGGGTACCAGACGGGCGAGTCTCCAGTAGGTTATCGGGAACGTCTGGGATGCGGTATCGGGATCGCCTGTTGGACTGTCGAAAACGGCCGCCCGCGCCTGGTGAACGATGTGAGCCAGGAACCTCGCTACCGCTATCTGGAGGCTTTGTGTCACACCCGGGCAGAGCTGGCCGTTCCCATCAAGATCGGTGACAAGACGTTGGGCGTCCTGGATGTCGAGAGTGACCGAACGAATGCCTTCGACCCTCAGGACATCCCGCTGCTTGAGAGTCTGGCCGCCCAGGTGGCCGTCGCTCTGGAAAACGCACGACTATATGAGGCCGAACAGCAAGCGCGGCAATCGGCAGAGACACTGCAGGAAACAGCGCGCATTCTGACAGCGACGCTGGACCTGGAAGAGGCCCTTGGCCGCATTCTCATCGCACTCAAGAAGGTCATCGCGTATGATAGCGCTGCCGTGCTCCTGGTTCAGTCCCACCGACTGAAGGTGGTGGCCTCACAGCACGTGGAGGATGTGAACCCGGACATGCAAGTCGTGCTCCCCGTCGATGACCCGTTCTTCCAACGCGTGAGCCGGACCGGGCAGCCAGTCGTGTTGCGCGACGCGCAGGCCGATCCCCATTTCACGGCTGCCGGCCAGACCGGGTACGTGCGTGGCTGGGTGTGCGCCCCGTTGCCTGTCAAGAACAACGTAATCGGCTGCCTCACTGTCGATAGCCGGCAGGTCGGCGCGTATAACGACGCTGACGGCCAGACCATCGCTGCTTTCGCCCGTCAGGCCGCCATTGCCATCGAAAACGCGCGCTTGTGGGAGGAGTTGCGGCGCAGAGAGGAGATGCGCGGCTGGCTTATCGAGAAGATCATCAGTGCCCAGGAGGACGAACGCCGCCGAGTCTCCAGGGAATTGCATGATGACACCGGACAGTCGCTTACGTCGCTGGCGATGCTGCTGCGTGTCCTGGAGGAGCAAGCCGGCGGGCTACCCATTGAGCCACAGATCCGGGAGGTGAGAGCGCTCGCCAGCACAATCCGTGACGGGGTGCACCGCCTGGCCCAGGCGCTGCGGCCCAGCACGCTGGACCAGATGGGATTGGTGGCAGCCGTGCGCCAGCAGGTTCGTCAACTGCAGCGCCAGTTTGGCCTGGACGTCAGTTTCGCTACAGATGGGTTCGACGAGGATGGCCTGGTCGTCGGCTGCCGGCTGCCGTCACAGGTCGAAATCACGTTGTACCGCATTGTCCAGGAAGCATTGAACAACGTGATCAAACACGCCAATGCCAGCCGGGTTGCAGTGACGCTCTCCAATCAGTGTGACAGGGTGATCGCCACAATATGCGACAACGGTCAGGGGTTCAACGCCGATGCCGCGCTGCGACCCAGAACAGCGCGCAGTCTCGGCCTGTTGGGTATGCAAGAACGGACAATGCTCATCGATGGCAAGTTAACCATCGAATCAGCGCCCGGTCTGGGAACTGTCATTCGTGTTGAAGTACCACTGGTGACCATGGGGGAGGTTCAGCGATGAGTATTCGGGTACTGATTGTGGACGACCATACGCTGATGCGGGCCGGCCTGCAAGCCCTGTTGGGCATACAGCCCGACATCGAAGTCGTGGGGCAGGCGGCATCGGGGATCGAGGCTCTGCGCCGGGCCGAAGAACTGGAGCCGGACATCATTCTGATGGACATTTCGATGGCCGGCCTGGATGGTGTACAGGCCACGCAGAAAATCAAAAGTACACAGCCCGGGACCAAGATCATCGCGCTGACCATGCACGAGGATGAGAGCGTGGTGCGGGGTGTGCTGAAGGCCGGCGCCTCCGGCTACGTTCTGAAGCGCGGGGCCGAGGACGAACTTCTGGTCGCCATTCGGGCGGTTCATCGTGGAGAAGCTTTCATTCATCCCTCCCTGACCCAGTCATTCATCGATGACTATCTGGAAGATACACCCGACAGCGCGTCATTCAGGGAGCCAGAAATTCCGCTGACACCCCGCGAACTGGAGGTGCTGAGCCTCATCGCTCGCGGCTACAAGAACCAGGAAATCGCCGGGGAACTGGTGATCAGCGTCAAAACCGTCGAGACCCACAAAGCAAACATCAAGGAGAAACTGAACATTCGCAGCCAGGCCGAGCTTGTCCGGTACGCCCTCCGCAAAGGTCTCCTGGTTCCGTAAGCCAATACCTCAACACCCCGTCTCCCCCCTGCTCCCTCGCTCAAATTAGGGGAATTCCCTGATCCCAATTCGCTTCAATGGTCAGTGTTACGGATAGACATCCGGTGCGTTAATCGGCATAATATGGTTGTAGCACCTGCAAATGGCGAATTCCGGAGATGTGGTCCCCCCTGCGCATCCCCGGAATTCGCCGGCATCGTTTTCTGACAGTATGTAGCCCCGAAGGGTCGCCGAGAACCTTTCGGGGCTGCCTGAAGGGTAGGACGAACATGTGTCATCAAGTGAGCGTCTTTACTTCCAGGACGCCGGCCAATCAAGCTATCGCCGGCTGGCCAGAAAAGCACTTACGCGAGCACATCATGCGTGGTGTCCTCATGTATGCTCGCCGGCGTCGTGATCTGTTGCACGGGTTGTCGGACGAACAGATACAATGCGTGATTGAGGCAATCACTCGAAAAGCAGAAAGCATGATCCAGAAACAACTGAACCGCAACGTGGACGGTGTGGAACCGACGACGTGGGTAGGTGCCATTGCGATCCGCGAGGCGATACATGCCCTCGATCGAAATGCCGATGCTCAGGAACAGGTACCGAGATCGTCGTGGCAGCAAACACCGCCACTTCGCCTGCGGTGCCTGGAATTGGCAACGTAAGACATCCCTATGCTAGTTTGTCGTATCACCAGCCCAAGGCTTCCTCCGTTGTGACGGAGCAGATTTGACAGACCCACAGCTCGCCTGGCTGTCGAATACTCAAGCCAAATGGAGGTGGAAGTATGGGGAAACCGTCGCAACCCAGTTCTCGCGGCGGGGTCGAAGAAGCATGACGTTGGCACGTTGTCGGATGTTGAACGGAATGTTGTTGAATGGACTATCGTTGAATAGAACGTATAGGGAGGATTCCAAAATGAAGTACCTGCCCAGGAAGAAATTCCTGTCCAGTTTTGTGGTTGTTGTTCTGCTTTTCGTGCAAGTTCTCACCCTTTCCCCCATCGCGGCGTTTGCAGCGCCGCCAGACCCGGCGTCTCTCAAGGACCAATACGACGCAACTCTCTCCAAGCAGGAGATTCGATCTCAACTGGGTCTGAGCGAAGACGTCAATGTTATCACAGACAGCGAGTTGTCTGAGCTGATTCGGTTGTGCCATGTTATCGGGGCCTATCTCGTTCGCCAGGACGATGGGACACTGGCACTGCGGCTAAACAATCCGAACACCGTAGGCGTCAGCCAGTCATTCCTGAATGACTATCTAACCGGGTTGACCGAGATCAACGCGCTAATCAAGCGTGGATGGGTTACCATCGATGACAATTTCAACATGCAGGCGGGGCCGCAGTTGCCCATCAGCCCGGCTGCCATCAATGCCGGCCTGGCCGAGATCGAGGATGAAGTAGCCGGCCCGGCCGCAGTCGAGGATGAGGCGGCTGGCAAAGACGCCGAGATGGCGCTGCCGGCCGGCGAAAACCCGGAGTACTACAGCCGAGGCTTCCTCTTCAGCTTCCACAGCCGGCGCTATAGCGTCCCCTACAGCTACGCCAGCCTGGGACCGACCTTCGCGTCGCGGTTCGGTGTGGGGCGGTACGGCGCGCGCTTCAGCTTCCTGTTCGGATTCAATCGTGGTTTCTTCCACCGAACATACCGCTACGGAGGCTACGGGTACGTGCCTTACTACTCTCGGTACCGCTACGGCTACAACACCTTCTACTACTACCCGTACAATTACTACGGCGGCTACTACGGTCGGTGGTATTATCGGTCTCTGTGGTACTAAGATAAGCGTTCAAGGGGAGCTCACGGAGCAACCCGAGACGTGAGACGTGAAACGTGAAACGTGATGACCAGTCCGTGTAGGAATCTTCACGTTTCACGTTTCACGTTGTGCCGTGCCATCCAACCCACCTGGCCCGACCGGAGGCAGCTCTTACGACTGCCCATCCCCGATTTCACGAAATAGACATCTCTGGCTGTATCTGCTACAATTGATACGCGCTCACCGCCGGCGCTGTCGCGAGACGGCACGGCAATGGAGAACAATGTAGCCAATGACCACAGATACAGCCCGCCCACCACTTCAAGCTATTCGACGCCCCGAGTTCCAGACAGCAAAGGTCCTCCTGATCGCCCTGGCCCATTTCACGCACGACACCTATCCCGCATTTCTCGCGCCGCTGATCCCGCTGTTGACTGACAAGCTCGGACTGTCGCTGGCTCTGGCCGGCAGCCTGGTCCTGTTCATGCGTGCATCTTCGCTGGTGCAGCCGTTTATCGGCTACCTCGCGGACCGGACAGGGCTGCGGTATTTTATCATTGTAGCGCCGGCGCTGACGGCCATTTTCATGAGTTCCCTCGGCATGGCTCCCAGCTACGTGGCATTGATTCCACTGCTGATCTTTACCGGCTTTAGCACGGCCATGTTCCACGCTCCAGCGCCGGCCATGGTCACACGTATGAGTGGGCAGGAGTGGGGCAAGGGCATGTCATTGTTCATGGCCGGCGGTGAACTCGGCCGGAGCATTGGACCGCTGTTCATCGTAGCCGTTGTGGAGCGTGTTGGCCTGGAAAACGCGTGGCTGGCTGCAACGCCAGGTATCCTCGCTTCGCTGGTCCTGTTTCGTCTGATGGGGGCTACGTCATCTCAGCTCAAGGCTCAACCGCTGAGCCTGCGGGTAGCTCTGAATGCCCAGAAGCTCCCGCTGTTGCTGTTGATGGGTATTGCCCTCTTCCGGGCGATGTCGGTCTTCAGTTTCGTGACGTTTCTGCCGGTCTACCTCACCCAGACAGGCACGAGCCTCTTCTTTGCCGGCGCTGCAGTCTCCATCTTTGAGTTGGCCGGCGTCGCGGGAGCCCTGCTGGGAGGCACCCTGTCCGATCGGCTGGGCCGGCGAGCGATTTTCCTGATCTCCCAGACGGTCACCGTCCCGGTGCTGTTAGCCTTCCTCCACAGCACCGGCCTGGTCACTTTTCCGCTATTGCTGATGGGGGGGTTAGTCGCGTTGTCAACCGGCCCGGTCGGTCTGACAGTCGTGCAGGAGCTATTGGCCGGCAACCGAAGCACGGCCAGCGGTCTATACATCTCGTTCAACCTGCTGGTGTCGGGAATATCGGCAACGGTTTTCGGTGCCCTTGCGGATGCAGTGGGCCTGCCCATCACGATGCACGTCATTGCGTTTATTCCGCTGCTGGCAGTGCCGCTGACGCTCATGCTACCCGAGACGCGGGGCCGCGTCACGCCTGGCGAGTAACAGGGGTTTGTAATTGCTTTAGCCACAGTTTTCGGGACAAGAAGCTTCAAACCTGCGGGAGGGCGAGCAGCTACTACGTGGACTTCACAAGTTGCTGGCTGACCGGGTGACTGTAGTTCAGGCGAACGTTGACAACCACGCGCCCGTCATCCAGGCGCTTCTCGTAGGGAATCAACAAACCCTCTTCAACCAATCGATCGAGCAACTCGGTGGCTTCTACGGCACCCAGTCGGAGCCGGCCGGTGGGGTTGACCGCGTAGCTATGGATGAAGTTGAATGTCAGGTACGGCCGATTGCGCTCGAGATAGTCGATAAGTTGAATGAGTCTCGCCGCGACCTGATTCACGCCTTCCGGCAGTTGGATGGTTGACGCTGCAGACCGCATAGCCTCGACGTGGGGCACTACCCGTTGGCCGACTAGCGGAACCATGTCATCTGCACTCTCGATGAGGTCCTGGCTGACAGTTCCAGGCACGCCAGCCACGATCACCGTCTTGGCGAACCGATGCCGCGCCCGCGTCACCACGCGAATGAAATCGCTGTTGCCCGTCATGAGCACGTAGAACTGCACGTTGGGACGATCCAACAGGCAGTCGATGATGTCCATGAGCATCACCATGGTGGCCGAGGACTTGGGGCTTCCGGTGTGGCGTTTGGGGATATCGCGGGGCAGAATGCCCGCGATTTCCAGCGAACGCCGAAACTGGGTGGAGTGCTCAGTAAAATCAGCATAGGCAGCGGCCGTTACCACACGACCGTACGTACGGGCCGTTTCCATGAGCTCCAGCGGCTCGGGCTCACACCCATAGGTGTTGAGATAGCCGTAGCGAACGTTGTCGAAATCGATAAACAGCGCAACTTCCTGGGTCTCTTCTAACATGGTCTCAACTCCAGATCGCACTATAGACCTTCAGATAATGTGTTGGACAAAATCGGCACGTCCGCTGCAAGCGCAAGAATCGAGCCGAATGTTGAAATCTTCTTCTGAACATCCATAGCCAACAGGCAACAGAAAGACTAGCAGGGGGGACGGGAGCGAGACATCCGAGCAGAGGTAGTATACCACATAGACACGCGAACGTCAACGGTATCACTACACATTATTCCCCGAATTCAGGGTCATTTTCCTGGTATGAGAACAGAGCGGCGACAGCCGCGCGACGCACCTTGCCCGAAGCGGTTTGTGGCAACGAACTCACGAAGCGTAAAGCCCGGGGGCGCTTATACCCCGCCATGCGAGCACTGCAGAATGCAGCCAGTTCGCCTTCGGTCAGCGTGGTATTCTCCGCCACGACAACCGCGGCCGCCACGCGCTGTCCCCACTCCTCATCCTCAATCCCGACCACACACGCGGCGGCCACGCCGGGGTGTTCCAGGAGAATCCCCTCAACTTCCACCGGATAGACATTCTCACCTCCCGTCACGATCAAATCGGAACGGCGTTGGACCACCCACAGGTCTCCTTCTCCATCCAGGTATCCCATGTCACCGGTGTGCAACCAGCCGCCCCGCAGGGCGTCGCGGCTGGCCAGCGGCCCCTTACCAGTCCTTGACCGGTAGTAGCCTTCCATCACCGTGGGGCCGCGGACTTCGATATGTCCGACTTCCCAAGCCGGCTGTTCCTTACCCTCGTCATTGATGATGCGGACCTGTGAGAACATCAGCGGCTTCCCGACGCACTGTCCTGAGCTCTGTCGAAGGGCCTGTCCTGAGCTCTGTCGAAGGGCCTGTCCTGAGCTCTGTCGA
>CAZHMV010000117.1:8088-15316 GCA_964532665.1 uncultured Anaerolineales bacterium
CTGTCGAAGGGCCTGTCCTGAGCTCTGTCGAAGGGCCTGTCCTGAGCTCTGTCGAAGGGCCTGTCCTGAGCTCTGTCGAGGGGCTGTCGAAGGGGAGCCGGCCTTGCGGCGCACATCAGCCGGCAACGCAGTGGTCACCTGGGAAGCCGCTTCCGTAAGGCCGTAGGTCGTCGCCACCGGCACCCCCAACGCGAAGCTCTGCTCCAAAAGCGTCGCCGGCGCGGCCGCACCTCCCAACAACACACAGCGCAGGCTGTCAGGAAACGGCCGTGTGGCCCGTGCTTCCAGAAGCCGATGCAACATGGTCGGCACCAGCGAGATGAGGGTAATCGCCTGGGTGTCCAGGGCCTGGTTGACCTCAATGGGGTCGAACCGATCCTGCAAGACCACCGTCGTCCCGTACAGGCAGCAGCGCAAGATGATCGCCAGTCCCCCCACGTGATACAAAGGCATACAGACAAGCCACCGATCCCCTGGCAACGTGCCCAGCCGGAAGGCCGACCCGGTCGCGCTGGCCAGGTGGTTCCGGTATGTCAACATGGCTCCCTTCGGTCGGCCCGTCGTCCCAGACGTAAAGAGGATGCCCTGCACCGCTTCCAGATCCAGCGGCCGACCTGGCCGAAAGACTTCCATCCCGGCCGGCTGATCCCCGAGAGCCTCGACCCCCCGCTCCCGGGGGCGGTCCACCGACAGAACCCGCAGGCGAGCAGTGCCGGCCTGCTCATGTCCCTTATTTTCGAGCGGGCTCTTAAGCGCCACAGCCTGAGTTTCCGTCTCCCGTGAGCAGAGCAGAAACGTACAGTCGGCCGCGTCGATCTGCCAGCAGAGTTCACCGGGCATCAGGCGGATGTTCAACGGAACGAGCACGGCCCCCAGCCGCGCCAATGCGTGGATGGCACAGACGTATTCCAGCCGATTCGGCATCAGCACGGCCACGTGGTCCCCAGCCGTGACACCGGCGGAGGCTAGCCGGCCGGCCATCTCCGCCACCAGATCGTTCAATTCGGCATACCGCCATCTCCGGTCTCCGTAGATCAGCGCAATCCGATCCGGACTGGAGATGACACGATGCGCCAGCCAGTCAAGCATGTGTCTTCATTTCACGTTTCACGAAGGTCACAATGCCAGACCTACCGCGAATAGAAAGCCGAATACAAGCTCGAGTCTGGCCGCCTTCGCCAGGGCCTCATTCAGCGCCGGCCCTGTCTTCCCCCCGGTTACCATTCGAGTGACTCCGACGGCCAGGGGCAGCGATGCCCACGGCAGCAGAACCCAGGCTGAGGCCCGCCCGGCAAGCCATAGCCACGGCGGGGTGATGTATGCCACCGCCAGAAGCAGCACGTACTCCACGTGAGTTGCCCGCGGCCCCATCATCACCGCCAGGGTGCGTTTGCCCGCCCGCCGATCCGTGTCGATGTCTCGCAAATTGTTGACCACCAGGATCGCCGTGGCGAGAGTGCCCATTGGGATGGCCGCCACAACCACCAGCGGTGTGAGCCTCAGGGCCTGAACGTAGTACGTGCCGACCACGGCCGCCAGTCCGAAGAAGATAAACACAAACAGGTCGCCCAGCCCGTGGGACCCAAGCGGGTAGGGGCCGCCGGTGTACGCAATCGCGGAGACGATGGAGGCGATCCCGATGATCAGGATGAGCCAGCCGCCCACAGCGACGAGGTAGAGACCCACAACCGCAGCCAGGACGAAAGTGAAAATCATCCCTCTTTTGACCCGCCCGGGCGGGATCAGGCCACTCTGAGTGACCCGCGTCGGTCCTGCTCGATCAGCGGTATCCACTCCTTTGACGTAGTCAAAATAGTCGTTCGCGAAATTGACCCCAATCTGGATGAGCAGTGCCCCCACCGCCGCCGCCAGGGCTGGCAAGGGCGAAAAGGCACCGTCGCGGAAAGCCAACGCGATCCCCACGATCACCGGTGACAGCGCTGCCGGCAACGTCTTTGGCCGGGCCGCCATCATCCACGCCTGGGTCTCGCTTGTCTGCTTTATATGCGTCATACAATCCTCTCGCTCGTGAAACGTAAAACGTGAAGTGGTTCGCATCCCGCACCCCGTATCGCGTATCGCGCATCACGTTTCACGTTTTACGTTTCACTGAAACTACGGTCGCCACGGATACCCGTCAAACCGAGGCTCGCGCTTCTCGAGATACGCGTTGCGGCCTTCCTGCCCTTCCTCACTCATGTAGAAGAGCATGGTGGCGTGGCCGGCGAACTCCTGCAGACCGATCTGACCATCGCAGTCGGCATTGAAGGCTGCCTTCAGACAGCGGATGGCGATGGGGCTCTTTTTCAGAATCTCCTGGGCCCACCGCACACCTTCGGCCTCCAGTTCCTCCAGAGGCACGACCTTGTTCACCAACCCCATGTCCAGCGCCTCGTGCGCGGTGTACTGCCGGCACAGATACCAGATCTCCCGCGCTTTCTTCTGGCCGACGATCCGCGCCAGATAGCTGGCCCCCAGACCCCCATCGAAACTGCCCACCTTGGGACCGGTCTGCCCGAAGATGGCATTGTCGGCTGCGATCGTCAGGTCACAAACCACGTGCAGCACGTGGCCACCGCCGATGGCGTACCCAGCCACCAGTGCGATCACCGGTTTGGGCATCGAGCGGATGATGCGCTGCAGCTTCAACACGTTGAGCCGGGGAATGCCATCGTCGCCCACGTAGCCGGCATCGCCCCGGACCGTCTGATCGCCTCCGGAAGAAAAGGCATATTTGCCGTCGCTGGCCGGCCCATTGCCGGTGAAAAGCACCACACCGATCCTGGGATCCTCCCAGGCATCGTCGAAAGCCTCAATCAGCTCATCGATCGTCTTTGGCCGGAAGGCATTGCGAATCTCTGGCCGGTTGAACGCGATACGCGCCATGCCGGCGGCTTTGTGATAGGTTATGTCCTCGAAATTTCCGACTTCAACCCAATCTACCATCATGTTGCATCTCCCTCGTGACTTTGTCTACGATTTCGCGATGATACCGATGATTCCAGCCCCGATCACTGACAACCTCAATCACACAGGGCGCTTCTGCGCCCATGGATGCTCGCAGTGCCTGTCGGAACGCGGCTCGAGATTCGACCCGCACAAAATCGGCACCGTACATGCGCACCGCCGGCTCGAAGTCCAGCCCGTGCGGAGTAACGAAATACTCGGTGAAAGGCGGATCGAATCTGGCGATGGGCAGTCGGTGAAAGATGCCGCCGCCGTTGTTATTGATCACCACGATCGTGGCCTTCACGCCACAGCGCCGCAGCGCCAGGAGCCCGTTCAGGTCGTGGTAGAAGGACAAGTCGCCGGTGACCAGCACGAGAGGGGCTTCTGTTGCAGCCGCCGCTCCCAGGGCACTGGAGACCGTGCCATCGATTCCACTTGCGCCGCGATTGGCCAGCACGCGGAGTCCCGCCCGGCGCGGTCGCGCGAACTGATCCAAATCACGAACGGGCAGGCTGTTAGACACGTAAAGCGTCGCGTCGGCCGGCAACAACTCAGCCACGTCGGCCAGGACCACCCCCTCGAAGAATTCATCCCGGAAGGCGGCATCCGTCGCCTCCCAGCACCGCTTCTCCGCCCATTGAATCGAGGCGATCCACCCCGGATCGGCGACGGGCATGGGCACGGCTTCCAGCCGGCCCAGCACCCGCCGGCACGTCGCCTGCGGATCGGCCCAGATGTACTCGCTGACCCAAAAGCCGGCGTCTCGCCAGACACCGCTGGCGTCCACTGCGATTTGCCGGCACTCCGACAGCGAATCCAGATACTCCTGCAATGCCCTGGACGTCGGCATGCCGCCGAAGCGGAGAACCAGCGACGGGGGCTCCCAGGTGGACGCCACACCGCTCTGCAGAAACGTCTCGTAGCCGGCGACGAGCAGCGGCTCCGCCTGTTCAACGTGAGGGCCAAACCGCATCCCCGACAATGCATCGGCAAAGATTGGATAGCCGATGACCCGGGCCAGGCGGGCCACGATTTGCGGAAACGCATCCGTGGAGTTATGTCGATATGGTCCGCAAACGATGAGGCCGCGGGCTGCGTTGGTGATAGCCTGCACCAGCACATCAATCTGATCGTCGGAGGGCGACAGAGTTCCCCGGGTGATGCGCGTGAAGGGTGAGCCGCCAGGCCGGCCATCGTAAGCCAGTACCGCGTCCGCGTCGGGCTTGTCTGGAACGTCGCCACGCACCGGCGTGGGTTCGAGCGGCTTCCGAAACGGAAAGTTGAGGTGGACTGGTCCCGGCGGAGGACCGCCGGCCACCGCGAGAGATCGACAGGCCAGGGTGCGCAAATAGCGGAGCGTGCGCGGTGGCGGAGCGGCCTCGGGTGGCGCTACGTCCACGAACCAGCGGACGTGATCGCCGAACATCTTCACCTGGTCGATGGTCTGATTCGCTCCACTGTCCCGCTGGTCGTGGGGGCGATCGGCCGTCAAAACCAGCAGCGGTACATGCGACTGATGAGCTTCAATGATGGCCGGGTGGAAATTGGCCGCCGCCGTGCCTGAGGTACACACCAACGCCACCGGAGCGCCGCTGGCCAGCGCCATTCCCAGGGCGAAGAAACCGGCGCTCCGCTCGTCAATGTTAGAATAGACTGCGATCCGCCCCTGCTCAGCAAAGGCGACGGTTAGCGGCGTTGAGCGTGAACCGGGCGCGATACAGACCGCACGCAGGCCAGCCCGCGCCAGCTCATCCACGAATACCCGAGCCCACAGCGTATTTCGGTTGGGTGCCTTCATTCCAATGCTTCCAACATCGGCCGGAACTTCAGCCCCGTCTCTTCCCACTCTCGCTCCGGGTCAGAGTCAGCGACGATGCCGGCCCCGGCATACAGCCGTGCGTGCGTCCCCACGCTGACCGCCGACCGGATTGCCACGCTGAACAGGCCGTTGCCCCGAGAATCCATCCAGCCGACAGGAGAGGCGTACCAGCCCCTCGACACAGGCTCCGCCTCGGCGATCATCTGCAGGGCCAGCGTTCGGGGCACGCCTCCTACCGCCGGTGTGGGATGCAGGGCTTCAACCGCTGACAACACCCCAACACCACCGGCCAACTCCCCCTCGATGATCGTCTGCAGATGCTGAATGTTGTGGAGCCGCCGCACTGTCGGTTGCTCTGGCACATGCAGTTGTCTTACCAATGGATGCAGCGCTGCTTCGACGGCGTGCACCACGAACGCGTGTTCCTGGCGCTCTTTTGGACTGGTCATGAGTTGCTGTGCCAACAGGGCATCCACCTCGGCTGAATCGCCCCGGCCTATGGAGCCCGCCATGGCTACCGTTCGCACAGCCGAGCCGGCAACCTCCACGAGAAGCTCGGGCGTCGCTCCATAGAAGACATGGCCCGGAGCCGGCTCGATCCAGAACCGATAACAGTTGGGGTAGCGACGTTTCAGTCGTGACAAAACCTGAACGGGGTCGATAGGTCGATCCATCGTCAACTCACAGGTCCGGGCGAGAACAACCTTTTCTAGCTCGCCGTGATGGATGCGGAGGACAGCATTCTTTACCAGACGACGCCAGGTCGCAGCATCCATCGAGTCGCGAATTGCGAATTGCGAATTGCGAATTGCGAATGTGGAACTCGAACCGGCCTGATTCACAACCTGCAATTGCGAATTCGGAACTCCAGATTCGCAATTCACAAACCGATTGACAGTCAGCCAGTTGCGGCCCTCGATCTGAGTCAGTTGATAGCGGGGAAGCACGAAGTACGCTGCCGGGAAGGCAGCCCAGATGCCGTTGGGCGTGTGCTCTGCCTGGAAGGAGAAGCCACCGAACAGGCGGGGGCCCGCTGTCGGCGGAGCGCCCACGGCCTCCAGGATGGCGCTATCAAAGAGCCGGTTCGCGCCCCGTTGAATGGTCTGGAATCGGCGTGGACCGGCGGCCATCAAGGCGGCTGCCACACCCTGGCCGGCAAACCCGACCGGCATCCTCTCACTCTCCCAGTACACGCGAGGCATGCCGGCGGCCGGCTGCAGAAAATCGATCAACGAACCATCGTGCCACGGTCGCGTATAACTCACCAGAACCGGTTGCCTGGTCCGGCTGGTGGCACCGTCGTGCCACGGGAGTCCCGTGGCTGCTTCCTGCACCAGGGCTGTCTCCACAGCATTACGCTCCAGAAGAGCCGGCGTCCAGTTGGCGGATCCGCTCTTCAGACACGCCGATACTGCGTAGCAACATGGTTCGCAGCGTTGGTAGAACCTGCTCCGGCTCCGGCTGACCGCTATACACCCAGCGGATCACCACCTCGTAGATAGCGCCCATCCAAATATAGGCAGCCACCCGGGTATCCAGAGGCGGGATATCGCCATCGGCCACAGCTCGATCCAGGTGGCTTTTGATCAACTCCGCGAAACGGTCGTGAACCTCCAGACGCTTTTCCTCGAAGGCCGTCCCCAGGCCGGCCGCCTGGACCAGAAAGATCTTCGCCAGCTTGCGGTAGCGGCCAAAAGTATCCAGGCATGCCCGGAGGGCAGCGTCCACACGCCGGATTCCGCTCTCTTCGCCGGCCATCGCCTCCTCAAGCTGCTTTCCCAGGAGACGGGCGAACTCATCCACCAGGGCCAGGAAGATTCTCTCCTTGCTCGGGAAATAGGAATAGACCGCCCCTTTGGAGGTCTCTGAAACCTCAACGATCTCGTCAACGCGCGCCTCGTGGTAGCCCTTGCCGGCGAAGACCTCGACCGCCGCCTCCAGAATCCGCCGGCGTGTACTTCTGGGTTCCTCTGACGTGCCTATCCACTCCAGCATATCTCTGCTCCCCAAGTTGCTACTCAGCCACCCTCCCGCAGGTTGCGATGTCCAGTGGTCTTGCCTCCAGGAAACGGCACTGAAGCAGCGATCTTCGGCCAGACAGGCTTCAAACCTGCGGGAGGGTGAGTAGCTACCTCCGCTAAACTATAGACCGACCAGTCGGTCTATAGTTTAGCACAGAAAGGCTGGTTGGGTCAAGCCAGGATGATCCACAGGGAGACGCGGGTCCAGGCTGAGCCTGGACCCGCGTCTCCCTGTGGATCGGGGGTCAGGGATTGTGGCAAGCTAGCGGTAGAAGCCGTAACGACTGAAACCCCGCCCGAACAACAAGCTGCGATGCCCGAAGGAGCCAGAGAGCCGGCTGTGCCGCCGCGTCAGGAAGCTGCTGCCGGGATAGTAGAGTGAACGGCCTCGGGGGTGCAGCGTCGAGAGCGAACGGCTCGGGTAGTACGGCGTCGAGAG
>CAZHMV010000117.1:15416-18328 GCA_964532665.1 uncultured Anaerolineales bacterium
GAGAGCGAGCGGCTCGGGTAGTATGGCGTCGAGAGCGAGCGGCTCGGAATCAGGCTCCGGCTACCGAGCAGGCTACGGTCATGCAAGAAACTGCTACCCAGGTGAGAGCCCGACAATGGCAAGCGACCGCTGTGCGTAAGGGTCGTCTGGCGCTCAAAGGCCAGTCTGGCCTGAGCGTAGTCAACCAACAGCGGGGTCACGGTGGAGAGATCGGCCAGGTTGCCGGTCAGCGTCGCGTGTTCGACTTCCTGCAACAGGTCGCGCTGAGTCAGCAGCACCTGTTCAGCCGTGTCGAATACGTCGCCGGTAGCACCCGAGCTGTACAGCAAGTCAAGGGCTGTGTTCGTGCGTCCCAGCGCGTCATAGACGATGCCATGATCATCGAGCTGCAGACCGTCAAGGTGGGTCAGCGCGTTGTCGATGAGCGTTGTGATATGGTCGATATCAGCCGAGTGGACAACATCTTCGATGTAAGTAGCCTCGCCGGCTGCGTGGGCAGGAGAGATGGAGCCACCGGCCACCAGCAAGGCGGCCAGAAATAGAACAGCTAAAGCAAAGCGCGAACTTCTGTGCAGCATATCATACTCCCTTCGTCATTGAAAGTGGTGCCATTTCTGGCATACTCGTCGATGACAAAGGCCCTTTCCTCTCAGGAAAGGGCCTTTGTCTTTGGGTAACAGATACCCATATTCAGTTGTACTTGTGTGCTTAGCTTGAGCCAGATTCGGCTGGCAAGTGCTTTCTGCTTACCGGGCCGAGGCCACCGGAATTACCAGTTGCATACCCGTGGAAATCAGGTTCGGTTGCGCGATGTTGTTTACCTGGGCGATGTTGTCAACGGTCGTATTAAAGCGATCGGCAATGGTGTTCAGGGTGTCGCCAGCCTGCACCGTGTAGATTTGCGTGCCGGTGCTGGCGCGCCCGATCCGGGTGTCGTGTGCTGAGGTCCGGGAACTGCCCAGGCTGCTGCGCCGGCCGAGGAAGCTGGCACCACGACGCTGCAGGAAGCTTCGGCCTGCGCGATCGGACTCGCGGGCCACCAACTGGCGCTCGAAGATCAGTTGCTCCTGGGACAGGTTTACCCAACTGTCGGCGACTGCTCGCAGGTCATCGAGATCGCCACTGATGACAGCCTGTTCGAGGTCGGCCAGGAACTGGAAACGATGCTCCAGCAAATTCACGGCCGCGTCGAACACATCACCCGTCTCGCCCGTCTCATCAACCAGGTCCAGCCCGCGCGACGTCTCGCCCAGAGCCCGGTAGACCACATCGCTGATGTCCAGGTCAACCGGCTGGCCGGTTACCAGGGCCGAGATCACGCTGGCCATAGCGATACGAGTTGCCGCGTCATCGCGGGCAATGTCCACCACGTTGGCAGGATGTGCAGCACCCAACAGAGTGAAGGGGTTGCCCATCTGGCGCTCGAAGGCCAGCCGGCGCTGGGCGACGTCAACCAATCCGACAACGACTGTATTGAGATCACCAATATCCTGGCTCAAAGTCGCGGCTTCGACCTCGTGGAGCAAGTCCAACTGGGTCAGCAGCAAGTCCTCGGCGGTATTGAAAACGTCACCGGTGGCTCCCGTATTGTACAGGCGGTCAATCGCCTGGTTGGTGCGGCCGATGGCACCGTAGATGACGGCATTGTCATCCAGGGAAAGGCCACGGTGATCAATGAGCGCCTGCTGAATAAGGTCCACAACGCCCGAAATGTCGGCTTCGTGCACAACGCTTTCGACCACCGAGGCACCGCCGGCGGCGTGAGCTCGCGGGGCACCGCCAAAGGCAAGAAATGCCACTACGAGAAAGATAGCAACCATACCTGCACGTCCAATTCGATTCAACATCATTGTCTCCTTTCAACGATTCTTCGTTCGACTAGAGCTTACAATCCTTGTCTCTACAAACGCGAGACGGTCTCTCGGGCAGGGCGTTCACCAGATGGCGATGTGTGTACCACATACGTACGATAATGCCCTGTGTCATCACCCCCTCAAACAACAAAAACCTGCCTGATTAAACCGGCAGGTTTGGGATTTTACGTGGTTGACTTCTCGTCTTCCGGTACTATGAGCGCCTAAGTTGTCATTGTCTTACGTGGTAGCTACTCACCCTCCCGCCGGTTTGGAGCCTTTCTGGCCGAGAATCGCTGCTTCAAGGCCGTTTTTCGGATGCAAAACCATTGCGCATCGCAACCTGCGGGAGGGTGGTTGAGTAGTAACCTTACGTGTATGCAAGGCGTGATGTTGTGCGGCCTTGACAGAAACCGCATCTTCCATAAAATCTTGATAACTCATCGAACCAGAATACGGCCGGCCGTACATACCCAGTTCCTCACATCTTTGGCAGGCTCGTGCGAGGGGAGAGCACCGATGGCCCGATATTACCTAGTCCAATCAGAACAGGCCCCGGAGGAAGTCAGGACTGTCTACGCTGAGATTCAGCGGGAGTTTGGCAGGGTGCCGACATTTTTTCAATCCATGGCCCTCAGCCCTTCGATTCTGAAAGGCATGTGGGAAAAGGTTCGTGGCACGTTGATCGAGGGGCAGGTGCCGCGGACGGTAAAAGAGATGATTATTGTCGCGGTTAGTAGCGCCAATAACTGCCTGTACTGCCAGGAGATGCACTCGGCTCTGCTGGGTGCGATGGGCATCAACGGGACCACGCTCGCCGCTTTGATCCATGACCTGAACGCTGTGGAGCTGCCGGCCCGGCTGAAGCTGGCAGTTTTCTTCGGCGTCCGGGCTGCTACTGACCCGGCCAGCCTCACCAACGACGATTTCAACCACCTGGCAGAGGCCGGCTTCTCCCAGGCCGAGATTCTGGAGCTGGTTGCTGTCGCCGACCTCGCCGCCTCCCTGAACACCTACGCCGATGCGATTGCTCTGCCGGCCGGCGAGTTTGCAAACGCG
>CAZHMV010000118.1:0-18257 GCA_964532665.1 uncultured Anaerolineales bacterium
GTTTCGGCGCAGCCAATCCGCTGACCGCCCATCCGATGCTGCCCAACGTCGGATGTGTTGATGCAGCGGATCGACAGCGGATAAGCGGATTGGCTCCCGGCTGCTTACTGTTCCCCCATCCGTTGCCGGCCTCGCCGGAGCAACAGGCAGCGGATGCGCGGATGGAGACGCCGGCCAGCCATCCGCTTATCCGCTAACTATCTGTTGCCGCTACAACCGCTCGTATAGCGTGAAGCGCCGGCTGGACAAGCGTATCCCGGATTCTACAGTGGTAGAGGTGTCTGAGCCAGGTAGAAATCGGGCAGGCAAAGCGATTGACCACCCCGTGCCAGGTTCGAGAATCGCATGTGTCGTCCAGTTGGACGCGTCTCGCCACGCATAATGACGTAGCGCACCGTGCCGGCCAACACCTCGAAGCGACGGAACCGCGTGACGTCCGCTGACGCAACCTGAAGCCAGGGAGTGATGCAAGCACCATCTACAGCTTCTCCCTGAATGATCTTCGACAGGGCTACAACCTGCATCATCGTCCGCTTCTTCCCAAGAAGGTAGGCCTGATCGACCTGATACGTTTCCAACAGCACTTGGTCAGGAGAGAAGGCATAGGTGACCATACTCCGGCCGGGCATGATGGCCTGCCAGGTTCCGTAAGTGGGTACGTGGGCTGGCCGCCCACTCGGCTTCAGTTCATCCGTCTTACGATCAAACTTGTACCCACCACTCGTGCTAGGATAGAACTCGTGGACCGCATTGAAGAAATTAGCGTCTGTGTCCCGGTCCGTCAATTGGTGGCTGCCATCACTGTTCAGGAAGATACCGGGCGTGAACCAGACTGGCATCTCGGCCACATCGTAATCTCGACGAAAATCATAGTCATCCTGCCTGATCACGATGGGCCGTGGTCGCCAGGTGATACCCCGGGTCAGACTTGCGTAGAGTGCCTCTCCACTGACGTGGGTGTGAGTCCGGTAGTCCGAGCCGAAATCCGACGCAATGACCGAGAAGCGGCCACAATTGCGCAGAGCTATTTTCCGTGCGTAGAGCATATGCTCTCACCTCGCTATCAGAGGGTAGCCAAGTAACCATCGAATGCCTCTCGGAGTTGTCCCGCCAGTTTCTCGATCTCTTTTCCAAAGAACGCTAGTGGCTCAGTCAGCGCATCGAAAGCTATGGCTCCTTCGGTGAAGTGCTGTGCAAGCTTTCCAGCCTCGGCCCACCCTAGCATGTCCAACACCGAAAAACGAGGGTAACCGTTCGCTACAACGAGGAACTGGGTGTCGAATTTCCCGTGGTTGGCCGAATACTTGCCATAGCCATGGGCGTCCGCCCGACGCACTGCGTGAAGATAGCCAGCCACGTCGAGCAGTGTAGGACTCTCGATGATAGTGATGAAGGGGAAGCGGGTGCCGGCTTTGACGTACTCGTACAGGTGGTAGCTCTCCCGACCACGCCGCTGAGCTTCACCCGTTTCCGTCTCGCGTGATAGGTCTTCGTACACCTGATTGCCTATCCCCATTTCGTCGCTGTCGGCACTGGCTACACAATCCAGGGCATCCTCGACGGAGAAGGTGTCAAAGTAGCGGATTCGCGAGAACGTAGCAGCTTGTCCACGCGCATCCAACCCGCCGAACAGCGAGCAGTTCCAACAAGCGATGCACAATTGGTCAGGGATAGTACACTGTCCTCCGAAATTCTCACTGAAGAAACTTCGCCATCCATCGCCGTTGTGGTTCTCTACCATCTCTCGGAACAGAGTCATGTGGGCTCGGCGCTCGGTACCTTTCAGCTTGCGGCCGATGAATTCAGCCCGCACCTTACCGAGCAGATCTACTTTATCAACGTAGGTTTCGTTGGAATGTCCCTCGTGAGACACGGGCAAGAAGCGACCCTGCACCGTCTTGACACCGGCAATTGTCACCACTTGGCGTGTGAAAATAGCTGGAGCTCTGAGTTGCCTTCCTAATCTGCGAGGCTTCAGAACGTTCTCCGCTTCGGCCAAACCTTGTATGAACTGATCCAATTTACTCATTGTCGACTTCCTCCTTTGCCTCCGTATCGCGTCTTGGGTTCCCCTGGTCCCCTAGGCTCATTGCGCGCCGCTTCCAGTGTCGCGTGAGCGCCATCGGAAGCGGGATCGATAGGCTATCAGGTAGCTCTCCGCATCATCAAGGATTTGCTTTAGCGCCTCCTTATCGTACACCTCGGCTAGTCCTTCGACCTGAGGCTTCACCTCATGACGGAAGTTTGCCTCAATGGATTCGACTTCGAGTGCGCTTGGGTCACCTCGATGGGCTTCAGCATAGGCTGTGCACAACGCCCGCCGAGGATACAGGTAGGCGTAGGCACGACCATAGAGGCTGCGCTTGAGATGGTTAAGTGTATCTCGATTGCCCTCGAAGAGCTCTCGATGATCCACCAGCCAACTGCGCAAAGCAATCAGTTCAGGAAACTCATCCTGCCTGTGGTGGTCGCTGGCATCACGTAGGACCTTGGTCATCCACTCATCGAAACCAGCTTCCACACCGTCATAGCGTTGGATGGCTCCCAGCAGCAGTCGTGGATATTTCTCGAAGGCGGTGGGCCGCTCAGTTAGATATACGGGGAGTAGTTCCCCACCGAGACGGTCCAACGTGCCGAAAAGCTGGGTACAGAACTCATCCAGCGCCGACACATCAACTTGCTTTGGCATCAGGTCACCTCCTGTTGCAATTGCTTAAGTTGCTCGAACAGTTCAAGATACTCTAGAGAGTTCACTATTCCCATTCCAGGAACGAAGACATTCGATAGACGACGATAGCTGTAGTCCTTGAAATCATCACCGGCTCGAAGCGGCGAATTTCGGAGCACGTCGGAGAACACGGATAACGGATCTTCGAGGAGTTTCTCGGCTAGCAGCACCCAATCAGCCAAGGGAGAGTGGCCGCGACGGTAGACTGTCACCCGTCGAGCGAAGTCGGTTATTGCAGCATACTTGTGCAAGGCCTCGCTAGCTCGTTCGGGACGGTTTAGCACGTAGAAAGTGTCAGGCTGAGTTCCCTCAGTGCTGAGGGTGGGCATGGATTGAAAATAGTAAGGCCCGTCACAGCTACACAAGCCTCGCAAGAGAGCCAGCAGTGTAAAAGCGGCCAGACGGCTCTGGGAGAAACGTCGCTGCACAAAGTCCATCGATTCCTGGGTGCCAGGCCGGAGCTGGGGGAGCACAAAGACCAACAGGCGATGAGAGCCGGCCCCTAGTGGTAACACTTGGGTCTGGATGTCAGTCTGCATCTGGGCAGCTACATCCAATGCTGGCGCCTCCCATCCTTCCAGTGCAGCAAGTGCAGCCGCCTCCAACGCCTCCAGGGAGCTGTAGGTCAGTTCCGGCTGTAGTTGAGCCTCTACTTCACGGCGAATCTCTGCCAGAGCACGCTTAATCTCGTGCAGGGCTTCCTCGTCTGCTGCATGGTTCAATACAGCATCCATCTGACGTTGCAACACGACCGTATCCACCTCATCGTGGCGGCCGTAGTGGAAGACCACATTGTACAGTTTGGGTACTGGGAATCCGCCCGAGTCGAATTGCATTCCCAGCCTCTTGTTTTCGAGATAGCTGGAAAGCGCACAGCGTACACAGAAACGATCCGCATTTCTTTGCACTGACTGATTGAAGCGACCACCGGTCTTCAAACCGCCAATAATGTTCCGTTCTGGCACGACGGCGACATCGGCTCCACAGAAGCGACAGGCTAGAGGTTGCTTTTCGTCCTCACCACCATCCAGTGTCGTGGCGGCAGGCAAATAGCCGAGCTGGACCCCCTGCAATAGCCGCTGAACCACTTCATGTGGCGACAGTGGCAGCATCTTGTCGGTCAGGTAAGGAGCCACTTCCTCAGCCCGCCCTTCAGCCACGAGGCTTTCTGCTTGATCCAGCCAGGTGTTTATAGCTTTCCTCAGCGCAACATAGTCTATACCCTCCTCGCTCCCCTTGACTCGATTGAATGTGTCCTTATCTAGCTCGCCCCCGAGCGGTACGCCGAAGGCACGGTGCACTGGATCGGCAGGTAGACGGCCGTCCTCCATTGACTGAGTGATGAAACGATAGAAACTCTGCATCTCCAGTCCATCACGACAGAAGAAGAAACTGAGATGTGAGAGAATAACGTTGATCCGGCGCGAAGATGCAACATCTACTGGAATGTTGTCGGCCTTTGCTAACGCGGAAGCACCGTCATCTTCCAGCAAGCGCCGCAGCCATGCGATGACCGTGTTGAGAAGATCGGGCAACAGAGACCTTGGAATAATGAAGACAGGAAATGGCTCGATGTTGCATTTGTAGAAAGTGAGCATGTTATGGATCGTGCCGTGCACACCGGCGTCCAGATTGCTATCACCAAAATACAGAGAGGACAGGCGATCTGCGATATTGTGCGTCCAAGCGTCTCGTATCGACTCTAGATCCAGCGAACCGTGCATGAGGAAGTACGCATTATCAAGATCATTGGCCACTTGGACACATCGATTCAGGCCGAGCTGAGCCGCTGCACGAGGTAGTGCCTTGAACAAGAAATCGTTCAGTAGCACGTTGCCAAGGAATACCTCTTCTCGCTGCACCAGTGGAGCATGAAGACGAGCTAGTTGCAGGAGCGAACCATCAGGCAATTCGGTCTGCCACTGGACAACGCCACTTGTAATGCGTTGGGCCAACTCTTCGACCTCGACAACCTGTGTCAAAGCCCACTCTTGCACGGGCTGAGCCACCAGCTCCGCCAATAAACTCGTGTGTTCTCCGCTCACGACAAACCCTCCTCAACTACTCGATTCGTCATTTACATCCCTCTGCCAACAACCTCAGCGTTTCCCGTAATCCATATATACGTGGATCGTACTGCTGGATGGTATGCTCCAGATCATCGGCCTCAGCCAGCAGTCGGTCGAAGACTGCCGGCAGCGACGTGACTCCCCGGAAAGCCCAGTCCAGACTTCGTTCCTGCTCAAAAGCATAGCTACCCATCAAATCCCCGATAATCACCAAGCCTCCCACAGGGTAGAATTCGAAGAGCAAGTCAGTCAAGGTAATTCGTTCTTCTTCGCCTGGGTAGAAGCTGGTCCAGGTTCGTCGAATCAACCGGCGCAAGATGCCATCTCGTCCTCGCTCATAGCTGAGGTAAAAGAGTCCGTGATGCGTCACGGTTAGTGCCCAAACCCATTCCATCTCTCCACCAACCAGATTGTCCGGGTTGAGCTTGTAGTCGAGAGTTGCTCGTACCTCATCTGCTATCTCCTCGATGCTGTTCTCGATCAGCTCTACGTGGTCATAATCAAAGGTACTGGCCTCATGTTTTATCCGCTTTGGCGGCAAAGGTTCGTCAGCTACAACAGCCTGAAGCATGGCCTGGAAATCCGGATCCAACTTCCCCACATCGTGCACACACAACCCGAAGATGAGAATGTCCAACTGAGCCTTGGGGATATTAGGGGTGAGCTGCGCCACCCGCAAGCCGGCTTCGACACCCTGAAAGATGTGATCGTACAGTGATTGACCGCCGTGGTTTGATTTGCCCAGTGCCGCCTTGTATCGCTCAACCCACATTGCTCATCAGCCTTTCGTAGGCGTAGAAGCATGCACCAGCCATCTGTTCCAATAACATCACGTACTCTCCTCCGAACTCTACCTTGAGTTCCTCGCGGTTCCGCAGGTCGGCAGCATCTAGCCGACGCAACGCCTCCTCCTTATCCTCCACCAACAAGAGCCACACCTGATCAGACAACGGCAGCGGGTCTCCTAACCTGTCTTCCACTTCCATCGAGCCACCCTCTCTATGTTGCCGGCGCAAATAGATGTCCCCTTGGGCCAAGATCAATCCCGCGAACGGTGTGGCATACAGTAACAACGCGTCTCCTAGCCGCTGCAGTGGCGCCAACTGTGGATTGCTAGCCTGTATAACCATTGCCAATAAGCTCTCAGGAGCTTGCTCAAGCAACTGGCGGAGTGGTCGTCGGTTTAGGAGCGATGAACCAGTTAGATAATCGCGAGCAATTCCATATCCCGTCGCCAACTGCCAATCTCCCTTTAGTCGATAGAAGAGAGCCTGGCTGGCCGCCAATGTACGTTTCCAGTCCACTACGATGTCCCACTCGCGTGGTTGCCACAGAAACTGAGTGTAACCGATCTCTGCTCGAGCTGCTTCGAACGGGGAGTCGGCGGGCAACAGCTTTTCGTTGCTCACCTTGCTCAGTACGTAGAAAGCATCACCGCCCGCGCTACCCCGCAGCCTCACCCCGGGCAGCGTTCCTCTCAATCCGTAGGCGAACGGGGCCTCGGCGGTCCGCATAGCCTCGGCGAGCTTGGCTACTCGTTCATCAGGAAACATTTCATCATTCAGCCGGCGGCCAATGCGTCCTAATTGATCGTTGACTAAGCGCTGAGTGGCATCCAAGTAGATCGACTCAGCGACATACTGGCGAGCTGGGAATAGGCTATGGGCTGGATCTGTCGGCTCCCCTGGATCTACGATCATGGCGGAGAAAGCCTCTCGATCAGCCACAGGCTCGTCATCTGCGGCCAGCGGCCAGCCAGACACTCGCTCGCGCAATACCCTCCATGTGGACTCATCCCGCAGTAGTGTCACGACTTTGCCTTGGATTCCGGCTCGTCGGCCGACCCGACCGAAACGCTGCAGATAGCCTGGCCCGTCGCATTGCTCTGTGATCAACACATCGGCGGCGAAGTCCACACCCACCTCCACCGCCGGCGTCGAGATCAAGACAGCTTGCTCCAACTTGCTAAAAGCACTAATCAATCCCCGACGGGCGCTCTTGGACATCTGACCGGTGTAGAGGATGACTGGCACACCCGTCTCGCCCCACGTCGCGATGTGGCGAGCATCTGCCTCTAATTCACCAGTTTCCAACGCTGCTTGTATCCGCACCGCGAGGCCTTCGCGCTCGTCCTCAGCAACTAGCCATTCTAACCAAGCCAGGGCCACCGGACGCTTGTCCAAAACCGCGTCCGATGGCCGTGGAGACTCGGCCAATTCTGCCGGTACCTCGACCGACGCTGCAAGAAAAGCTGTAACTGCCCGTGCCAGCGGGCGAGGCAAGCCGGCCTTGATTAGATTTTCGACTAACTCAGGAAAGTCTGGGGGCGTGATTGATAGTTCCGTGCCCCAATTCTGATCTATGGTATCCTGCCATTCCTTGGCCAGCAACGCCAGGACCTCTTTTGCTTCTTCAGCGGAATACATGGTTCCAAGTCTCGCCTTGACGGCATCCCACAGTGCACGCACGATCCGTCCGCGCTGTCCTAGCCTGGCTTCAATGCCGCTGCCCAGAGTTACTTGTCCTTCCCGTGCCGTTTCGTACGCAACAGTGCGCAACACTCGGCTCCGTGTTTCCAAGAGGCGAGCCAGACCTGCCACGAGGGTTTCCGTCGGCAAAGTAACACTTTGATCGTGCGGCAGTTCTCGCAAGCGCGGTGGTTCTTCCTGACGCGTGAAATCAGCCACTTTTCGAGCCGTGTTTGCTAACCCCTCGGATATCAGCCAAGCACGCAACTCTCTCCACATTACCCACCCAAAGCGCCTTTGCAGTTCAACTGGCAGTGGTGGCGGCGCATCACCTCGTACTTTGTCGAACAGACGATGAGCGGCCGCAGCCGAATTGAGCACAAGAAGTACCTTGTTTGCACCATCTGCTAGTTCTGCCTCAACAGCATCTCGCAACACAGATTCCCGTCGCTTGATCTCAACTGGCGGCAGGAAAAGCGCATGGACATCCCCACACTTAGAACGCCCATCTATCCGCTCACCACCAGTTAGAGCCCGTAGGTCATCTGTGGGAGTAGCAGTCAGTACATGCCAGCGTGACTCGCGACTCAGTTGGCTTGCCAGCAAAGCAATGCGAGTTTTGAGGTGAGTCAAGTTTCGTAGGGACAACCCGTTAAACAAGTGGGCCTCATCGAGCACCCACTCATCTACCAGTGCCAGACCGTAGATGAGCAGACTCGAGTATTTTACATTCTTGCGGAAGAACCAATATAGCGCATCCGGCGTCGCAACGATCACTGGTCGATTCAGAGCAGCTATCAACGCCGATCGAGACATCCCGCCTTGAATCTGACCGATGATCTCATTGCGCTTCCATTCTGTAGCTTCAGCCAATTCAGTCAGCACCCGGCGCTGGTCTTCCATCAAAGCAATGGTCGGGTAGACAAAACATGCCCTCTTGATAACGCCGCGCCGCAGCTTGTCGAATATTGGCACAGCTACAGCCAGTGTTTTGCCAGCCGCCGTGCCAGCAACGAGGAACGTCTCCGAAAGTGCTTGGTGTAATCGGAAACTCTCCGCTTGGTGTGTGAACGGTCGTGCGTTGGGCACGTTCAACACCGCTCGGAAGAGCTCCAACATCGAAGACGGAACGTCTTCTTCGAAACCTGGAGGCCGATTGGTGACCTGTACTTCGACGCTCATCCGATAAACTCTGCCGCCTTCCGTGTTTCTCAGCGACCAGCTCGCGTAATCCCGCCGGCTCGCGCCTCCCAACGTTACTACTCAGCCACTTCGCGCCTGGCAAATGAATTCGCGGCAACCCTTGCGAAACCGACCTTCGTCGGTTGGATTTCGAGTCGCCGAAGGGCGACTTCGCAATGGTAGGCGCGGTTTCAACCGCCGGCATCAAGGAAGGCTGAGTAGAACCTCCCAACTATTCTACCACATCCCACTGCAACATAGTTTCACTCGCTGCAAAATACCTTCAGTCCCGGTACATTTCGACCAACTTGCCCACCTCTTTCGCCACGGCCATTCTCAGTTCAGGCGGCTCCAGCACCTCGGCATGCGCGCCGTAACTCATCACCCAGCGTTTGATCTCATCTAACCCGCCAGCTCGAAAACGCAGAATAAGGCCGCCATCAGACAAGTCCTTGATTTCTTGCGAGGGATGCCAACGCCGTTCGCGAATCCAGCGCGCCTGATACTCATCAAACCGAATCGCTACATTGAGCACCTCTTCTCCTACCTCGGTCAGAAAGCCTCGAGATATGTACTGCTCTGCCGAAAAGCTCGTATCCGGTTCGAAGCGCCGGTCGAGTACTCGCCACTCCTCAATCCGCCCCAGGTGGAAGTTGCGCATGTTCTGCCGCCAGTGGTCGTACGCTAACAGATACCAGTCGCCACGTACGTTGTAAAAGTGGTATGGATTCACGACCCGCTCGTTGCGCTCGTCACGACTGGCAGTGTAGTAGACCATCCACGCCTGGCGATGCTCACGCATGGCACGCTCCAGATCCAACACCAGTCGGGGGTTCACGTTAATTGTGGCGCCGGCGGTGATTGTGTAGTGGCGTGACGCTTCGGCCAGGTCCACGCGAACATGGGTCGGAAGATAGCCGGCAATCTTGCTCAGGGCAGAGCGAAGCGGCTTTTCAAAAGGCGTGCCAAGGTATTGCTGCGCCACAGCCCGGCCCAGGAAGAACGCCAACAATTCCCCCTCGCTAACCATGATCGCCGGCAGGACCCACGTTCTGTCGGTGTAATACCAGCCACCGGCCTCCTCGTCGAAGTCAATGGGAGCACCCAGGCGATTGATCATGAACTCGCGATCGGCGTAGATAGTTCGCTCCGAAACCTCGAACATCTCAGCCAGGCCGGCAGCCGAGGGGTAGTTGCCAACACGGATCTCCTGGTCAATGCGGATAACGCGCTCTAATCGTGTGGACATTGAAAGAGCCTCCTTGTCTGGTCCATGACCAGATGGCCTTGCCCTGCCAAAATCCGCGGCTCACGGACCTGCTTCGAGCAGGGAAGAGTTACCAACCTTTACCGGAAAACTTATGGGACGGTCCTTTAGTACTTCGTCAGGTGTTGAAATCCAAGTGAGCAGCCAGCTCCACCACTATCTTGAGAATAACCCCGTACCAAGGTAATTGCATTGATTTGGTCTTGGGTCGGCCTTCCAAGTCACACAAGCGCTACTTTCTGCGTTTGAAAGGCCACAGCCCCCCGCACTCATCCTCGCTGTACAGAAGGATGGCTCCGTTCGGCACGTAGGCGTGCCTCACTCCTCGAAAACTGGATCCACTGAGACTCACAAGGCAGCGTCGAACCTTCTTCAACCACGTAGTCGGCCGCGTGCCGGGCCAGGCACGCAGGCGTGCCTCACTCCTCGAAAACTGGATCCACTGAGACTCACAAGGCAGCGTCGAACCTTCTTCAACCACGCAGTCGGCCGCGTGCCGGGCGCAGCTTCATTGCCGACCGACCATCACCCCCAGGCCCTTCCCCGATGGTCCGCCACCCCACGTGCCGTCTGCCAACTGCCCGCCAGAACACGCCCCCAGAAACAAAACAGCCGCAGCCCGCATGGTCAATCCATGCCAGACTACGGCTTACAGGCCGATAGGACAGGTGAGAGAAAGAATAACTGCCCACAGTGGGCACCCCCCTCCTTAGCTAACGCGGCTTGGCTCTCAAAGAAGATACTTCAATTCATACGTCGCCTTTCAACAACAATCCAACGCCGCCGGCCACATTTTACCACACCATCCGCTGGCCCGCAAGCCAGATGCAGCCGGCGCAAGAACACGGATCTCTCGGATTTCCGGATGCAGGGGGGCTGCGCATTCCGACCATCGGCGCCATCCGCGTTCTCATGGCCGGCCGATTCGACAGCCTGCAAGAACCTGCGAATAGGCCGGCAGCCGATCACCGTGGGCTTCGATGAGGTCGTCCACCAGTGATAGCTACTCACCCTCCCGCAGGTTTGGAGCCTTTCTGGCCGAGAATCGCTGCTTCAAGGCCGTTTTTCGGATGCAAAACCATTGCGCATCGCAACCTGCGGGAGGGTGGCTGAGTAGTAACCGGGAATGGAAACAAGGGGAGGCCACATAAGTCACTTTAGCGACCCAACGCAGCCAACATATCCTCCACGCGGGTGAATTTGACCCGTGGCCGCCCTGATTCGCGTCCCCTGGTAACTTCGATCTCATCCAGACGGAGCCAATCTTCGTAGGAAAAGAAATTCGGTTGACGCTGGCGAATAAGCTTCTCAACGGCGGCTGCTTCAGGGTGTGAGGGGTTCAGTATCGACCCTTTAGCCAGGTCTGCCATCATGCAGTTCACAGTTTCCAGAGCATCCGGTTTGTTGGTCCCGATAACACCGGTTGGTCCCCGTTTGATCCAGCCGGCGGTATATTCCCCCACCACCGGCTTCTGCGTGTCGGGGTCTAACACCCGACCCTTCTTATTCAGAACAACCCTCCACTGCTCATTGAACGGCACGCCTGGCAGCGGCACCCCTCTATACCCCACAGAGCGGAACACCAGGCCAACCGGCAGCTCTTCGAATTGATCGATGGGCCTGGGGCGGAGGGTCCCGGCCTCGGTGGGGTAAAGTTCATTTCTTACCAGGCGCATGGCTACCACCTGGCCGGCCTCATTGCCGATAAGTTCAACCGGCGAAACCAGGAAGCGCACGAATAGCTTGCGCGACTTGCCGGTTGGCTTACGGAGCGCGTACCCCTGCAGAATTTCAACCTTGTTCATCGTAGTCCGGTCCTTGACCCGTTCCAACATCTCTCGGCTAAGCGGATCCAGTTCAGCCTCCTCTGGCAAAACGATTATGTCGGCATCAGGCAGCTCACCCAGTTCCTTGATTTCAGGATAAGTGAAGGCTGCCTGAGCCGGCCCCCGTCGCCCCAACATATATACCTCTCTGATGCGGCTTTGGCGCAGGGCTTCCAGGGCGTAATCGGCGATGTCGGTCTTGGCTAATTCTTCCGGGGTGCGACACAAGACGCGGCAGACGTCTACTGCGACGTTGCCCACCCCAATCACTGCCGCTCGTTCTTGCGAAAGATCAAACTGGCATTCGCGGTAATCAGGATGGCCGTTGTACCAGGCCACGAATTCGGTGGCAGCATGGCTACCTTGCAAGCCCTCACCGGGGATACCAAGACTTCGGTCCGTTTGGGCGCCCGTGGTGTAGACAATCTGATGGTAATGCTCCCTTAGATCTTGCACCGTAATGTCGCGGCCAAATTCAACGTAGCCGTAGAAGCGGAAGTTAGGGTGCGCTGCGATCCTGTCATAAGCCTTGGTAACAGACTTAATCCTTTGATGGTCGGGAGCTACACCGCCACGCACCAGCCCGAAAGGCGTTGGCAATCGATCGAACATATCGATCTCTACGACAAGTCCCTCCTGCTTGAACAGGCGGCCCGCAGTGTAAAATCCGCTTGGGCCGGCGCCGATAATCGCTACTCGCAGTGGGTTAGCGTCAGTACCTGGCTGAACCATCAAATATTCCTTTCGGACTCAGATATCATCTACCAAAAGCTGGGTCTGCAGCGTGTCAACTTCGCCCTCATATTGATCCCGCTGGGCTTTCACCACATCCCCGATGGATACAATGCCGATAAGTTTCCCTTCGTCCATGATAGGCAAATGACGAAATCGCCTTTCAGTCATTGTATGGGCCACAGCCCGCAGGTCATCTTGCGGCATTCCGACAATGACGTTCTTAGTCATAAGCTCGCTGACCGTTTGGGAGAACACCTGCTCATTTTTCGCTGCGGCGCGAACAATGTCGCGCTCAGAGAGAATGCCCACCGGCTTGCCGGCTTCGTCCACTGAAACCAGCGCCCCAATATTATGCTTGGCCAGCAAGGCAATCGCTTCTCCAATCGACTGTTCAGGGCGGATGGTAATCACGTTCATGCCCTTTGTAGCCAGGATACGTGCAATATTCATGTGAGGTTTCCTCCGTCGAAAGACTGATGACATTATTCGCGACGCAACTCCTCCAGCGTCGCCGCATCGAACGGGTTTCGGCCGGCCCTAAGCGCATCGAGCCACGCCTCCCGCCTGGGGCCGTAGCGCTCATACTCCCTTGTCGGCTGCTGCCGAAGCCAATTCAGAAATACTTCAAAGTCCCTGGCTGCCTCCGCATAGCGCCCCAGTTCTGCGTAGACAACACCCCGGCTGTCCTGGCTGAACCCCGTCGGATCCAGGGCGACCGCCTTATCACAGAAGGACAACGCCTGGTCTGGCTCCTGATCCAGAGCGTATGCCCAACACAGCGCGTTGTAAACCCCCGCCTCGTCCGGGTTCAGGGCCAGCGCCTGTTCAAGGTCACTCAACCACAGGTCCCGCTTCCCCTGCCGAATATACGCCAGCCCCCGGTTGAAATACGCCTCTGGCGCGTCCGGGGCCAGCTCAACGGCGCGGCTGAAGTCCTTCACCGCACGCGCCAGGTCGCCCGGACCGTCCCGCTGCAGATATGCCGCGCCCCGGTTGTTGACAACAGACGCATCATCCGCCATGCCCACAACCGCCTGCGTCAAGTCTTCGATGGCGCGACCTAAATCGCCGGCCTCACCCCGCCGCAGGTACGCAATCCCCCGGTTGTTGTACCCAGAGACCAGCCCCGGCTCCAGAGAGACCGCCTGCGAGTAGAAACGAACCGCCTGGTCCAGGTCTGGGGGGTTCCGCTTCTGATGGACATACCCCAGGCGGAAGTACAGCGTCGCCAGCGCATCCGACTCCGCCGGCGGTCGCACCAGCGCCTGGGCCAGGACTGCCCGCGCCTGATCGAAATCGCCGTCCTCCTCGTACAACTGGCCCAGGGTCAGCAGCCCCAGATAGCGCACCTCTTTGGGCAGATCGCTGTTGATCGTCGCGGTCAGGCCGGCCGGGGTTGTTACCAGCTCTTTCAACTTCGGCTTATCCGGTCCGGGGCCCGTGCCAGGAGTTGCCAGCCGCGCCACCACCCGGCCACTATCATACTCCCCCCAGATCACGATCCGCGCGCCCGAACGCCGGCCCGCTGCCTGGGCTGCCGCCTCGTTGGGAAGCTCCTCTGGCCAAACGACAACCCGAACATCCGCCAGGCCGGCCTCCTCAATCTCACCCGCCAGCACATCGCGAACACGGCCGGCCACGTTGTACCCCTGCTGCCCGCCGGCGTAGTTCATAAACCGCCCCACGACGACCAGGGTCTCGCCTTCGCCGGCAACCGGGAAGCTCGGGCCTCGCCCCCATCGGATAGCCGCCAGCAGCGCGCCACCGACCACCAGCACCGCAACCGCGAAGACTACCCACCGGAGACGTGACCGGCGTCGCACCGGCTCACGCGCCCACGGCATGGTGGTTTCCACAACCGGAGCCGGCAGCACCTGCGGCGGCTGGGCGACGGGCGCTGTCGGGGACGGGACGATGGGCGCCTCCTCGGGGGGAAAGCCGGCGGCCACCAGCAACGCGTCCCGCTCCTCGGGCGTCAGCCGCAGCCGGCGGGCACAGCGCAGCACGTCGTCTCGATGACGGGGCCGGGCCACCAGCCCCTCCTTCCACCGGAAGATCGTCTGCCGGCGCACACCGATGCTGCGGGCCAGTTCCGTATCGCTGATACCGGTCCGCGCCATGTACTCTGTTAGAAGCTCAGCGAAAGTCTGCATGATGGGTTGGGGCCTGCACCAAGACCTTTAGGGTTTCTCAAAACCCTAAAGGTCTCGTGGCCTGACATGCCTGTTGCACACAAATACACGCCAATGTAACACATCTGGCTCTTGAAATGTACACGCGCCGAGGTATGCTGAGGGCACAAACGGCAGACAGTGTAAGTCTAATCGATATGAGCGGCGGCGGCAAGCTCGCCGCACAGGACAAGGAAAAGGAGGAACACACGATGATTAGGAACTACAAAATGACAGTCGCATGGTTGTGTATCGCCCTGCTGGGGCTGGTGTTCGCCGGCTGTGCTGCGCCGGCTGGCCCGCCGGCTCAGTACGCCACGTCTGAAATCTACGGCTACTCCACCGGCGGCTCGGCCACCGTGAACGACGCGCCCTACGACGCCACCTTCTACAAGTACTACGGCGTCAACCCCTTCATCGACACCGAAGACGACCACCTGTCCACCTTCGCCATGGACGTGGACACCGCGTCCTACACCGTCGCGCGCCGCTACGTGACGGACGGCCACCTACCCAACCCCGACTCGGTGCGGGTCGAGGAGTTCGTCAACTACTTCCGGCAGGCGTACGAGCCGCCGGCGGAGGACACCTTCGCCATCCACGTCGAGGGTGCGCCGTCTCCCTTTGGCGGAGAGAAACACTGGCTGATGCGCGTTGGTCTCCAGGGCCGCACCATCTCGGCCGCGGAGCGCAAGGACGCCACACTGATCTTCGTGATCGACGTCTCCGGCTCCATGGCCCGCGAGAACCGGCTGGGGCTGGTGAAGCGCGCCCTGCACCTGCTGGTCAACGAACTGCGTCCGACCGACGAGGTTGGCATCGTGGTCTACGGCTCGCGCGGACGCGTGATCCTGGAACCGACCGCCGGCGAGAACAAAGAAGCGATCCTGCAGGCCATCGACGCCTTGCAGCCCGAAGGCTCGACCAATGCGGAGGAAGGGCTGCGGTTGGGCTACAAGATGGCAGCGCGGAGGCTTCAGCCAGGCCGCATCACCCGCCTGATCCTGTGCTCCGACGGTGTCGCCAATGTGGGGCGCACCGGCCCGGACTCCATTCTGAAACAGGTACGCGGCTACGTGGGCGACGGCGTCAGGCTCTCCACCATCGGCTTCGGCATGGGCAACTACAACGACGTGCTCATGGAGCAGTTGGCCAACGACGGCGATGGCAACTACGCCTATGTGGACACGCTGGGCGAGGCGCGGCGCATCTTCGTCGAGAACCTGACCGGAACGCTGCAGGTGATTGCAAAGGACGCCAAGGTGCAGGTGGACTTCAACCCAGAAGTGGTGAGCCGCTACCGCTTGCTGGGCTACGAGAACCGGCGAGTGGCCGACGAGGACTTCCGCAATGACTCGGTGGACGCCGGCGAGGTGGGGGCCGGCCACAGCGTGACCGCCCTGTACGAGGTCAAACTGACCCCCGACGCCGAAGGCCGCGTCGCCACGGTCCAGGTCTGCTACCAGGACCCGGACACGGGTGAAGTGTCCGAGATCAGCCGTGAGTTCGAGCGGAGCAACTTCGCCACCACCTTCGAGGAGGCATCACCCCGCTTCCAACTGGACGCAGCCGTAGTGGAGTACGCCGAGATTCTGCGGGAGAGCTACTGGGCGCAGGACAGCAGCCTGGAGGATGTCCGCACCCTCGCCCGGCAGGTGAGCCAGTTGCTGCCCGACGACCCCGACGTGACCGAGTTTGCGAACCTGGTGACGCAGGCGGCCCGAATTGCAGCCGGCGAATAGCTCGTACCGTCACGCCCACACGCTGGCCGGCCTGAGACCGAAGCAACGCCTCGGGCCGGCTGTGTCTGTGGTGGGGGTATCGACGGATACGCGGCGAGCAACGGCAGGTACACCCGGAAAACCTGGCGGATGACGTTGCCTTCCCATTCGACCAACATCCGCCGGCCCCCCCGGCTTGCAAGATAGGCCTCCTGGATCGTAAACGGGGACCCGGTGGAAACAGACGAGTCGATCACCCGGTAACGGATGGTAGCGGCAACACCGTCACCGTCAATCGGCTCAGCCGGGTTCAGCAGCGTGGCCACAAAAGAGATCGTCCCGACACCGGTACTGTGATTCACCGTGGCGCGGTTGTACGCCACAAAATACGGCTGCCCGGTAAACAGTGAACCAGGCTCGATCTGCACGCCCGGCCGGTCAAGATCGGCGTCGATCACCTCGACAGCGGACCCGTCATACGTGAGGAGGACATCCACACCGTACAGTTGGTGCACATTAGCAACCTGCAAGTCCCACCGCACTTCCCTCGTCCGCGCGTGTGTTCCTTCAGCCGCCACCCCACGTGCCAACGCCAGGCCGATAACTACGCAGGCCACATATCGGAGTGTCTTCCTGGTACTGCTCATGCTACATCGCCACCTCATGGGTCATAATCATCCGGATTCAAAGTCCGGCGGTTGAAACCGCTGCAACCCTTGCGAAGTCGCCCTTCGGCGACTGAAACCTAATCCGCGCAGGCGGATTTCGCAAGTGTTGCCGCGAATTCATTCGCCAGGCTCTGAATGTGCCATTGTCGAGCTAATCATTCTTCGGACAGGAGTTCATACCGATAGACGTTTTGGCAGCGTCTACGTAGCGAAGTCGAGTCCCAAAGTGCAACTTTACCCCTCCCCATTCTGTACTATCATTAGAGACATGGCTGATCCCTCCGACCGGGACCTCGTGCTGCGGACGCGGCGCGGCGAGGTGGAAGCCTTCGGTGAACTCGTACGACGTTATCAGACCTCGGTCTTCAATGTCTGTTACCGCCTGCTGGGGGAGCGTCGCGAGGCCGAAGACCTGGCCCAGGAAAGCTTTATCCGGGCGTTTCAGCGGCTCGACACCTTCGACATTGATCGACCTTTCGGGCCATGGGTGCGACGTGTGGCGGCCAACCTGTGCCTCAACTACCTCCAGCGCTTCGCCCCACCCCACCTGCCGCTCGACGATGAGGGCAATGCTCGGTTGCAGGCGACGTGGGCCGATCCCGAAGCAACCCGCGAGCGCGCTGAGCGCGCCGAAGCCCTCCGCGCCGCGATTCTGGCCTTGCCGGCGCCCTACCGGGCCGTTGTCGAACTGCGACACTTCCAGGAACTGAGCTACGCCGAAATCTCGGCCGAGCTTAGTATCCCGCTTAGCGACGTGAAGAGCCATCTCTTCCGCGCCAGGAAACAACTTGCCAGGATGCTGAAACCCGATGCCTGAACTCATGCACAATCATCTCGACGAGACTGCGCTCCACGAATACCTGGACCGGGCACTCGATCCCGCTGCCCACGCCGGGGTGGAGGCTCACCTGGCGGGCTGCTCCACCTGCACCGCCCGCCTGGCAGAATTGCAAGCCCTGTTCACTGCCCTGGAAGCCCTGCCCGACGTGCCACTCCAACGGGACCTGAGTCTGGCTGTGGTGGAGGCCATTCGCCCGGCCAGGGTCGCGTCGCCGGCTCTCCAATGGGCGGTGGTTGCCCAGTTGGCGGCGGCTGTCGCCCTGCTGGTTTTTGCCTGGCCGAAGATCGCCGGCCAGTTCGCAGGGTTTGTCACCGGGCAGATCGGGGCGCAGGTCGTGGCCGGCATTGTGAACACTTTCCGCCTGCTGTCCGCACAGTGGCCGGCCATGTTAGTGCCAGCCATGGACCTCAGCGTGCCGAGTCTGGGCGTCACGCGCTACGCGCCGGCCCTGCACCTATCGCCGCTGAGTTGGTGGCTGTTGATCGCAGCCGCGCTGGTGCTCTGGCTGGTCGGCAACGGCCTGCTGCTGCGGCTGTTTCGATGAGGGCAGGAGAGCTAGATGGCTGGATGGCTAGATGGCT
>CAZHMV010000119.1:0-18201 GCA_964532665.1 uncultured Anaerolineales bacterium
AATGAGACGAACGAGCCCGTGCCGGCCCTGGTGTTTGATCCCATCGCCGAGGGGACGCGGTATGTCGATGAGTCCTACGCAAGTGAGCCATCCGGCACAGGAGACGGGTACGATCCCGAAACGAACGCTATCTATTGGCAGGGGAATGTAGAGGGCGGCGCCACCGTCGTTATTGAATACAAAGTACGGGTGGTGCGCTGCGATCCCCACGGCTCCAGTGTGACCAACGTGGCCGTGGCGTATGCCTACGGTCAGGGCCAATTGCCGGCCTCCAACGCCGCAACAGTAGAGATCGCACCCTGCAAAGGCCGGGACCTGGGCGACGCCCCGGACAGCAGCAATCACTTCGACGCCGACATGTCCGCCTATCCGGGCGTGCCGGCCCGCTTCCCCACCGTCTTTGACCACCACATCGGCGACCCAGCCGGCCCACTGCACCGCAACGCCCTGGCCGTGCACCTGGGGCGCGGCGTCAGCTTTGAGCGCGATGCCGACCTGCCGCCCGACCAGGATGGCTTCACGAACCTGCTGCCCGTTCCACATGAGGGAGCTGATGTGGCCGACGTCGCCACGCTGAACGGGTTTGCGAATCTGGATGGGTTCGACGACGGTGTGCACCCGCCGAAGATTGATCCGTGCGGGCAATGGGTAGATTTGCCGGTGGTCGTCACGGTTGACGACCCCACGATTCCGCAGTTGGACGGATCGCTGTATCTCAACATCTGGGTAGACGGCAACCACAACGGACGCTGGGGCGACATTGGGATCTGTGAGAACGGCGACGAAGGCTTTGAGTGGGTCCTGCAAGATCACGAAATCCCGATGAGCAGCCTGGTCACCGGTACCAACATCGTGACCGTGACGACGCTGCCCGTTTATCGTGAACGATCGTCCGATGGCGGGGTCTTTCCGGCCTGGATGCGCGTCACCTTGAGCGACGGGCCGGCACCGCACGCCGAGATGCCACGGGTCGCCACCGTGGTCGTGCCGCAAGCCGACGGCCGCGGCCCCGAGGACGGCTGGGACCTGGGCGAGACGGAGGACTATTACCTGCCCGGAACACAGCGGCCGCCGGTGGCCATTGACAAGACGGCCGACAAAGAGGTCGCGGCGCTGGGTGACGAGATCGAATTCACCATCACGCTGACCAACCCCACCGCCGATGTGGCGAAAGTGCTCATGTACGACCCGATCCCCGACGGCACACAGTACATCAGCGGCACGTTCACGAGCAGTCTCCCCGGCATCCTCGAAGGCTACAACGAGGACCTGAACGCCGTCCTCTGGCAGGGGTTCGTGCCTGGGAACCAGGTAGTCGAGATCACGTTCCGGGTGCAGGTCGTGCGCTGCCATCCCGAGGGCTCCGCAGTGCTCAACACCGCCTGGTCCTATGACTACGAGGTGAGCCGGGCGAACTCGGCCTCGGTTCGAGTGAAAATCGGACCCTGCACTGGCCCCGATTTGGGGGATGCGCCGGATAGTAGCAACCACTTCAACACGCCGATGACGGCCTACCCGGCTGTCCAGGCCGAATTCCCCACCGTCTTCGACCCGAACACCGGCGCACCACCTGGCCCGCTGCACCACAACGCGTACGCCGTGCACCTTGGAGACCGCGTCAGCTTTGAGCGCGACGCCGACCAGCCGCCCGACCAGGACGGCGTGCCGAACCTGCGACCGCGACACGATCAGGCGAACCTGGACCGGTACGACGACGCCTTCCCAGAAGGGTTACCACAGATTGCGTCCTGTGAGGCATGGGAGAATCTGCCCATCGCCATCACCGTGAACGACCCCAGCATCCTGCAATCTGATGCCCCGCTGTACCTCAATATGTGGGTGGACGGCAACCACAACGGTGCCTGGGCCGACACAAACCAGTGTGCTGGCTCCAGCGCGCCCGAGTGGGTGTTGCAGAACCACGGTGTCTCCACAAGTGGGCTGGTCACCGGCACCAACATCGTCACTGTGACGACCCTGCCGGTGTATCGCGAGACGTCCTCGAATGGACTGCTGCCGGCCTGGCTGCGCATCACGCTGAGCGATAGCCCGGTGCCCATTCCGGAGGCCCCGGCCATCCCTGACGGCAGTGGCCCGCCTGAGGGCTGGGCGTTGGGTGAGACAGAGGACCACTACCTGCCCGGCGATCGAGCCATCAGCATCGACAAGTCAGCCGACCCGACGGTGGCCGCCGCCGGCGACGAGATTGAGTTCACCGTGACGCTGAGCAACGGCTCCGGCGTGCCGGCGCGAGCCACCATGTACGACCTGATCCCGCCCGGCACCGAGTACATCTCCGGCACCTACAGCAGCACAGTGCCGGCCCTCGAGGAGGGGTACGACGTCGGGACGCCGCCCAGCTTCGGTGTGACGCCCCACTGGATTGTCTGGCGCGGCGATGTGCAGGCCAACGGGAGCGTGGTGATCACGTTCCGGGTACGGGTCGTCCGCTGTGACCCCGAGGGCTTCAAGGTGATCAACGATGCCTGGGTTTTTGAGCCTGGCCTGTCGCCTGTGTCAGCCACGGCCTCCGTTGAAATCGAGCCCTGCCGCAGGGCCGACCTGGGGGATGCGCCGGATAGCACCAACCACGCCACAGGCGTGACCATGACAGCGTATTCCGGTGTGGAAGCGCACTTCCCCACGGTCTTCGACGCGACGACGGGGACACCGCCCGGCCCGGCGCACTGGTACCCGCGCGCGGCCGCCTGGCTGGGGCGCGGCGTTAGCAGCGAGAACGACGCCGACCTGATGCCCGACGAGGACGCTAAGACCAACCTCGATCCGCCGGCTGACAAAGCCAATCGGGACCTGCTCGACGATGGCCTGATCCTGCCGGCTGCCTCGCCCTTCCCGAACTGCCAGCCGACCGAGATCAACGTGATGGTCAACGTCGCCCCCAGCCCGACCGGGGAGGATGTGCCAATTCGCGAGCTGTACATTAACGCCTGGTTCGACTGGAACCGCGACGGCGACTGGGAGGACGCCTTCGATTGCGACACCGCCGATGGAACTCGGGCGGCGTCGCTGGAGTGGGCGGTGCGCGACTACAAAGTCTCTCTGCCGCCGGGGCTGCACGTGGTGGCGCTGCCGGCCTTCCTGCCCTACAACCCCCCGTCGCAGTCAGACCAGGACCTGTGGGCGCGCGTAACCCTCTCCGAGGAGCCGGCGCCCGTCAACGAGTCCACCGGCCTGGCCGACGGCCGTGGACCCGACGACGGCTACAAGTATGGTGAGACCGAGGACTACCGGATTGAGGGCCGGCCAGGCGTAGGCATCCGCAAGGTGGTCGATAAGGAGCGCGCCGGCCTGGGTGCTGAGCTGACCTACACCCTCACCGTGCACAACGGCAGCAACGTTCCGCTGGCCGGAGCGCACGTGGAGGATGCCATCCCGGCCGGCACCAGTTTCGTTGGCGGCTCGCTCTGGGCCTCCAAACCGGTCACCGGGTTTACTGGGAGCGCAGTGACCTGGGACGGGGATGTGAATGCTGGCGAGACCGTGACGATTGGCTTCAAGGTGAAAGTCGGGCTTGCAAGTGCGAGCGACCCGACCCACGTCGAGTTGGCGTGTAAGGATGTGGTTCGCAACCAGGCCGTGCTGATGCTGCCCGACGGTGTGGCCTCGCCCTCGAATGTGGTCACCACGCGCATCCTGTGTCCTGACCTGGGCGATGCGCCGGACAGCACCAACCACGACGGCGTGGACATGACTGCCTACACCTCCGTCACGGCCGCTTTCCCCACCGTCTTCGAGCCATCTAGCGATCCAGCCACCGAACCCCCCGGCCCCATCCACTGGGAGCCGCTGGCCAGGGCGTGGCTCGGATACGGGGTGAGTGGTGAACGGGACGCCGACCGCATGCCCGACGAAGATGGCCGGCCCAACCTGGACCCGGTCAACGATAGCGCCAACCGCGACCGGCACGACGACGGCCTGGTCTCGCTGACATCGGCCGCGGCGTTCCCGCATTGTGAACCGACCACCGTGCGCGTGTTGGTGAACGTGGCCGGCCCCTCCCCCACCGATCCCGACCTGGAACCGATCCGCGAGATGTACATCAACGCCTGGTTCGACTGGAACCGCGACGGCGACTGGGAAGACGCCTTCGATTGCACAGATGAGGCAGGCAATGTGAGCGACGCACCGGAGTGGGCAGTGCGCGACTACAAAGTCTCTCTGCCGCCGGGGCTGCACGTGGTGGCGCTGCCGGCCTTCCTGCCGTACAACCCGACGCCGAACCAGGACCTGTGGGCGCGCGTAACCCTCTCCGAGGAGCCGGCGCCGGTCAACCTGGACACCGGCCTGGCCGACGGTCGTGGCCCCGACGACGGCTACAAGTACGGTGAGACCGAGGACTATCGGTTCCCTGGTCAGTCGTCCGTTGTCATCCGCAAGGTGGTCGATAAGGAGCACGCCAGCCTGGGCGCTGAGCTGACCTACACCCTCACCGTGCACAACGGCGGCAGTGCTGCGCTGGTCGGAGCACACGTGGAGGATGCCATCCCGGCGGGCACGACCTACGTCAGCGACTCGCTCTGGGCGTCGAAACCGGTCACCGGATTCACCGGCAGCGCAGTGACCTGGGATGGGGATGTGAACGCTGGCGAGACCGTGACGATTGGCTTCAAGGTGAAAGTCGGGATTGCGAGTACCGATGATCCGACCCACGTCGAGCTGGAGTGTGAGGGTGTGGTTCGGAACCAGGCGGTGCTGATGCTGCCCGACGGCGTCGCTTCGCCCTCGAACGTGGTCTCCACGAAGATCCTGTGTCCGGACCTGGGCGACGCGCCGGACAGCACCAACCACGACGGGGTTGACATGACGGCCTACGGCGTCGTCACGGCCACCTTCCCCACCGTCTTCCAGCCATCCAGCGATCCAGCCACCGAACCCCCCGGCCCCATCCACTGGGAGCCGCGCAGACTGGCCTGGCTCGGATACGAGGTCAGTGGTGAGCGCGACGCGGACCTGATGCCCGACGAGGATGGCCGGCCTAACCTGGATCCGGTGAACGACAGCGCCAACCGGGACCGGCACGATGACGGACTGGTATTGCCGGCGTCGGCCGCGGCGTTCCCGAATTGCGAACCGACCACCGTCCGCGTGCTGGTCAACGTGGCCGGCCCGCCCCCGACCGACACCGACCTGGCCCGCGAGCTGTACATCAACGCCTGGTTCGACTGGAACCGCGACGGCGACTGGGAAGACGCCGCCGATTGTCAGGGCGCTACCGACGCGGCCGTGCTCGAGTGGGCGGTGCGCGACTACAAAGTCTCCCTGCCGCCGGGGCTGCACGTGGTGACGCTGCCGGCCTTCTTGCCCTACAACCCGACACCGAACCAGGACCTGTGGGCGCGCATAACTCTCTCCGAGGAGCCAGCGCCGGTGAACGACGTGACCGGCCTGGCCGACGGTCGTGGCCCCGAGGCTGGCTACCGCTTCGGTGAAACGGAGGACTACCGGATTGAAGGCAAGCCGACGCTGAGGATCCACAAAGTAGTGGATCACGAGCACGTCGGTCTGGGCGGCCAGTTGGCATACACCATCACGGTGAACAACAGCGGTAACACGCTGGTGACGGGCGTGCAGGTGAAGGACGCGCTGCCCGAAGGTACCAGTTTCATCAGCGGGACTCTGCAGTCCTCCAAGCCTACGGTTTCCTACGAGAGCGGCGTAGTGCGCTGGACGGGAGATCTGGAATCCAGTGAGACCGTGACCATTAGCTTCAAGGTGCGGGTGGTGATGCTAGACCCCACGCGCACGACTGAGGATTCGACGTGTGAAAACGCCATTCGGAACTACGCCGTGCTGATATTGGCGAATGGTGCCTCCTACACCTCGAATGTGGTGACAACCCAGCTTCTGTGTCCTGATCTCGGCGACGCACCGGACAGCACCAATCACTTCAACACGCGGATGACGGCCTACGGCGTCGTCACCGCCACCTTCCCAACCGTCTTCCAGCCATCTAGCGATCCAGCCATCGGACCTCCTGGCCCGGTTCACTGGCGGCCGCGGGCGGACGCCTGGCTTGGGTACTGGGTGAGCGGCGAGCGCAATGCAGACCTGATGCCTGACGAAGATGGCCGGCCTAACCTGAAGCCGCCACACGACGATGCCGACCAGGATCGAGCCGACGACGGGTTGATCGAGCCGGTCCGGCTGCCGCACTGTGAACAGACGAAGATCAAGGTCCGAGTCAACTGGCCCGGTCCGACGGCCACACCCGACGCCACCATCGAGCGCTACATCAACGTCTGGTTCGACTGGAACCGCGATGGTGACTGGGAAGATGCCTTCGATTGCGCAGATCAGGCAGGCCAGCTTGTGGGCACGCTCGAATGGGCCGTACGAGACTACCTGGTCACGCTGAACCCTGGTCTCCACGAGGTGGAACTGCCGGCCTTCCTGCCCTACAACCCGACGCCCCATCTGCCCCTCTGGGCCCGCGTCACCCTGGCCGACGAGCCGGCGCCGGTCAACCCGGACACCAGCCTGGCCGATGGCCGTGGCCCCGACGCCGGCTACCGCTTCGGTGAAACGGAGGACTACCTGATCCCGGGCATACAGCACGAGCCCGAGATCAAGATCGAGAAGCGGGTGGACAAGCTGCACGCCAGCCCGGGTGAGGAACTCGAATACGCCATTTTCGTTGAGAACGGCGGCCCTGACCCGGTGACGGGCGTGCACGTGGAAGACGAGATTCCTGATCACACCACCTACGTCAATGGTTCCCTCTCGGCCTCCAAACCGGTGACGGGATACACCGGGAGTGCGGTGACGTGGGCCGGCGATGTGCAGCCGGGCGAGCTGGTGACGATCAGCTTCAAGGTGCGGGTGAACGCCGAAAATGATGTGAGCGACGTGAACGACGAGCGCTGTGGCGACACCATCCACAACCGGGCTGTGCTCGCGCTGCCCAGCGGCATCTCCATGAGGTCCAATGAGGTGAGCACGCACATCCTCTGCCCCGACCTGGGTGACGCACCCGACAGCACCAACCACGATGGCGCAGCCATGACCACCTATCCCGGGCACGTGCCGGCCAACTTCCCCACCGTCTTCGACCCGGCCACCGGCCTGCCGCAGGGTCCGATCCACCTGCAGCCGACCCAGGATGCCTGGCTGGGGCCGCGCGACGCGCCGCCCACCGGCGAGCGGGACGCGGACCGCATGCCGGATGCAGATGGCCGGACCAACATCGACCCGCCGGCCAACAAGGCCAATCGGGACGAGCACGACAACGGCGTGTTCCGCGATACGCTAACCTTGCAGCACTGCGAGCCGGCAACGTTCAGGTATCAGGTGACCATCGTTGGGCCGCAGCGCGAGCGCTTTGTCAACGTGTGGTTCGACTGGAACCGGGATGGAGATTGGGAAGACACGCTGGACTGCCCCAACGCCCCGGCGCCGGAGTGGGCGGTGCAGAACCAGGTCATCACCCTGGGTCCGGGCACCTACGTGCTCACCACAACCCAATTCCTGCCCTACAACCCGAATCCCAACGACCCGATGTGGATGCGCATCACGCTGGCGGATCGACCGGTTGGCCCCAATACAGCTCCAGCAGTCAACGTGGTCCAACCTCCCCTCACCGATGGCAGCGGGCCGGCCACGGGCTACAAGTACGGCGAAACCGAGGACTACCTCCTGGGCGACGTCGTCTCACCTGATCCGCCCAATGTCTGGGTGGAGAAGGAGTTGCGGTTCGTGGACTTCGATGAGGAAGCAGCGGACGCCAACAAGCAACCGCCGGCACGTTTCTTCTTCCACATCAGGTACGGCAACAGCGGGGGCAGTTCCGCCGCCGGCGTGATCATCTCCGACACGCTGCCCATCAGCACGACCTACAAGGGTTCCCACAGCGTTCCCGACATCGAACCACCCACGGTGGTGACCACGGTGGTGACGTCTACCGTCTCCTGGAATGCGGGGACGGTGAATCCGGGGGATCACGGCTTCATCGACCTCTGGTTCCATGTGCCGGCCCACCTGTTCTGGGTCCTGCCGCCAGGCACGGTGCTGACCAACACGGCCACCATCACGACCAGCACGCCAGGCGATGATCCCGCCAACAACACCAGCGTTGTCACCGGCACCATCCCGCTGCTCCCGCCGCGCATCACCTGGCCCATCCCCGGCACGACGTGCACGGGAACGCTCACCGTAACCGGCAAGAGCCAGTTGGGCACCTTCGTGGATCTGTACGTGGACGGGGTCTACACGGCGACTTCAACCGTGGACAGCAGCGGCAATTGGGATGTGCCACTTACCTTGCCCGACGGCACCCACTCCATCTACGCCAAGGCGCGCACCGTCCTGGGCGACGAGAGCGCCCCTTCCCCCACCGTGGTCGTCGTCGTGGATAGTTCGCTCTCCTGGGACCCGATGAGCATGACCTTCACGACCGTCGCGCCCAACGGCTTCGTCTGGACCCAGCACATCCGCACCAAGAAAGGGCGTGCGGACCCCACTGGCTGGTCCGTCTTCCTGAAGACCCGGCCCGGTGCGACTCAGCAGTACACCGTCACTCTACGCACGTGTTGTAGCAGCCCGACGGTCACTCTGACGGTGAGCAACACCGTTTACAACATGACAGCGACTGGCGGTGGGTGGTACCAGACGGTGATTGATGCCCCCGGTGATCCCAACGCACCCATCACGCTCACCGTAGACTGCGGTGGTGTGACGAGCAGCAGCAGCGGCTCTGGCCTGATCGACCCCGACGGCTACGTCTTCGATGTGGATGTCGGTCTGGCCGCCGGCAAGCTGTCCGGCCAGACAGTGACCGCCCTCGAATACGACGCGAAGACGTCAGGCTGGAATCGCTGGCCGGCTGAACTCTACGAGAGCCAGACCAACCCGCAGCTCACCGGCGCGGACGGCTACTACAGCTTCTACACCCCGGCCGGCGATTACCGCATCACCGTGGATCAGAGCACGGCCTATCAGGGCTACCGCTCCTGGACCCTGACGGTGATCAGCTCGCCGGTCCACCTGGACATCCCGCTGACCAAGGCGTATGCCGACACGCAGTACGCTGTCTCGGTGGATGCCGGCGGCTTCGTGCCGGATACGCTGGAGGTGGTCCAGGGCTCGGTGGTGCAGTGGACGAACAACGAGGCCACCGCCGGCGTATGGCACAGCGCGACGAGCGACCTGGACGCCCGCACGTACACCAGCGGCTGGGACTCCGGCCTGCTGAACAGTGGCGAGAGTTACAGCCGGCGGTTTGACACGCTGGGCACGTTCACCTACTCCGATCACGAGAACCCCAGCCTGGTAGGCACCATCAAGGTGTGCTACCTGTACGACTTCGACTGCGACGGCAAAGTTGCCGCCAGTGACCTCCAGGCGGCTGTGCAGAAGTGGCACACGGTCAGCGGCAAAGGCAACGGCTACGACGCGCGCTACGACGTGAACGGGGACGGCAAGATCAACATCATCGACATCCAGATGGCCGCCATGCAGTGGAATTGGACGGCGCCGTGATGCAATAGTCGAGGATAACAGACCTCCGACGTTGCTACCCAGCCATCCTCCCGCAGGTTGCGATGCGGCGTGGTTTTGCATCCGAAAAACGGCCTTGAAGCAGCGATTCTCGGCCAGAGAGGCTGCAAACCTGCGGGAGGGTGAGTAACCTCGGAGGTCTGAAGCTCAGCCCCCCCTGCCGCCTCCTGAGTTCCTGTGCCTGTGCCGGCGCACGGCGTGAGCTGTGCGCCGGCACGCTTTTGTGGTGAATTCCCGGACAACAGGTATTTACAAATGTCGCTCCCTGGGTTATACTAATGACAAGAAGGAGGGCATAACCAATGGCGAATGTGAAGACGGCTATTTCTCTGCAACAGTCTCTCTTTGAACAGGTTGAGGCCCTGGCTCAGGAACTGCAGATCTCCCGAAGTCGCTTGTTTGTGCTGGCCGTGGAGGCGTTCATCCAACGCTACCAGAATCAGAAACTGCTCGAAGCGATCAACGAGGCTTACGATGACCTGCCAGATGCGGAAGAAGAGTCTCTTCGCAAGAAGATGCGTCAACAGCACAGGCAATTGGTGGAGGACAGCAGAGTGTGGTGAACGTTTCGCAGATATTCACTGTGGACAAGGGGGACCTGGTGGAAAAGATAGGCGCCCTCTCCCGTCAGCGGGTGCGTCAGATACTTGACGGCATTCTTCTGCTCATGGAGCCGCGGGATATTGATGAACAGGGGAGTGTATCTGCGTGGTAGCGTAGTAGATCAGGCCACGCACTTGGTTCTGCACCTAAAGCCGGCGCAGGTAGGGCTATGACGACATTCCCGATACGACTCGACGCTATCTGGCGGATCCCGCTCCTGCTAATCACCGTCACACCTTGACGCGCTCGAACGAGACCGAATGTGACTATTTTGCCTGTGTCACATTTAACATAAAACGTAAGACATAGAACGTAGCATCCTGAGTAGCCGTAGCGGAGCGAAGGCGTATCGAAGGGTGCGGCTTGTAGAACATTGGTCTAATGTGCCATTGTCAGACTACTGAGCCCGGCGGTTGAGATCGCGGTAGCCGAGCAACGAGGAGGTCTCTGGTGAACGAGAACCCATACAAGTACTTGGCGGAGCGGTTGGATGCGCTACCCAACGGCTTCCCACCCACGGAAGACGGCGTGGAGCTGCGCCTGCTGGCCAGGATCTTCACGCCGGAAGAAGCAGCCCTGGCAGCCCAACTGCGCCTGACGAAGGAGACGCCGGCCCAAATCGCGGCCCGCGTGGGCGGTGACCCGGAGGCGCTGCGCCAGCAGCTCAAGGGAATGGCCCGCCGGGGCCTCGTCGCTGCCGGGCGGGCTGAGGGCGGTCTGGGCTATGCCCTGCGCCCCTTCGTGGTTGGCATCTACGAGTCGCAGTTCTACAGCATAGATGCCGAACTGGCACAGTTGTTCGAGGATTACTACCAGCAGGCGTTTGGACCCATGCTGACCATGCAGCCGCCGGTGCATCGCGTCATCCCGGTCGGCAAGACGGTGCGGATGGACATGGAAGTGCGGCCGTACGAGAATGCTGCCGGCATTTTGAACGACGCCCAGGCATGGGGCGTGCTCGATTGCATCTGCCGCAAGCAGAAGGCGCTCATCGGTGACCCGTGCGAGCATCCGGTGGAGACCTGCATGGTTTTCAGCCAGAAGGCCGGCGCCTTCGACGGCAACCCGGTCATCCGGGCTCTCAGCCTTGAGGAGGCCCACGACACGCTGCGTCGCGCAGCCGATGCCGGCCTGGTCCATGCCACGAGCAACAACCAGCAGGGGCTGTGGTATATGTGTAACTGCTGCGCCTGCTCCTGTGGCATTCTGCGCGGCATGGCCGACCTGGGCATGGCGAACGTCGTCGCTCGCTCCGCCTTCGTTAACCAGGTGGACGAGATCTTCTGCAGCGCCTGCGAACTGTGCCTGGACTGGTGCCAGTTCGACGCCTTGTCGGTGGAGGACGTCGCACGCGTGGACCGGAATCGTTGCGTGGGGTGCGGCGTCTGTATCTCGTCCTGTCCCGACGAGGCGCTGAGCCTGGTGCGCCGGCCTGCCGAGGAGGTCCTGCCGCCGCCGATCACCGAGGCAGATTGGGGCGTGGAGCGGGCGGCCGTGCGCGGGCTGGACCTGCATGCGGTGTTGTAGCTCGCTCAGATAGTTGGCTAGATGGCTGGATGGCTGGATGGCTGGGCCCTGACAACGTCAGCCATCCAGCCATCTAGCCATCCCCTATTGGCCTGGATCTGACGATCCACGCCGAGCAAGGAGGTACACAATGGGATTGCAAATCTATCAGGTCGATGCTTTCACAGATAAACCCTTTGCCGGCAACCCGGCGGCGGTCTGCGTTTTACCCGATCCCCGTGATGAGACCTGGATGCAGAACGTGGCACGGGAAATGAACCTGTCCGAAACGGCGTTTCTACGCGAGCAAGAGGCCGGCTTCGATTTGCGCTGGTTCACGCCGGCTGTTGAAGTTGACCTGTGCGGCCACGCCACGTTGGCCAGCGCCCACGTTCTGTGGGAAACCGGCTTGCTGGCTCCGCAAGAGCCGGCGAGATTTCACACCCGCAGCGGTTTGCTGACAGCCGTGCGACGCGAAGACGAGATTGAACTGGACTTTCCGGCCACGCCGGACGAGCCGGCAAGTGCTCCGCCCGGCCTTGGTGAGGCACTGGGTGTCATCCCGAAGTACGTCGGCCGGAGCGAGTTTGACTATCTTGTGGAAGTCGATTCGGAGGCAACGGTACGCAACTTCAGACCCGACTTCGGCTTGTTGAAAACGCTTCCGGTTCGGGGCATCATGGTCACAAGCCTGGCTGATTCTGCCGGGTACGACTTTGTTTCCCGGTTCTTTGCGCCGGCGGCCGGCATCGACGAAGATCCGGTCACTGGTTCTGCCCACTGCTGTCTGGGCCCCTTCTGGAGCCGGCGGCTGGGCAAGAAAGAGTTCCTGGCCTACCAGGCCTCAGAGCGCGGCGGGGTGGTGCGCGTTCGCGTGGCCGGCGAGCGAGTGTATCTGGGAGGGAGAGCGGTCACGGTTCTGCGTGGGGAGTTGGTGGACGGCTGATCAATTTGAATCTGACGCTAATCTCGAAAGCTGGGTGCAGAGGGGTAAGTACAGTTTGAAGTTTCCCTCGAAATAGGGTACAATACGTCTGTAGAAAATATGTTCGGTAGACAACACAAGGAGTGTGGAAATGGGCAGACGCAAGCTAATCGCATTCGGCTGGTACGGGGGTAAGTACAGTCACCTGGGTTGGCTACTGCCTCTGCTCCCGAAGGCCACTCACTACTGTGAACCGTTTGGAGGCTCAGCGGCGGTTCTGTTAAATCGAGAGCCGTCGCCCGTTGAGACGTACAATGACATCGATGGTGAGGTGGTGAACTTCTTTCGAGTGCTCCGTGAACAAAAGGAGGCTTTGCTGGAAGCGATTGGCCTGACCCCCTTGCCAGGCGGACGAACAGTGGAGCATAGGGGTGGCGCATGTACATTAGCCGATTAGATTGGGACGACTACCGCATTGAGCACATTGCTCAACACGATGTGGAACCAGGTGAGGTCTGGGAGGTATGTGAAGACCTGTTGCATTTGGCGCGCCGTCAAGGGCGCCATCGCTACCGCGTCTACGGGCAGACGGCAGGCGGCCGATACCTGTTTGTTGTCTTGGAGCATATCGAAGGCACCGTTTACAAGCCCGTTACCGCGCGAGATATGACTGAGCGTGAGAAACGGAACTTCAGGAGGCTGCGGAAATGAAAGAGCTGCAAGTACCAGAATTCAAAACCTACGAGGAGGAAGCTGCGTTCTGGGATAACCTTGACACCGCTGATTTCATGGAAGACGATGGGGAGTGGTTTCGCTTTGAGACACCCACCAAGCGAGCAATTCGCGTTGCAATTCTCCCCGAAGTCGCCGACGAGCTCATACGGCGCGCCAGTGCACAAGGGGTATCCGTTGAGACGCTGGTGAACGTCCTCCTGGTTGAGGGCATACGTGAATCGGCTGTGACAGGCTAGGCGATTCCGCAGGGTGACCTTTGACCGCACCTACGAAAGTCCTCGAATTAGTCGAACGTTTTGACCGCAACCTGGACGCCTACAAGCAGGGCCAGTACAAAGAGGCTCAGGTCCGCCAGGAGTTCATCGACCCCTTCTTCAAGGCCCTGGGCTGGGACGTGGACAACGAGCAGGGTTACGCCGAAGCCTACAAAGAGGTGGTCCACGAGGACACCCTTCGAATGGGCCGCGTTACCAAAGCGCCCGACTACTGCTTCCGCATCGGTGGCGTCCGCAAGTTCTTCGTGGAGGCCAAGAAGCCGTCCATCGACATCAAGGGCGACGTTCACCCGGCCTACCAGCTCCGGCGCTACGCCTGGAGCGCCAAGCTGCCCCTGAGCATCCTGACCGACTTCGAGGAGTTCGCGGTCTACGACTGCCGGCCCAAACCGGCCAAGACCGACAAGCCCGCCACCGCCCGCACGATCTACCTCACCTACAAAGAGTACCCCCAGCGCTGGGATGAGATCGCCGGCATCTTCTCCCGCGACGCCATCCTCAAGGGATCCTTCGACAAATACGTCGAGTCCCACAAGGCCAAGCGCGGCACGGCCGAGGTGGACGCCGCCTTCCTGCAGGAGATCGAGCGCTGGCGCGAGTTGCTGGCCCGCAACATCGCCCTGCGCAACCCCCGGTTGAGCCAGCGGGAGCTCAACTTCGCCGTGCAGCGGACCATCGACCGCATCATCTTCCTGCGCATCTGCGAGGATCGGGGCATCGAGCCGTACGGCCAGTTGATGGCCCTGCAAAACGGCAGCGACGTCTACCAGCGGTTGCTCTATCTCTTCCGCCAGGCCGACGACCGCTACAACGCCGGCCTGTTCCACTTCGACCCGGAGAAGGGCCGGCCCGCCGACTCCCTGGACAGCCTCACGCCCGGCCTGCGTATCGACGACAAGGTGCTGAAGGACGTCTTCAAGCACCTCTACTACCCCGACAGCCCCTACGAGTTCTCGGTGCTGCCGGCGGACATCCTGGGCCAGGTGTACGAGCAGTTCCTGGGCAAGGTGATCCGTCTGACGCCGGCCCATCGCGCGGTGGTGGAGGACAAGCCGGAGGTGAAGAAGGCCGGCGGTGTCTACTACACCCCCACCTACATCGTGGACTACATCGTCAAGGAGACCGTGGGCCGGCTGGTGGAGGGCAAGAAGGCCGGCCCGCGTGGTGGGGTGAGCCGGCTCCGGATTCTGGACCCCGCCTGCGGCTCCGGCTCCTTCCTGCTGGGGGCCTACCAATTCCTGCTGGACTGGCACCGCGACCAGTACATCGCCGACGATCCGCAGAAGTGGGCCACCCGCCGCACGCCGCGCCTCTACCAGACGGCCGCCGGAGACTGGCAACTGACCACCGCCGAGCGCAAGCGCATCCTGCTGAACAACATCTATGGCGTGGACATCGACCCCCAGGCGGTGGAGGTGACGAAGCTGTCGCTGCTGCTGAAGGTGCTGGAGGGGGAGACGGAGCAGAGCCTGAGCACCCAGCTCTCTTTCCTGCGCGAGCGCGCCCTGCCGGACCTGGAGCACAACATCAAGTGCGGCAACTCCCTCATCGGGCCGGATTTTTACGATGGCCGGCAGATGAGTTTGCTGGATGAGGAGGAGATGTACCGCCTCAACATCTTCGACTGGGAGGCTGAGTTTCCGGAGATCATGGCCGGCGGCGGTTTCGATGTGGTGATCGGGAATCCGCCGTACATCCGCATCCAGGGGATGAAGGAATGGGCGCCGCTGGAGGTGGAGTTCTACAAGCAGCGCTACACCGCCGCCAGCAAGGGCAACTACGACATCTACGTGGTGTTTGTGGAGCGGGGGCTGAGCCTGCTGAACGAGCGGGGCCGGCTGGGGTTCATCCTGCCCCACAAGTTCTTCAACGCGAAATATGGTGAGCCGCTGCGCCGGCTGCTAGCCGGCGGGAAGCATCTGAGCGAAATCGTCCACTTCGGTGCACAGCAGGTATTTGCAGGAGCCACTACCTACACTTGCCTGCTGTTCCTTGACATGGGAGGCAGTCCACATTTCCGCTTTGCCAAGCCTGACAACCTGGACAGTTGGCGGACTAATGGCGAGACCGTCGAGGGCGAAATTCGTGCCCAAAACGTATCGGAGCAGGAATGGAACTTCATCGTCGGTCCAGGCGCACCCCTTTTTGAACGATTGAGTGAGATGTCGCTCAAATTGGGGGATGTAGCGGATGTCTTTGTTGGCCTGCAAACCAGTGCAGACGCTGTGTTCATCATGGATTTCGTCGATGAGGGCATCGAGACCATTAAGCTAACGTCCAAAGCTCTCAACACTGACTGGACTTTCGAGAAGGAACTCCTGTTTCCACTGATCAGTGGAACTGATGTGACGCGGTATTGTCCCCTGCCAGAACGTCAGTATATCTTGTTCCCTTACAGAGTTGAAGACGAAACGGCGACGTTGATCGGGTTCGACACAATGTCGAAGCTCTATCCTCAGACAGCGACGTATCTCTTGAAGAACAAGAAGACGTTGGAGGCCCGAGAGCGGGGGAAGTTCAGGGGCCGCGATTGGTACCGCTTCGGTAGGAGTCAGAACCTCGGGATCCAAGAAAAAGTGAAGCTCTGTGTCCCACGTCTTGTGGAGAGTCTGTACGCTGCTTATGATGCTGAGGGCAACCACTTCCTAGACAATGTGGATGTGGGAGGAATCACGCTCAAAGCCGCGTACCAACAGCAGGGGCTGGTCTACCTTCTTGGTTTGCTCAATTCGAAGCTGCTACGCTGGTACTTCCCGTTTGTGAGCGCTCCGTTTCGTGGAGGGTGGCTGTCTGCCAATCGCCAGTTCCTGTCTCAACTGCCGCTCCGCGTCATCAACTTCGACGATCCGACCGACAAAGCCCGCCACGATAAGATGGTGGTCCTGGTGGAGCGGATGCTGGAGTTGCACCGGCAACTGGCGGAGGCCAAACTGCCCCAGGCCAGGACCGTCCTCCAGCGCCAGATCAACGCGACGGACCGGCAGATTGACAAACTGGTCTACGAGCTTTATGATTTGACGGACGAGGAGATCAGGATCGTGGAAGAGAGTGTGGGGTAGCAGGGGAGGCATGCCCCAAGGGGAACGCCGTGCCGGCCAGTTTCCGGATAGTCATTTAGTAGACGTGCGTTTGTGGAAGGAGAGGTGTTATGATAAACAAGGGTCTCGACCTGAACTTGCGACGGTGGCTGGACAACTTGGCAACCAAGTGGAACGTGAACGTTGGACAAGTAGCTCAGCAAATTGGCGCATTTGAAATCCAAAACAGAATGGAGAACTATCCCAAGGTGTCTGCCGTCCTCGAAGATCTCCCAGTCGATATGCAGGCACTTGCAGACGTTGTGCGCTCGTGTTGGGCATTAGGGGGAGTGTTCGACGCGATCCGCTTTGCCGAGTTTGTGCAGCAAGGTGACGCCGCTGCCGCGCTGGTTCAGAACCTTATCGATGGAGTTCCTGATGACGCGGCCGAAGCTGCTGAGAGAATTGACCAGTTTGTTGAAGGAGCGGTTAGGCTTGATGGGTATCTAACTCGACGAGGCCCCGATAGATCTGGGGCTGCGCTGCTTTCAAGCTTGATGCTCACTTGTCTACATCCTCGTCGGTTTGTGGATTATCGTCGAAATCGCTGGGTCGCGTTGGCTAAGGCCCTCGAATATGAACCACTCCCACCGTCGGGGCGGTACGGTATGCAACTTATCTGGGCCGGTAGATTTGCCGGCGATATCGTCGGAACGGAGACCTACGCTCGGTATTGGTCTGCGGACGATCCTTTGTGGGTTATCGCTGGTATATGCTGGGAAGGGCCAGACCCCGAGCTGCCCCAACCTGATCCAACTGATGTTGAAGAGGCTGTACACTTTCCCGAGGGTGCGGTGAAGCGGCGTTTGCACTTGGTTCGAGAGCGCAGCCAGGTAGTCGTGGCTAGAGCCAAAGGGCTCGCTTTGCGGCGCGACCCGATGCTTCGATGCGAGATTTGTGGATTCAGTTTTGCTGAGTCCTTTGGGGATCTTGGTTCGGAGTTCATCGAAGCGCATCACAAAGTACCACTTGCGAAATTGGAGCCTGGTAGTAAGACCAAAGTGGAAGATCTGGCAATGGTATGTGCAAACTGCCACCGGATGCTACATCGCGGTCAGAAGATGCCTACGATTGATCAACTGCGAGCGATTGTACAGAGTCAGAGGGCAAGTATCTGAATCCAAATGTGCAGCGCGCCGGACAAGCCCCTGCATCTGACCGCCCTGTCAAGAATCCTTTTCAGGTAAGTTTCACGTTTGAGGGAGTCTTTCCCAGTTCCATCGGTTGTCGCAGCGGGCAGTGCCTACGCTTCCGTTCATCCGTTGGCTGGCTCATGAGATGAGAAGGCAACTTGGACAGCGTGTGCTCATCGCGCTTGCCGGAGGCCAAGCCGCCCCAGGCCAGGACCGTCTTCCAGTGCCAAGTTGACGCCATGGGCCGGCCCGCCGTGGGATAAAGTCCCACGGCTACGAAGCGGCGCCGGCAGAAGGCCGGCTTCTGTTCCCGTGGGGATGCCTGAAGCCCCACTTCATGGGGCGCTGTTGTGTAGAACGGGCACTTCATGCCCGTTCGGGCCGGCAGGTTGGCCGGCTGGTGTATGAGTTGTATGGGCTGACGGAGGAAGAAA
>CAZHMV010000120.1:0-18175 GCA_964532665.1 uncultured Anaerolineales bacterium
AGTGACCAGTAAACAGTGATCAGTGATCAGTAATCAGTAACCAGACTCTGATTACTGATCACTGATCACTGATTACTGGAACGGAGGGTACATGAGAGTCGGCGTATTGGGTGGTACGTTTGATCCGCCGCACATTGGGCATCTGGTAGCGGCGGAGGAAGCACGGGTGCAGTTGAAGTTGGGTTGGGTTGTGTTCGTGCCGGCCGGCATGCCTCCCCACAAACTGGATGAGCCTGTGACGCCGGCCGTACATCGTGTCGAGATGATCACCCGAGCCATAGCGTCAAATCCTCACTTCTTTGTGTCTCTGGTGGATGTGGGACGGCCGGGACCGTCGTATACGGTTCAGATGTTGCAGGCACTGCGCGAGCAGTGGGGGGCTGGCACGGAGATGTATTTCATCATGGGGATGGACTCTCTGGCGGATTTGCCCACCTGGCACAAGCCCGAACAACTGGTGGAACTTTGCCGGCTGGCTGTGGTTGGCCGGCCGGGCTACGACGTCAACATGGACGAACTGAATGCAATCCTGCCTGGAATTGAGAAAAAGGTTCACTATGTGAACATGCCGCTACTGGAAGTCTCCTCGACGGATCTGGTCTGCCGGGTTCAGCAGGGCCGGCCTATTCGATATTATGTGCCGACTGAGGTCGAGGTTTACATACGGACCCACGGCTTGTATGCTTGACAATATTATTTCGTTATGCTAATATGCAATCAGCATTGCTGAATATCCTCGCCTGGGTAGTATTTGTCTTGCCGTACGTGTGCCCTTGCGAAAACCCTGCATAGTGCGTGTTCACCACGAAAGCTCAGCTCACCGGTCTGTCAAACTGGTTGAGTGAGAGGTGAAGTCCCTACAGCGTCGTAGAGGGGGTGATAACTCAGGCAAAGTCGTATCGTTACCTATCCGCATCGATCCGTGAAGACAAAACTATAGGAGGAGAACGAAGATGAATCGCAAGCAATTGCTGTTGCTCATCGGCATCGTCCTTGTGGCCATAGTACTGAGTGCATGCGCCCAGCAAGGCCAGCAAGAGGTCAAGCAAGTTGAAGTTACCCGCATCGTTGAAGTGACGCGGGAGGTCCCGGGGCCGGCTGCCCAGCCGGCGGCGAAGAAGGGCATCCTGCAAACGGTTCGGGAGCGGGGCAAGCTGGTTTGTGGTAGCCGCACAGACCTGGCCGGCTTCGGCTACCTGGATGAGAACGGCCGGAACGTCGGCTTCGACATCGATCTTTGTCGTGCCGTGGCCGCGGCTGTCCTGGGGGACCCCGAAGCTGTGGAGTTTGTGCCCTTGACCGCTGCTGAGCGCGGGCCGGCTCTGCAAACGGGCGAGGTAGACATGCTTTCGCGGAACGTTACCTGGACCACCACTCGCGACGCCCAATGGGGCAACTACACGATCACCATGTTCTATGATGGCCAGGGATTCATGGTCCCTACAGCGAGTGGCATCACTGAATTGGAGCAGTTGGACGGCGCAACCGTATGTGTGACCAGCGGTACCACAACCGAGCTGAACCTGGCCGATGCCTTCCGGCAGCGAGGTCTGAATTTCACCCCGGTCGTATTCGAGGACACGGCCACGGTTTACAGCACCTATGAGAGTGGCGGCTGCGATGCGACGACCAGTGACAAGTCGCAGCTCGCGGCGATCCGAAGTGGCTTTGCCAATCCGGACGCTCATCGCATTCTGGACATCACAATCTCCAAGGAGCCCTTGACGCCGGCTGTCCCCAGCGGTGATGACCAGTGGTTCGACGTTGTAAAGACCGTGATGGCGGTTCTCATCAACGCCGAGGAGTTGGGCGTAACATCTCAGAACGTTGACCAGATGTTGAAGAGCGACAACATCCAGATCCGCCGCATGTTGGGCGTTGAAGGCAAGTTCGGGCAGGCTGACCTGGGTCTGGACACGGACTTTGCCGTGAATGTCATTCGCGCGGTGGGTAACTACGGTGAGATCTACGACCGATACATGGGGCCCAATGGGGATGCGTTTACGCTCCCGCGTGCGCTCAACAAGCTCTGGAGTGATGGTGGCCTGATCTATGCGCCTCCGCTGCGCTAGGTCCGGTCTGAGTGTCCGCCAGGTAAAACTCGTAGTAACTAACGACCCTTCGACCTGGCTCAGGACAGGCTTCGGTCGTTTCAAAGCGGTTGAAGCCGCCACTGCGAACCTTCTTGAGGGTGGTCTTAGTGGAACGAACCGGTGCAGCCCCGATCCCTCGGGGCTGCACCCTGGTCATAGCAACCGGGCATGAAACCAGGCATTCGTCGCATTCGCGTGTTAACCTATAGAGGTGTCCCGCTTTGGCGGGACGTCCGGGTCATCCAGGCTGTTGCCCAGATCGTGTCGGCAATTGTCGTACTGGGGTTTCTGGCATTTTTCATTGATAACGTGCTGAAGGCTGCCCATGCCCGGGGTCTGAGCCTGGGGTACGACTTCCTGGGCGTGTCGGCCGGGTTTCCTATCGGCGAGTCGCTCATTGAATACGACCCTTCCAGCACCTTTGCCAGAGCCTTCATGGTGGGAATTCTGAACACCCTGAAGGTTGCGGGGGTGGGGGTCGTACTGGCGACGACACTGGGCACCATCGTGGGGGTAGCTCGTCTCTCTACGAATTGGTTGGTGCGGAGCATTGCCAGTGTCTACATAGAGACCATCCGAAACGTCCCTCTTCTAGTCCAACTCTTCTTCTGGTATTATGCCGTGTTCCAGCAGTTGCCCCCCGTCAGGGAGAGCATCCGGCTGGGCAGTGTGGTTTTCCTGAACCAGCGCGGTGTCTATATGGTCTGGTTCGACCCCACCCCTACCTTCTCGACATGGTTGTTCACATTGCTGGCCGGGATTGTCCTGGCAGTGGTACTGTGGGTGGTTCTTAGCCGGTGGCAGATGCGCACTGGCCGATCAACATACCCGGTGTTGTCCGCGTTGGGGGCTTTGGTCCTGGTGCCGGCGCTGGGTTGGCTCCTGCTGGCGCAGCCTCCTCTCACTCTCAACATGCCGGTTCTGGGGCGTTTCAACTACGAAGGCGGGACTAAGCTCACAACTCAGTTCTCTGCCCTGTTGGTGGGACTGGTCATTTACACGGCATCCTTCATTGCCGAAATCGTGCGAGCCGGCATCCAGTCTGTATCCCGGGGTCAGGTCGAAGCGGCTCGGGCGATCGGGCTGAGCAACCTTCAGGCGTTGAGGTTGGTCATTTTCCCACAGGCTCTGCGCGTGCTCATCCCACCATTGATCAGCCAGTACCTGAACCTGACTAAGAACTCGAGCCTTGCAGTCGCCATCGGCTACCCGGAGCTCTTCACTGTCGGGAGAATCATGATCAACCAGGCTGGAAGAGCCGTTCCGGTCTTCACCATGGTCATGGTAGCTTATCTGGTCATGAGCTTGACCTACTCCGTTGTCCTAAACCTCTATAATCGTCGAGTTCGGTTTGTGGAGATGTAGGCATGGGTATCGTTACACAAAGCGTGCGGCGGCCCGAGATCTCGTTTAACCCCATCACCTGGTCACGGAAGAACCTGTTTAACACGTGGTACAATTCCCTGTTGACGCTCGTCACTATATGGCTTGTCTACAAGATCCTCTCAGGTCTTATCCCCTGGATTCTTACAAAAGCCGATTGGAGCCCCGTCACAACCAGCCCTATCCTGTATCTCGTGGGGCAGTATCCGGCGGCAGACCTGTGGCGGGTTGGTCTTGGGCTCGTGATCGTCTCGTTCCTCTTCGGGATGAGCTGGGGGACGTGGGGCGGTGTCATTCGCACTTTCGCCCTGGCGCTGGTTGCCGGTTACATGGTAGGGGCTGTGCTGCCGGTCGGCCTGGAGTCACTGGGGCTCACAACACGGCTCTATCTTGTGGGCAACGTGGCTGTTACTGTGATCGGCTTTGCGCTCGGTCGTACCCGGCTGGGCCGGCCGCGTTGGGTGTTGTTCGGATGGGCCCTCTCGTTTATCGTGATCGTGGTCTTGCTTCGGGGATTTGGGGGCACTGCGTGGCTGGAAGTAGTTTCGACCGGTGTGTGGGGCGGCCTGATGTTGAATCTTCTTCTAGCCGTTGTGGGCATCGCCGCCTCCTTCCCCCTGGGCGTTCTCTTGGCCCTGGGGCGTCGCAGCAGTTTGACAGTGATCCGACTCTTCAGTACGTTGTTTATTGAAGGAGTTCGCGGCGTACCCTTGATCTCCATTCTGTTCATGGGGTCTATCATTCTGCCGCTCTTTCTTCCCGAGGGCGTACGGATAGATCGCGTCGTCCGAGCACTGATAGGGATCACGCTGTTTAGTGCAGCCTACATGGCAGAGAACGTACGGGGTGGATTACAGGCTGTTCCCGAGGGCCAGTATGAGGCTGCCAAAGCCATAGGTCTTAGCGGGCCGCTCACCACGCTGCTGATTATCCTGCCTCAGGCGTTGAGACTGGTGATTCCAGCTATCGTTGGTCAGTTTATCAGTCTGTTCAAAGACACGACGCTGGTGGCGATCATTGGCCTTATCGAGATCCTAGGCATTGGTAAGTCGATTGTTCTGGGTAACCCCGAGTGGGTGGATGCACAAGCCGAGGTTTATCTATTCATTGGTGCAGTGTTCTGGGTATTCACGTACGCCATGTCCTACGGCAGCCGGCGACTGGAGAAAGCGTTAGGGGTTGGCGAAAGATGAGGAGGAAGTGAAGCGATGACGGGGGACAGTCGAGAGCCTGCTGAAGATATCATCATCTGTCGCGACGTTCACAAATGGTTCGACGACTTCCATGTGCTTCGCGGGATCAGTCTCACGGTCAAGAAGGGCCAGGTGATTGTTATTTTCGGGCCTTCGGGTTCCGGAAAATCGACGTTTATTCGGACCCTCAACCGATTGGAAGACCATCAGCGTGGTGACATCATTGTTGATGGAATCGAATTGACGAACGATATTCGGAACATCGAAGCCATTCGCAGCGAAGTGGGTATGGTTTTCCAGCAGTTCAATCTCTTTCCGCATCTCACTGCGCTCCAGAACATTACCCTGGGGCCGATCTGGGTCCGCAAGTGGCCGAAGGAGAAGGCTGAGGAACTGGCACTGGAGTTGCTGGCGCGGGTTGGCATTCCAGAGCAGGCCGACAAGTATCCGGCGCAACTGTCCGGTGGTCAACAACAGCGCGTGGCCATCGCCCGGGCGCTGGCCATGCAGCCCAAGATCATGCTTTTTGACGAGCCAACCTCTGCCCTGGACCCGGAGATGATCAAGGAAGTACTGGACGTGATGCAGGAGCTCGCCGAATCGGGCATGACGATGTTGGTGGTTTCGCACGAGATGGGGTTCGCCAGGGAGGTCGCCGATCGTATGGTCTTTATGGATGCGGGGCAAATTGTAGAGAGGGGAACGCCAGATCAGATATTCAATAATCCTCAAGAGGAGCGCACGAAGCTTTTCCTCTCACAAATCCTCTAGCAATTGAAGGTGTGAGGTCAAAGGGGTCGCGACTACTCGGCCTGGCTTGTCAAACCCAGGTTGCGCAGCTTCGCCAGATCGTCGATGTAACTCTCCAGTTCATCTGCTGCAGCTTGGAGCTTGCTCAGTTCAGGCTGCAGAGCCTCTGGGGCTGTCCTGTTTAGAATCTCCAGGTGTATCTTAATCAAAGACAATGGATCACGTAACTGGTGCGCAGTTGCTGTGATGTACTCGTTTTTCTGTCGATCAAGCTCCCGCATCTCTTCGTAGGCCTGCTGGAGACGGGTAAACAATCGAGCATTGGCAATGGCAGCCGCTGCCTGGTCGGCAAACGGGGTGAGAGTCGTGATGTCGGCCTCAGTGAGATCCTTTTGAGTTCCCACCGCCATAGCGCCCAGGAGTTGATCCTGCGCGCATAGTGGAATGACGCCGACCGATGCCGGCTCTGCCCGGTCCATGAGCAAAGTACTCAGGTGTTCTTCAAGCACATCTCTGACTTTACTGCTTGGCTTCAGGGTCTGGGCGTCGGCCGGCTGCAACCCCCACCGCGTGGCTTCCCGCTCGTTGGTTTCGCCATGATGTAGATGCACTTCGATGGTCGCGGTGTCCGGGTCCAGGAGCCCGATGGCGATGGTGGCATCGTCCATTACAGCAGTGCAGCCGTCCAGAATGGTCTGCAGGACGCGGTCAGGGCTGAGCCGACTTGTGACAGCGGTTGCTGCTTCCTGGAGGGCGCGCAGGTTTGCGTTCACCTGCGTCAGCTCGCGCGTCAGAGAAAGCTGGCGGCGAAACAGGCGCGCGTTTTGAATGGCGATGGCAACCTGGCCGGCCAACACCGTGATCAGGTCTCGGTCGCTGGAGGTGAATGGCTTCTCGGTCGGCTCCAGCTTCGTCAGGTTGAGTACCCCAATCACGTGATCCTGCAATGCCAGTGGTGCGCAGATAGCCGATGCAATGTCCCCGTGTATCAGCGCATCAGACAACTCCGGCGGCATGGAGACGGTCTGGTCGAGGAGAAGTGGTTCTCCATGTTTGGCAACCCAGCCGGCAATACCTTCGCCCACGGGAGTTGCGGTTGCTTCCATCACACCCTCGGGTAAGCCGCGTGCAGCCTCGATGTACAACATGCCGTCGCGTTCCAGCATCAGCGAAGCGCGATCAGCCCCCGTTTCCTGGAGGGCCAGCTCTACCACCCGATCTAACAGCAGATCGATATCGATCGTGCTCATCAATGACCGACTCAGTTCGTACAGCGGGATGAGGGTTTGAAGCCGGGCGTAGTCCATTTCCAGACGCCGGCGCTCCAGCGCATCCTGGACCGCCTGACGGAGCTCGTTAGGAGTGAAAGGTTTTAGCACAAAGCCGGCAAAGCCGCGTTTGAGTGCGTCGATGGCGGCTTCCATGGACGGGTAGCCGGTGACGACAATGCCGACGGTATCAGGTTGATCCTGCTTGATCTTTTCGAAGATGGTGATGCCGTCACTGTCGGGCATGTGCAGGTCAATCAGCACGACATCGAAGGGCGTCTCGCGGGCAATTCTGATGGCCTGGGATCCGGAACTTGTGGTGTAGACGTTGTAGCCTCTGCCGGCCAGGATGCGTTCGCAAAGCCCGAGGATGTCCGGCTCGTCGTCCACAACGAGGATCAGTTCATCTGACATGGCTGTCTTTCTGCATGACGATCAGACTACGTTTCCCTGGTGATTGACATACGATCACGTAACCCATCCTTTCAAACGTTAAGATGCTGCTTTGGATACGCTTGGTCAGGGAAGTTGCGTCTGCCGGCCATCCGTGATATACTGCGGTATCGATCCAGGCGAAGCAGGGCAGCGAAAGTCATGGAGGTTGAAGTTTGAAGGTTAGCATCTCTACTGGAAGTTTGTACATTTTTCCGTTACAATGGACGTTGAGGATGGTGGGCGATGCCGGCTTTGACGGTGTCGAGGTGGCGCTGGGGCCGGAAGCTGTCTTGCGCGGGCCGGCGTCTGTGCAATCCCTTGCCCGCGCTCACAAGCTGCGTGTGCTGTCGGTTCACCCGCCACTCTTTCGCTTGCCTGGCTGGAGCCGCTTCGCAGATACCGTGAAGATGATGGATTTCGCCGCCGATGCAGGCGCGTCCGTCGTCGTGCAGCACACGCCGGACACCGAGGATCTGGAAAGCTCGGCCGGAGCAGTGTGGCGACGGGCGATGGACAAAGCACGCCAGCGTGGTGCGAATCGAGGGGTGACCCTGGCGTTGGAAAACCGAGCGATCTTTTGGAGCCGCCAGCATGAGTACGCCCTTTCGGATCCGGAGGCGCTCTATCGGTTTGCTGAACAGCACGATTTTCGCCTGACGCTTGACACGGCCCATGCAGCGTCCTGGCCGTGGGACGTCGTCGATGTATATGATCTGTTTCGTGATCGACTGGTGAACCTGCATCTCAGCGACTTCAGGTCATTGCCGGCCTGGCTCGACCGGCCGGCGTTGCACACGTATATCAAACACCACCAGCTGCCTGGCACAGGTGATCTCCCATTGCGCGAACTTGTGAGCCGCGCGCAGGCCGATGGCTATGCCGGCCTGGTGACGATGGAACTGAGCCCGCTCGCGCTGCGGGCCTGGTGGCCCGCAAGTCTGCGGATGAACCTGGCTGCCGGTGCGAGCTTTGTGCGCGATGGATCGGCCACCATGTTCGTTTCATTCCATCGTTCGTTGTCCAGATACTGAAGAGCATGAGATATGCCTCGAACCAAGATCGTTTGCACCTTGGGTCCAGCATCCGAAGATGAAGAGACGTTGCGCCAGATGATCCGTGCTGGCATGACGGTGGCCCGGCTCAACTTCTCTCACGACTCGCAGCAAGCACATGCGCAACGCGCGGAACGGGTCCGCCGTGTTGCACAAGAAGAAGGCGCGGTTGTTGCCGTGCTCCAGGACTTGCAGGGTCCGAAACTCCGGGTGGGACGCATCGAAGGCGGGAAGGCCACTTTGCAGGCCGGCCAGCACTTCACCCTCACGACCGAGGACGTTCTTGGCAACAACCAGCAGGTTACAGCGCCGTACGCCGGATTGCCGGCTGACGTTCAACCCGGGGATCGCATCCTGCTCGACGATGGCCAGATCGAACTTCGCGTTTTGAAAACCACCAGGACCACCGTGGAAACCGAGGTGGTCACTGACGCTGTCTTGTCTGAAAAGAAGGGGGTCAGCCTGCCTGGGGTGGACATCAGCCTGCCATCCCTGACCTCCAAGGACCAGGCAGACCTGGCCTTTGGCATTGAGCAGCGGGTCGATTATGTGGCGTTGTCCTTCGTGCGACAGGCGCAAGACGTTCTGGACCTGCGCGACTTGATGGCGGCGATGGGGGCCAAGATTCCCATCATTGCCAAGATCGAGAAACCTGAAGCCATCATGAACTTTGATGAGATTCTGGCGGTTAGCGATGGGGTGATGGTGGCGCGTGGCGATCTGGGGGTGGAGATGCCGGCTGAAGAGGTGCCGATCTATCAAAAGATGATCATCCGCAAGACCAACCAGGCTGGCAAACCGGTCATCACCGCCACCCAGATGCTGGATTCCATGATCCGCAACCCACGACCCACCCGGGCCGAGGCCAGTGACGTGGCTAACGCGATCTTCGATGGAACGGATGCGCTAATGCTGTCTGGCGAAACGGCCATTGGCAAGTACCCGGTGGAAGCAGTACGTACGATGGCGACTATCGCTGAGACGACAGAGCATCACCTGCCGTATGAAGCATGGCTGGCCCACTCCGTGGAAACACATGCCGAATCGGTGACTCAGGCCATCAGCCTGGCGGTGGCAGAGATTGCGTACAAGTTGGATGCAGCCGCCATTGTGGCGTCCACAGCATCTGGAACTACGGCACGGGCCGTGGCGCGCTATCGACCATGCGTCCCTATCGTTGCAGTGACGCCCAATGTGCAGACCCAGCGCCGACTGGCTCTCGTGTGGGGGGTACAGGCACTGCTCATTCAGCGCCCGCGAGAGTCGGACCAGATGATGAGTCTGGCTATAGAAGCCGCCCGGGCGTCGAACCTGGTGAAGGATGGCGACTTGCTGGTCATGACGGCCGGCGTGCCGGTGGGCATTCCCGGGCGCACCAACATGCTCCAGATTCGCCGCGTCGGTGAGTGATCATATCTGCCCGGGAAGGAGGTCGAGAAGAGATCATGTCGATGTCAACTCAGGAAGATACGTGGCCGACCTGGTTCGTGGTCGGGCTGTTTGTGTTTGCCATGACCTTGCTATTGACCGGCCTTTTTCTGTCGCTTCGGCGCCCGCCCGCCGCCGGCCCGGTCGCAGGTTTGCCGACGACCACAGCAACAGCCGAAGTCGCACGCACAGCATTGACTGGGCAACCAACGTTGATGGCTGAAGGCACAGCCACGCCGGCCGTGATTGTGCGTCGGACGGTGAACGTCGAGCTGACGCCGACACCCGCGGCTGGATTGGCCACGCCTACAGCAGGGCTGGCTCTGACCGCGACGACGGTTGTCGTGGTGACGGGAACGCCGGCACCTCGACCACCGGCCTCCCCGACGACTATGCCGGCTGCTACGGGAACGGCGGTTGTGGTGATGCCATCAGGTCCGCCCGGTGAGGCCGGGGATATGGGAACGATCGAGGGACAGGTCGCGTTGCAAGGTCGGCAGCGTCATACGGGAATCATGCTGCTGGTGAACGGTGCGCCTGCAGGTACGACCGATGCCACCGGCGCTTTTCACCTGACCGTGCCGGCGGGGCACCACGCGGTGCGGGCCAGCTATTCGGGCTACATCGCTGCTGAAGCTCCGGATGTGGAAGTGCGGGCCGGCGAAATGACCTCCATGCCGGCCATATCGCTACGCGCCGGGGACACCGACCACGATGGAGATGTGGACCTATACGACGTAGTGCGCTGTGCGATCAATTTTGGGAGAAAAGTGCCGGCAGCAGACACCCACGCTGATGTGAACGAAGACGGCGTGATTGACCTCCGTGACGTGATCCTGGTACAACGGAACTACCGGGGCATCGGTCCTGCTCCCTGGCGGTAGGAGAGTGCCATTCGGGTGTATTCAACCGGTTGTAGGGGCGATCCCTTGCGGTCGCCCTGGGCGGGTGCAAGACCCGCCCCTACCAACCCATCTTGAACGCACCCGTGCCATTTTCTGTCGTCCGCAGGATGATCACTATATCTTGTACTGTTTTCGATTTAGGTGTACTATATGTAGTTATTTGCGAATGTCGTCAGGGTTCGGTACCTTTTCTGTAATTCACAGATCTTCTGGAGCTTGCCTCCATTGCTAAAACTCTCGTGCGAGCGGAGAAGCTCAGCGTGCAAGGATCTCACGGTAGACGGGGTGTAATCGGAAGGAATCGTGCAATGACCGAGAACGTACAGGCAATAGCCAGTACCCGAGTGACCGGTTATCGTTCCATCGGGCGATGGTTGCTAATCCTACCGAATGTTGTCGTCATTCTAGTCACCTTTCTTCTGCTTTCTGGTGCCTTTGTCTATCAGCGGAGCTATGCCGGCCGCATCTATCGCGGTGTGAGCATTCTCGGGTGGGACGTCAGTGGTATGACGCCGGCCGCGGCCGAAACCTACCTGCGCGACAAGATGCGGTACTACCAGGATGCAGAGTTGATCTTCCGGGACGGGAACGAACTTTGGATCGCCACGCCCACGGATCTGGGTGCCAGGCTGGATGCACGCTCAGCCGTTACCGAGGCGTACGCTGTAGGTCGTAGCAGTGATCTGCGAGAGAACCTCTGGCGTCAGGTCGATGTTTACCGGCATGGATATACGGTCGTTCCGCGCACCGTCTTCGATCCGGCCCAGGCGCGGGTGTATGTGGAACACCTGGCTGACGAGATCAATCAGCCGGCCCGGGACGCAGACGTGGCGCTTAGTGGTTTCACGGTACAGGTGACGCCCAGCCGCATCGGCCGGCGTTTGGACGTGGAACCGGTGCTATCTGCGATTCAGCAGCGCATCCTCTATCAGTCGCAGGAGCCTATCGATCTGAACGTGCAGGTGATCCAGCCGGCCATCGACGATGCGCCGGCCATTGCCGCCAGGGAGCGGGTAGATCGCCTCCTCAGCGCGCCAATCGAGGTGGTTTACGATGATCGCACGTGGACCATCAGCCGGGAGATGCTGCGCCAGTGGTTGGTCTTCAAAAAGTCAACCCAGGGCGGGAAGCTGGCAGTCGAGTCGTACATCGATCCGGCGAAAATCCGCAGTTGGGTCGAGCCTCTGGCGGCTCAGGTGTACCAGTTGCCGCTGGACGCCAGCCTTGACTTCGACCCCACCACGAAGCAGGTCCGTGTCGTCGAGATGAGCCGTGATGGCCGCACGCTGAACGTCGATGCGACTGTGGATCGCATCGTGCAGGCGACTGAGAGCACGGAGCGAACGGTTCCTCTGGCCGTGATTGTCGAGAAGCCGGCAGTGGATGCCTACGACGTTGCGAACATGGGGATCAAGGAGCTGGTCAGCCAGGCCACGACCTACTTCAAGGGCTCGCCGGCCGGCCGCGCCAAGAATATCCAGGTGTCTGCATCAAAGTTCAACGGCGTCGTCGTACCCCCCGGCGGAGTTTTCTCGTTCAACCGGTACCTGGGGGATGTGAGCGCGGAAGAAGGCTACGAAGAAGCATATATCATCAACGGCAACCGCACGGCCGTCGGGATCGGCGGTGGGGTGTGCCAGGTGTCAACGACGGCGTTCCGTGCCGCGTTCTTCGGCGGCTTCCCCATTGTAGAGCGGTGGGCGCATGGCTATCGGGTGGGCTGGTATGAAACCGGATCAATCCCGGGCCTGGATGCGACGATCTATTCGCCGCTGGTGGACTTCAAGTTTCGCAACGATACCAACGCCTATCTGCTGATCAAGACCGAAGTGGACCTGCAGGCCGGCACGGTGACGTTCTTTTTCTACGGCACTCGCCCGGATCGAGAGGTTGAGGTGGAAGGCCCCGAGATCACGAATGTGACGCCGCCCAAGGATCCGGTCTACGAGGTGGACGAGAGTCTGGCCCCCGGGACGATCAAGCAGATCGACTGGGCGAATGAGGGTTCGGATGTCACCGTGTATCGAATCATCAAGCAGGCCGGCAAGGTGATCTCCCGCGAGCGGTTCGATAGCCACTACAACGCCTGGTCCGACGTGTTCCTGGTCGGCCCAGGGACAGATATTCCGAACCAGTAATCCTGCTTGAAACAAAAGGCGGTTTGGAGGGCACTGCGTGCTCTCCAAACCGCCCTCACATTCGCAGGTCCAGTGGTGATCGATTAATACTGCGGCATGGGTGGCGCAGCCGGCTCTTCTTGTGGAATGTCCGTGATCAGCGCTTCTGTGGTCAGAATCATCGCGGCGATACTAGATGCGTTCTCCACCGCGCTGCGCGTGACCATCGCGGGGTCGATGATGCCGGCTTCCACCATATCCGTGTACTCGCCGGTCAGGACGTTGTAGCCCAGGCTGGCGTTATCCTGTGCTTCCTGGTTGCGTCGGACGTTCTGAACGATAACGGCACCATCGGCGCCGGCGTTGGCCGCCAGTTGGCGCATGGGCTCCTCCAGCGCGCGCCGAACGATCCGTACGCCGGTCGCTTCATCACTGTCGGGCGCGAAAGGCGCATCGTCCAGGGTGGAAACGGCATTCAGCAGGGCGACACCACCGCCGGGCACAATACCTTCTTCGACAGCGGCCCGGGTCGCGCTCAGCGCGTCCTCGACCCGGTGCTTCTTCTCCTTCAGTTCGACCTCCGTGGCAGCACCCACGCCGATGATGGCGACGCCGCCGGCCAGCTTGGCCAGCCGCTCCTGCAACTTCTCGCGGTCGTAGTCGCTGGTCGTCGTCTCGATCTGCGCCCGGATCTGGTCGATGCGTCCCTTGATGGCGGCCTCATCGCCCACGCCGCCGACGATGGTTGTTTCGTCCTTGGTGGATACGACCTTGTCAGCACGGCCCAGATCGCTGACGGTGGTTGTATCCAGCTTCCGGCCTACCTCCTCGGAGATGACCGTGGCACCGGTCAGGATGGCGATGTCCTGCAACATGGCCTTGCGGCGATCACCAAAGCCGGGGGCCTTCACTGCCAGGGCGTTGAAGGTGCCACGTAGCTTGTTCAGCACCAGGGTTGCTAGGGCTTCGCCCTCCACGTCTTCCGCAATTACCACGAAATCACGTGTGCCGACCTGCACCAGTTTTTCCATGACGGGAACGATGTCGCTGGCGGCGCTGATCTTGCGATCCGTGATCAGGATGTGCGGGCTCTCTAGCGTAGCTTCCATTCGCTCCGCATCGGTGACAAAATACGGGCTGATGTAGCCGCGATCGAACTGCATGCCCTCGACGTATTCGGTCTCGAAGGCCAGGCCCTTGCTCTCCTCGACGGTGATGACGCCGTCCTTGCCGACTTTGTCCATCACCTCGGCAATCAGTTCGCCGATGGCCCGCTCGTTGGCCGAAATGGCGGCTACGTCGGCGATCTCTTCCTTGCCGTGAATCTCTTTGGCCTGTTCTCGGATGTTTCCAACGACCTGCTGCGCGGCCCATTCGATGCCGCGCTTCAGGAGCATCGGGTTCGCGCCGGCTGTGACGTTCCGCAGGCCTTCGGTGACGATGGACTGGGCCAAAACGGTGGCGGTGGTGGTTCCGTCGCCGGCCACATCATTCGTGCGGGTAGCAGCCTCTTTCAGGAGTTGAGCGCCCATATTCTCGTACGGCTCTTCCAGCTCGATCTCCTTGGCCACGGTGACACCATCGTGGGTGATGGTCGGCGCGCCCCACTTCTTGTCCAGGGCGACGTTGCGCCCCTTGGGCCCCAGGGTGACTTTGACTGCGTTGGCCAGCGCATCGACGCCGGCCTTCAAATCGCGACGTGCATCTTCAGAAAACGCTAGTTGCTTTGGCATTCTTACAATTCCCTCCTTAGATAGATCGTTAGCTAAGCCTCAATCTTGGCAAGGATGTCTCTCTCGCTCAGGATGAGGAGTTTCTGGTCGTTGATCTTGAACTCGGTACCCGCGTACTTCGCGTAGATGACCCGGTCCCCTTCGGCAACGTCCATAGGGTTGCGATTGCCGTCATCGCGCACCTGGCCGGGCCCGACGGCGATGACTTTTCCTTCCTGCGGCTTTTCCTTGGCTGTCTCGGGCACGTAGATGCCGCCGGAAGTCATCTCTTCCTTTTCGATCGGCTCAACAATGACGCGATCACCCAGGGGGCGAAGTGTCTTTGCCATTGAACAAAACCTCCTTAACACAGAACTGATGCGATCTTGAAAAGCGCAGGCGGTCGGTCTGCGACCCTTGTCAGCATAGCTGGGCGCACAAACTCTGTCCGCAACACGCTTTTTGTGGGATGATGAACACACAAAATTTTAGCACTCTACTGACGAGAGTGCCAATGGCAGGGAATATTATACTCAAAAGGCGGGAGAAGTGCAAGTGCTATGTTGCATCTTACGCTCTGCCAGGCTGAGTCACTACGCTTCCATCTCGGCCAGCTTCTCGAAGATGAGCGCCATCAGTTCGCCGACGGTCTGGCGGTCGAAGGCGAAGGTGGCGCCGGCTGTGCGGAACAACTCCGGGAGGGGCCTCGTGCCACCCAGGGCCAGGGCAGCCCGGTAGTCGGCCACAGCCTTTGACTGGTCGCTGAGGGCGTTGCGCCACACCTGCAGCGCGCCCAACTGGGCCAGGCCGTACTCGACGTAGTAGAACGGTGAGGAGAAAATGTGCTGTTTGCGATGCCAGCCGGTCTCCTTCTCCGCCTGCAACCCGCTATAGTCGATGCCGGCCATGAACCGATCCCACAGATCACTCCACACGACGTCAAGATCAACAGCCGTGACGTTGGCCGGCGCGTCCACGTACACCCAGTGCTGGAACGCGTCCACCACAGCCATGTAGGGGAGGAAGAGAACGATCTGACGGAGTTGATCGGCGTAAGCACGGCGGGCATCGCCCTTGTCGTAGAAGCCTCCCCTGTTCCGCTCAAGGTAGGGCGCACTGAGCAGTTCCATTGCCATCGAGGCCACCTCGCAGAACTCCATCGGACCATCATGGTTCCAGATGAGCGGGTGCTGCGATGATTCCATGAAATGGAAGGCGTGGCCTCCCTCGTGCAGCAGCGTGTTGACATCACGGTGGGTGCCGACGGCGTTCATGAAAATGTAGGGCTTGCGGCGGATGGGGTAGGTGGAGCAATACCCGCCCGGCGCTTTGTTAGGCCGGGAGGCAAGGTCCAGGTAGCCATTACGCATGACAGCGAAATGCTCCGCCAGGACCGGGTCCACCTGCTGGAAGATGTGATAGCCGCCCTCTTCCAGCTCTGCCGGATCATCGAAGGGATGTAGCGGCTCGCCGTATGGGTCCACGTCCGTATCCCACGGGCGCAATGTGTCAAGGCTCAACTGCTCGGCCAGCCTGGCATAGAGCTGCCTGGCCAGGGGCACGACCTCTTGTTCAATGGCCTCGTGGAAGGTGAAGCAGTCGTCGGGGGTGTAATCGAAACGAGCGAGCGCCTTCCACTGGTAGTCGCGGAAGTTGTCCAGGCCGGCGTTCTCCGCCACCTGCCGGCGTAACGACAGCATCTCAAGGTACAGCTTATTTAGCCGTTCCCGCTCTGCAGCGTACCGCGCCATCATCCGCCGCCACGCCTTTTCGCGCGTGGCACGATCCTTGTCGCGCAGGTGGAGCCTGGCCTGCGGCATCGTCTCCTGTTCGCCTTCCCACTCAATGGTCATGCCGCCGACGATCTTATCATACTCATTGCCCAGTTTCATCAGCTCGCTTTGCAACGGCACATTCTCGTTGCGGAAGATGCTCGCTTCCGCTCGGAAGCGTCTCACGAGCATGACCGTGTCCTCGGAGGGCGTGTAGTCATTGAGACTGAGCAGCTTGTCTTTAAGGGCCTGCTCTGCCACTCTTGCTTGCGGCATGATCTCCCCCACAAGCACGAGGAAGCGCTTTTCTGCCTCCTGGTCAGCGGTGTTTTCAGAAACGTCACGATGAATCTGCGTGCTGGCCTCGCTCAGGACAGCGGTCAGATCGCTCCACTGTTGGAGCCACGACTCTACATTGTCGTGGTTCGGATCGGCGGCCAACAGTTCATCAACATGAGGTTGGATCGTGTTCCAATCAAGCGGATTGAGGTCAGGATACGCCATTGGTCCTTGTCCTATCTATTGAAGGTGGGTGAAATCAAAGGCAGGTAAACTAAGCGCGTCAATTCAGGGGGGGAATTGTACCATAGACACTGAGCGACGACAAGTTATCGACGCTGACCAGCGCGGGATTCACTGCATGCGCTGTTACCGTTGCGTTTCGCCGATGGCGTACGGGAAGCAGGGGCGAAATGATCTCGGTCGGGAGGCCTCCGCCCATCATGGAGGAGCAGGTAAACAGTTCCCCGTAAATTTCGAGCGAAGACTATTGACACACGTCTTCTTTTATGATATACTGGGCCGGCAATAGTTTTTTGTTGCAAGAAACAAACTATTCGCGTACAACGGCAGCCAGCCAGTCGGGAGGCACTCCACTATGAGTCACCGGGGAACCCCCGGGTTGATGAAACACCTGAATCGTTCCGCTATCCTGAGCCTGTTGCGAGAAGAAGGTCCGCTCTCCCGTTCCGATCTGGCCAGGCGACTTGGGCTCAGTCCCTCCACCGTAACACGCATTGTTGTGCAGTTGATTGAAGAGGGACTGGTTCTTGAGACCGAGACGGTCGATTCCGCGACAGGCCGCAAGCCCACCTTGCTCGAATTCAACTATAGGGCCGGCGCAGTCATTGGTGTAGATGTCGGTGGGACCACAATTGTGAGCATCGTCGCCGATCTGCGGGGCGACATTCTCTTTCGTAAGGATATTCCCGTTCGTTCCGGTAACGCCAGGTCCGACAACCTGGAGAATGTGCTAACGCTCATCGGGGAATTGCAGCAGACACCGGGAATCCCGCCGGAGAGGATCCGGGGGATCGGCCTGGCCGTTCCATCCGTTGTGAAAGAGCCGGAAGGGATCGTAGTCTGGGCGCCGGCTCTCGGTTGGCGTGATCTGCACCTGAAAGCCCTGCTCGAAGAGCGATTCGGACTCCCGTCTTTCGTCGAGAATGACGTGAATCTGGCCGCTCTGGGAGAGAGTCGGTTTGGTTGTGCTCAGGGGGTCAAGAATCTGGTCGCCATCTTCGTCGGCACCGGGATTGGCGGCGGACTCATCTTGAACGGCGATCTGTACCGGGGGCAGTGCGGAGCCGCCGGCGAGCTAGGCTATTTGCTGCCGACGCCGGCGGACCTGGGCCAGACCTACGATCAGTTTGGGCGTTTCGAGACCCTGGCCGCCGGCCCGGGCATCGCCCGGCGAGCCAAAGCCGCGCTGGCGGCTGGAGAGGCGAGCACCCTCGCAGATGCTGATCCGTTGACCGCCAGAGAGGTTTTCCAGGCTGCGCGGGAGGGAGACACGCTCGCCACGCGGGTGATCGAACAGACGATTGGCTATCTGGCCCAGGCCATCGCGAATGTTGCCGCCGTGCTCAACCCCGAGATGGTTGTTCTGGGCGGCGGGGTTGCTCGCTCCGGCGATCTGCTTCTGGAACCCATCAAAGAGCGTGTCAAGGGCACAATCCCCGTGATGCCCGAGATTGTGTTGAGCGAACTCGGTGATGAGGCAGTCGTGCAGGGTGCGGTTGCCCTGGCGATTGGTGCTACGCGTGGCGATGTTTTTGTGCGGGACGC
>CAZHMV010000121.1:0-18166 GCA_964532665.1 uncultured Anaerolineales bacterium
CCCAAGATGCGCTATATCTTCCACGTGAACCTGACTCCTGGCCTCTTGACCGAGGACCAACTCAACCAACTTCCGAAACTTCTCCAGAAAAAACACACTGAACTGCTCGAGCGGTGCGAGCAGGCTAAACGAGATATGGAAGCCAAAAGGCGACCACCAAAAGTAAGAGAGACCGCCCTGGAGACCCTCCCGAGCCCGTCGAGGGGACCAGACGAAGGACCTGCCCCAAACGGAAGCGCTGATCCTGAGCAGGCCGAAGGAGAAGACGAAGGGGCAGTCGAGGTAGAACCTGATAATATCGCAGCTCAAGCTCATCGAGAGGAGGAAGCAGAAGGGTGTGGGAAATTCCCAGAGGGTAGGGGGTATGGGAAATTCCCAGAGGGGCCTGACGGACCGGCAGAGGGTATGGGAAATTCCCAGAGGGGCCTGGGAATTTCCCAGGCTACCTCTGGGAAATTCCCAGGCGAACATTACCCAATAAACAATATCAAAGAAACAGCAGCAGAAGAGCAAAAGAACAACAACAGGCGCAGTGAAAATATTTCCAACCAGGATGTTGTTGTTGCCTTGACTGATCTGGGCATTTCAGAGCGCGTAGCCAAGCGCTTGGCCAATCACTACAGCCAAAAGCGGGTATTGGAAAAAATTGACTTCCTAACTTTTTTGCAAGAGACCGATTCAGGAAAAATCAACAATCCCCGCGGATGGCTGCGCACCGCCATTGAGGAGAACTACGGTCCTCCCGACGGATACAAACCGAAAGAGCAACGCGAGGCCGAGGCAGCCGAGAGAGAAAGACGCCGGCGAGATCTTGCCTTGGGTGCCGCTGAAGGGCATGAGCAGTCGTTGGTCAACCAAGGTCCCTGGTCGGCACGGCTCGGAGCCTGGCAAAAGTGGGTGGCGGAGACGCACAGCATTCCCCAGAATCTGCTGCATATCACAGACCAACTGTTGGAATCCCTCAAGCTGCAAATGCCGGCCGCTACTTATCAAGCCTGGGTAGTTAGTACCATGATCACCGAGTTAGGGGAGAGCCAGGCCCGCATCGCTGTAAGCTCCAGCAGAGCCTACGACTGGCTCGATCATCGCCTCAAGCCCAAGTTCGAGCAAACCCTGGCGGGAATCATCGACCGCCAGGTAGACGTCGTCTTCGAAGTACTCGAACGCCCATCGAGGTAGAAGATGGAAGCTGGAAGAGGGAAAATGGATAACGGAAGATGGTGTTCAACAGTTGAACGGGGCGCGGAGCATATACTTCACGAAGTGCCCAACGGCAGTGTCTTGAGCCTTATTCTGGTCACGCAGAAGGGGGTCGGGCCAAGCTTATCGAGACCTTGCTGATGGGTTAGCGCCGCGTCATGGGTTTGCACGGGTGCATATGCAAGTTGGGGGTGTACTCAGAAAAGACCACGTCTAGCGCCGGCCGAGTAGGAGCGAAGCGACGTATCGAGGCCAAGCGGGTTGTTCAGAGAACCACTTGCTTGATTTCGATACGCTTCGCTACCCTTCGGCAGGCTCAGGACGTCGCTCAATCGGCGCGCGCGTTCCCCTATGTTTGGCATGCGCCCGGTTTCACCCGTGTCGTGGGCCTGCAATGAGCGCGGCCGAAGTGTCTCTGGGGACGCGATCGAAATTCCGAAATCCGAAATCCGAAATGAACAGATACATCATACTCTACGACTTCATCAGCAAACCGTCGGCCACATTCTACCGCATCCTGAAGGATGAGTTCGGGATCACCGCCGGCTCGCCCGAGCACGTCCAGCGCAGCGCCCTCGTCGTCAGAGACGGCTTCGCGGCCTACGGCATCGCCGCATTAGTCGAAGAATTCGGCGGCGACGCCCTGGTTTACAAGATCATCGACAACCCAGATAGTTCTCGGATCATGGAAGAAGCTCGATCCCGCATCGCCTGCATCCGCCGCCAACGCCGCTCCCGAAAACGCCGTCCTGAGCTCGCCGAAGGGAGGAAGCCGAAGTGACACTTTCCAGACCAGTCAACGATCGAGCCGCTTCCCACGACAAATGAGTGTTGCGCAATCGGAAGCACAGAACGGGACGGCTATGAAATTGACCAATCAAATGCTTGATACCGAAAGGGGGTTGGCTAACGGGCCTTCGCGGTGATGAATCCTATGTCGAACATAGTGAGGATGATGGGTGGTTTGCCCCGGGGGTTAACGTTCCAACGGGCAACGCGTACGCATGGTGGGGGCTTGAGCTAGGTTGTGGTTTGGTAGTATAATGCACCAGGGACAGTTTCACACCATGCCACAGCGCGTACCTCTTGGCAGTGAAGGGCACCAGGCACCGCTGAAAGATATCGGTCTTTGTTGCAGGGTGGCCGTTAATCAGCACAGACGCGGAGAGCGATGTTACTATGTCCCATCAGGTAGATATTGGAGATCTGAATGTTTTGCATCTTGCCGAGCGCTGCCGGCAGGAAGCAGACCGCAGCCGCCGGGGATTGCCCCATAACCCGCGCTATTGCTTTGAGTTGTTTCGACGGGCGATCGCTGAGGACAATCAAGCTGCCTGGGAAGCCATCTACGTCCAGTACCACGACCTGATCCGCCATTGGACGGGCAATCCCTGCAACGCGGACGACCTGATCCAGGAGACGCTGGCGCGATTCAGCGCGGCTATCACAGCCGAGCGGATGGGGGACTTCCCCACCCTTGGATCTCTCCTCCAATTCTTGAGAGTCACGGCCAAGAACCTGGTCATCACCCGCCGGCGGCGTCAAGAGCGGGAACAGCGTGGGCTGGACGACTGGTTGGCTGAAGTGGAACGTCAAGCCCTACCGAATCTGGATGCCCGCCTGGATCATGAGTCGCTGATGATCGATATCCGCAGTCGGCTCCGGGATTCGGACGAGGAACTCGTCTTCACACTCACCTTTGAGTTTGATCTGTCCCCTCAGGAAATCGCAGCCCGCCACCCAGAGCGCTTCCCGGCAGCCGAGGATGTATATCGAATCAAGGAGCGCTTCCTGCGCCGGCTGCGTCGCGACCCACGCCTGCGACACCTGGTGAAAGGCGATTGAAGGTTGCGAGTTGAATGTCGAAGGGAACCAGCTTGACCTTCAACTATTCGTGTCGGAAAAGTGCTGTTAGAAGCGTTATTTGAGTTAGGAGCGATGTATTGGAAGTCAGGAAAGGATTGGAACATTCGTGTCACGCAAACGTCATGACACAGATCAGTTGTTGCTTGCTCTTTTCTACCGTCACTCGTGTCCGACACCTGAGACATTGGGTGACTACTATCTGGGACGCCTGTCGCCCGGGCGGCGACTGGCGGTAGCTCAGCACTTACGCCTCTGCCCCTATTGCGCCGAGGAGCTGAGCCTGTACGAAGAAGAGGGAGCAGAAGACACAGCCGGCGGTCTGATGGCACGGCTCTACCAGGCGGTCAGCCGGGTTCGCTGGGCCGTGGCAGCACCGGAGCTGCTCCCTAGTCCTGCGGTGCGCGGGGCACCCTATACGCAACAGGCTTATCAGGCCGACAGCATTCAGATCGTAATCGAGACCAGCCCGGCACGCGTTGGCTACCGACGCATGGATCTCATGGGGCAAATCCAGCCGGCCGAAGCGGCCGAGGAGGCTGAGTTGTGGGATGCCAGTAAAGCCTCGCTGGTAGCAACCCGGCCGGTGGACGAAATGGGCTACTTCGAGTTTCGCCAACTGTCTCCGGGAGATTACTTCCTGTGCATGCGTGCCGGAGAGGCGGAGACATGGGTGGGGGAGATTGCTGTGACTCAGCCGGAGGCGTGAGAGGTGAAACGCACCACATATAATCCCCAATGGACGAACTAATCGAGCAGTTGCTGGCTTGCTCCAACGAAGAGGGGCGAGAGGCAGTTCTGGAGGCCCATCGTGGCACCTTTTCCTCATCTGGCCTGGTGTCGGCGCTGAAAGCCCGCGCCGACACCCATCTCCGGGACGAGCCGGCTCAAGCCCGCTATCTGGCGGACATAGCTACGACCGTGGCCGACTGGTGCGGCCAGCCGGAGGCCCAGGCGCTAGCGGCCTGGTCTCGGGCCAATGCCCGGTATTACGAAGGCCACTTCCCCGAGTGCCTGGCTCTCTACGAAGAAGCACTGGCCTTCTTCGACCAGGCTGGAGATCCTCTGGCTGGAGCACGCCTGCGGTCCAACTGCAGCGCGGTCCTCTGTCATCTGGGGCGTTACCGCGAGGCGCTGACACACCTGGAAAGTGCCCGGGCTGCCCTGGCCTCGCAGGACCCGAGCCCGTACCTGGCCGACCTGGAGATGAACCTGGCCATGGTCCATCAGCAACTCGACCGCTACAGCGAGGCTGTGGCTGCGTGCGAGCGCGGCCGCACCGTGGCTCTGGCCATCGGGGACCAGGCCCGGGCTGCCCGGCTGGACGTCAATCGGGCCGTGGCATTGGAGGGATTGGACCGCTTCCGGGAAGCCATAGACCTGTTGCTGGCTACGATTCCGATTCTGGAAGCAGAAGGCGAACAACTGGAAGCTGCCCGTGCCTACCTCAATCTGGGCTGGTTGCGCTTTCACACTGGGCACTATCGACAGGCCCTTATCGACCTGGAAACTGCCCGCCATCGCTTCACCGAACTCGATAACGCGATGGAAGTGGCCACAGCCGACCTGCATCGGGCGCAGGTTTACCTGCACCTTAACTTGCTGCCGGAGGTTATCGAGCTATGCGAGTCCGCACAGGCAGCCTTCCTGGGTGATCGGGAAGTGTTGCGCTATGCTGCCCTGGCGGAGTATCACACTGGCATCGCCTATGGCCGGTTGGGCGAAAGAGAGACCGCCCTGCAACACCTGATCGCTGCACGCGAACGCATGGCTGACCTTGGCCTGCCCATTCAGGCGGCTCTCATCGATCTCGAACGGGCCAATCTATTGCTGGGCCGGTCAACCCTCACGATCCCTAAAGCGGCTGCGGCCAGGCCGAATCCTGAGCACATCGCCGAGGCACAGGCGCTGGCTGAGGCAGCCTATGGACTATTCGAGGCCCGGGGGCTGACCCTGAAAGCGACCTGGGCGCAGATCGTCCTGGCGGATGCCTGGCGTGGGACTGGAGGGCTTCCGGCAGAGTCTGTCCTGATCCCTTCGACGAGGCCTGGGCCGGTCCAGGCATCAGAGCAGTTTCTGGAAGCCGCTCGCGATACCTACACAGAGGCATTGACCATCCTGGAAGAGATCGGCCCGGTCGAAGCTCGGTACCGGACATGGTACGGGTTGGGACGGTTAGCAGAGATGGCCGGTCGGCGAGAGGAAGCCCTGGCCCACTACCGACGGGCTATCGAGGCAGTCACCGCAACGGCGGCTGCATTAGGCGAGAGCGATCTGCGCGCTGGCTTCCTGCACGATAAGCTGGATGCTTTTCAGGTGGCGGTCATCCTGAGTCTGGACATCGGGCAGGCTGAGGAGGCCTTCGAGTTGGTGGAATTGGCTCGGGCCGGGGGATGGATGCCCCAACCGGATGAGGCGGCCCAGGTACCAGACATGGATGCAGAGGCGCAACGCTTGCTGGCAGAGGTGGCCCGACTGCGAGAGACGTGGCACTGGCGCTACAGCCGGCTGAGGTCGAAAGATGTGGGGTTGAAACCGTTCGCAGAGAAGGACCCGGTGCGCGAGATGCAGGCCTGGAAAGGGTTGCACACTGTCGAGCGCCGACTGACCGACGCCATCCGCACCCTGCGTCTACGTCTGGCAACAAGCCCTGGCTCCGCCCTGGAGACCGTCACTTCGGCTTTGCTCAGCCCTGCCCTCGATCGTGGCGGAGGGGCAGGACCGGGCGCTGCCGAAGAGTTCAGCCCGAGGGGGCGAGGTCTGGGTGTATCGAAGGGGCACCGCCCCGGCAAGGCCAAAAGTCCAACGTGGCCTGGATTGGTCACGCCGGTGGATGTGGCTGCTCACCTGGCAGAGGGTCAGTGCCTGCTGGCTTACTATGTAGCCGGGGATCGGATCGCGGCTTTCGTAATTACCCGGACCGGGTACACGGCGACGCTACTCCCCACCACCTGGACAGCGGTGACTCAAAGGCTGGATCGCCTGCGGTTCAGCCTGCATCGCCAGGGCAGCGACACCCTGGAACATCTGCACTGGCTGTGGATAGCATTGCTCGCACCGCTGGCACAAGAGTTGGCTGACTGCCGTCATCTCATCGTGGTGCCCCACGATCGCCTCCACTACCTGCCGTTTCACGCTCTGCACGACGGCGCCAGCTATTTGCTGGAGCGGTATCAGGTGACTTACCCACCAACTATCTCCCTGTTAGCATGGCGTAGCCCAATCCCCAATCCCCAATCCCTAATCTCCAATCCCCAATCTCCACCCCTCGCTCTCATCCTGGCCTGTTCCGATCATGGCCGGCTGCCTGGCACCCTGGCCGAAGGCCAGGCTGTCCATGCTGCCCTCACGCCCCACGCAAGGCGAGAGGGCATCTCGCCCTACACTGCCTTGCTGTACCTGGACGCCGATGCCACGTCAACCCGCCTGCGCCAGTACGCTCCTGATTGCACCTTGCTGCACATTGCTGCCCACGGCCATTTCCGACACGACAACCCGCTCTTCTCCGCTCTGCACCTGGGCGACGGCCCGCTGCTCCTGGCCGACCTGGACGATCTGCGGCTGCGCGAAGCATCGCTGGTCGTACTCAGTGCATGCGAGACCGGGCTGGGTGATTTGCGAGGAGGTGATGTGCTGGGATTGAGCCGGGCCTTTCTGCGCGCCGGCGCGCAGGGTCTCCTGGTCAGCTTGTGGCGTGTATCCGACGAAGCCACAGCACGCCTGATGGCGGACTTCTACCAGCACCTGGCCAGGAGTACACCTCCAACCGAGGCTCTCCGCCAGGCCCAGCAGTCGTTGTTGGCAGAGACAAGGTATGCCCATCCCCAGCAATGGGCAGGGTGGGCGTTGGTTACAAGCAGTTTGATCTGATGGTCACCTGGTCGCCTGGTCATTTGGTCAGATGGCTGACCCGACTACCCGACCAGGTGACCACCAGACCACCCGACCGAACGACCATGGACAGGCCGGGATCCCACGCACAGCTTTGACCGAAGTCGCATCAGGGGTTATAATGAAAATGTCTATTGGCTACATCACAAGTGATCTTACTCACCGAGGAGGTACGATGGCAACCGCAACCTACGCGCACATTAACTTTACCCATGAGGGCGTGCCGTTCATTTCGGGAACGCAGACCAAGGTGGTGGAGGTGGTATTGGACCATCTTGCTTACTGGTGGGATGCCAATGAAATTCACCAGCAGCATCCGCACCTCAGCCTTGGTCAGATCTACAGTGCTCTGGCCTACTACTACGACCATCAAGTAGAGATGGACCAGGACATTGAAGAGCGAATACGGCGGGTAGAGGAGATCAAAGCCAGCCTCGGCGAATCGCCGGTCCGTCTCAAGCTGAAGGCGATGGAGATGTTGTCTTGAGTGTGCCTTTGTACATGGATCATCATGTTCACGCTGCGGTCACGAAGGGTTTACGGCAGCGGGGCATTGATGTGATCACCGCCCATGAGGACGGGGCTGCCCAGATCGACGACGAACGTCTCCTCGAAAGAGCCACCCAACTTGGCCGCGTACTCTTCAGCCAGGACGATGACCTCTTAGCTGTTGCCCACCACTGGCTGCAAGTGGGCCGCGATTTCGCGGGGTTGATCTACGGCCACCAGCTCCGCGTGACTATCGGCCAGGCAATCCGTGACCTCGAACTGATTGCCCAGGCGCTTGATCCCGAAGATATGCGAAACCACATCGAATTTATCCCGCTCTGAGCAAATTACCCTCATCCGCCGTGAGCCGTCTCAGGCAGGCGATGAGCCAACATCGGTATCACCCTAAGAGCCTATCCGAAAACCTCGTAGGAACGACGTCAGTCGTTCCTGGAGCGGCTAAAGCTTGTCCTGGGCCAGGCCGAAGGGCTGCCACTACAAACAGTTTTCGGATAGGCAATAATGCGAGACCATCTCCCGATCACGGCTAAAGCGACCGCCGACCACCGCGGAACGGAACATGCAGTACGCAATACGCATCATGTTCATCCAAATCCATGTCGGAAAAGGTTGCTGAACGGTGTTCTCTGTTATAGAGATCTCACATTACCGAAAAGGTCACACCCTGCCAATACCCAATATCAGGAAAGAGGAGATGGTGATGTACCGCCATAGTGTAAGTACCGGCATCAGCGTACTGTTTGCGGTCCTGCTGGCGGGAGGCATGCTCCTGGTGCTGAATCTGACCGCAGCGGCCGCGCCCAGCCAGCCGGCCCAGATCGGAAACCCCCTGCCCAACAACTGCTCCGGCATATCTGAACCGGGAGAGGAACCGCCGGTCTGTTGCGCCTTCGGTTACGTGTATTACAACGGCGTGGTGGTCGCCGGCGCCCAGGTGGTGATCCAGAGCGCCGGCGGTGTCTTCACTACAACCACGGATACCGGCGCCGCCAGCATAGATCCCTACTACGCCAACGACCTCAGCGATGCGCCGCTCGGTGTATCCCCGGGCGACACGATTACCCTCACAGCCATGTACAGTGGCGCGACAGCAAGCACCGTCTACCAGGTGGCCGCCGGAGGCCAGCAGGTGGATGTGGTGATCCCGGCGGCTGAGGGCGACCAGCCGCCTATCGGTACGATCAACTACATCCATCCCAACCCGGCCGGCCAGCGATCGGACATGGTGACCTTCGCCGGCTCTGGGATGGACGGGGATGTGGGGGGGATTGGCATCGTGGCCTGGGAATGGTCGTCGGATCTGGACGGTGATCTGAGCACGCAGGAGAATTTCCAGATGGAGGCGTCTGGCCTGTCGGCTGGCACACACACCATCTCCTTCCAGGTGCAGGACAACGAGGGCGACTGGTCCGCACCGGTGGGGCGGACATTGATGGTGGAGCCGGAGTTCGACATCCAACAAGGGTGGCAAGTCATCGTCTCTCCTGCCCTGCCCGATCCGGCTTACGACGCGAAAACGTTACTGGAGGAAATCGCAGACCAGGGCGGGTGTCCGGAGGAGATTTCTCGCTGGCTGCCTGATCTGGGGAACTGGAGCGGCTACCTGCCAGGATTACCGTTTGGTAACTTTGGCGTCGATCTCAGGCAGCCCTACTTCCTGCGCGCAAGCTGTCGCAGCGCACTGCGCCTGCCGGCAGCCTTCAGCATTGCCCCACCCGAGGTCATCACCCTGACCACCGGCTGGAACTTTATCGCCCCACCACCCACCGCCGGCGTGTTGACGGCCGCGTCGGCCTGTGATCAGATCGCAGCTCAGGGCGGGGCGGTGAGCGAGATCGACCGCTGGGACGCCGGGGTAGGCAACTGGGCCGGCCACATCTGCGGGCTGCCCTTCGGCGACTTTGAGATGGTGCCGGATGAGGGGTACTTCGTCAAGAGCCAGGCAGACAGTGTGTGGCACCCCGCTAGCATAACCGCCAATCACTCAGGCCATAATGAACAGCGAACGGTGCGTAGTAGCAGTAGATGAAAACAGATCCCTAATCCGAACATCCGAGCGATCCGTGTTCTCAGTTTAGGCTAACTGCGAACCGACAGCGGTCCTGCGTATACTTTTGTGGCGGTGGTAGCCGCCAGCGCATCGTTCACTTTTCGTATTACTTTTCCGCCAGTTTGTAGGCGAATTCTTTCACCAGGCGACCCTTATGGTAGACCTTCAGGGTCTTCCGCTTGGTGTAGATGGTCGCTATGACGTACTGAAACTTGAGCCGCTTGCCGACCTTGAAGCGTTGGCCCAGGATGTTGATATGACCCTGAACTGTCATCAAGCGAATGAAGGTCACTTTGCCCACGGCGATGGGCAGCTTCTGACCATCCACGCTGAAGTCGGCTGGCAGCTTGCGCAATTGCTTACCGCGCCGGTAGCGTGCGGCGGTCTGATGCCCCAGGTGAGGGTGGACGTGTTCTTGGTTGACGGCCTGCATCAGGCGACGCAGTTCCCGGCGGACATCTCCCGGCCGGCGGAAGGGCTTTTGCAGCAGCAGGGGCTGGAACCAGCCGTTGAAGTTCTCCACCGAGCCATTGCGCCGCGGCATGCCCTCGGGAATGAAGACGGGCTCGATCCCCAGACGCAAGCACAGGCGGATGACCCGGCTGAGATACCGGGCGGCGTGGCCGAAGCCACAGAACTCGCGCCCGTTATCAAACTGGACCTTCTCCGGCAAGCCCAGGTGCTGCCAGGCATGCACCAGGAAGTCCAAGACCCCATCCATCTTGCGGCTGTTGACGAACTCCAGGTAGACGGACTGGTCGAAGATGTCCTTGCAGACCAGGAAATAGTAGCGGGTCGCGTCCCCTTTCAGGTAGCGCGGCCCAACCACATCGACCTGGTGCACCTGGTTGGAGTCCTGAGCCCGAGGGCCGGGATATTCGCTCCGGGCCAGCCGGGGCGCCAGCCGCAACGGGGGACAGGTCAGCCCCGCACGGGCCACGATGCGCTCGATAGTGCGCAAACTGGGCAAGGGCGAGCAGCCCAGGACCTCCAGCTCGGCCCGAATCTGGGCTGCACCCACTTTACTGTAGCGGGTCCGGGGTGTGGCCCGGGCGGCCAGCCGGCGGCGAATGCTGATGACAGCCCGCTCAATGTGGGGCGGTGTGCGATTGACAACCCGCTGGTTGGCCCGCGTCAGGTCATACAGCCCTTCCGGTCCCAGCGCCAGGTAGCGCTTCCACCATTTGTGGAACCAGGGCTTAGAGCGTTTTAAGGTGCGGCAGATGTCCTCAATGCTCTCACCTGCCAGACGCAACCGGATGGCTGCTTGGCGGTCAGTCAGTTCATTGCCCATGATAGACCTCCTCTCGGCTGCTGGCGGCTACCGAGAGAAAGTATACGGGCGATGTCGCTCAAGCGCACACGAAAGTGAACGATGCGCTGTCGGTTCCAGATGTTCAAAAGGTAAACGATGCGCTGTCGGTCAGGCAGTTAACGATGCGCTGTCGGCCCGCAGCTAACACAAGGGGCGGAGGTGCAAAATTGAAACGGCACATCCTTTACTTACTCGCGGCGGGAATGATTCTGGCTTTGCTGCCGGCCCTGATACTAGATCGTGGGGGTGCGGGACACGGGATGACAGGGCCGGCGGAGGCCAGTGGTTTGTCCTCGCCACTTGCTCAACCAACGGCCACAATCTCTGGAAACGAGGGTCCCCTGGAAATTGAGTTCGATACTGTTCTGAATGTGCCCGATGAATTCCGCCAGCCGGTAGAAGACGCCATGGTGTCGGGCCGTTCCCAGCTCACAGGCAATCGCTTTACGGTCACGGCGTTACGCAGTTCAGGAGACTGGATGCAGGCCATTCTCGTCCCGACCTATGTGGTCGAATCCGTGTGGGAAGTGGAATTGAGGCCAAACGACATCGTGGAAGTACTTGGACGGCGCGACGGCGCGGGTGGGTTCTCCGCCTACTTACGTGGTACCACAGACTTCGCAGCGTTAGCCCTGGAGGTGCCTCAGAACTTCATCGACTTCTCCAGTCCCTCTGACATTGCCCCAACGACGGTCGGCTATCTTTTCCCCTGGACCAGCGGCCAGAATTGGTACAAGACGCAGGGTTGGCACTCTGGCAATGCGATAGACTTTCAACCCGTTGTGCGATCGAGTCGTCCGATCCATGATGCCGTGTTGGCTGCCGCTCCGGGCAGATTGACCGAAGTTTGCAACGATGGCTACCAGAGCGCCTTGCGGGTAGAACACGCGGATGGCAATACGCAGTATTTGCATCTGGACGTCAACGCAGTCCGACGTGATCTGCTGGGTCAAAACGTGGTTCGTGGTCAGTTTCTTGGTCTATTGTATAATGGTACTCAAGGCGGCCGTTGGTACAACGGGCATTACTACAAATTCTGGACCCGTTGCGGATATGGTACGGGTACGCACCTGCACTTTGTGCTACCCCGCAGAGACTTGACGATTGATGGGCACAATGCTAACAATGTCGCAAATTCACGCTTCGCCACACAGTATCGTTCCTCAAATGAACGGACTGACGGAGGGGGCACCACGCCGAACTGCGCCGACGGCGAAGGCGCCATCCTATACGAGCACACCAACTACGCCGGCCGCTGCACCCGCTTCACCGGCGACGACAACCACGTAGGCGACAACCCGATCGGCAACGACGCCGCCTCTTCCATCCGCATCATCGGCAACTTCGAAGCTGTGGTCTGCGAACACGACGACTATGGTGGCACCTGTAGCACCTTCACCGGCGATGACCCGGACTTTGGCAACGATGCCATCGGTCACGACCGGGCCTCGTCGATCCGCGTGCGGCGCCGCGATTCAGGGGGCAGCAGCAATTGCGATGGTGGTCATGGTGTCTATCTGTATGAGCACACCAGCTACAACGGCCGCTGCAGCAAGTTCACCGGCGATTCCCCTAATCCTCGCAACTGGTACATCGGCAACGACACGGCCTCTTCTATTCGCATCATCGGCAACTACGAGGCCACCGTCTACGAACACGATGACTACCATGGCGCCAGCAGTACCTTCACCGGCGATGACCCGGATTTTGGCAATGACACCATCGGCCACGACCGGGCCTCTTCGATTCGAGTACGGCAGCGGGATGGGGGTGGTAACAGCAACTGCGATGGCGGTCAGGGGGTCTATCTGTACGAACATGCCAGCTACAATGGCCGCTGCAGCAAGTTTACCAGTGACTCCCCCAACCCCCGCAACTGGTACATCGGCAATGACGCCGCCTCTTCCATCCGCATCATCGGCAACTACGAGGCCACCGTCTACGAGCACGACGACTACCACGGCGCCAGCAGCACCTTCACCGGCGATGACCCGGACTTTGGCAATGACACTATCGGCCACGACCGCGCTTCCTCGATCAGGGTGCGTCAGCGTGCTTCAGGGCCTACGCATTGCGATGACGGTCAGTTCCTGGCAGAGTATTTCTCCAATCGAAATCTCTCCGGTAGCCCTGCCTTCCGACGTTGTGAGAGAACCATCAACACGGATTGGGCCTACAGGGGCCCGGGCCATGGTGTGGGCAATGACAACTTCTCCATCCGCTGGCGTGGGCGTTTCTGGTTCAACGAGGGTCACTACAAGTTCAGAACCCGGACTGACGACGGTGTGCGGTTCTGGCTGGACGGTCGGTTGCTGATTGATCGGTGGCGGGATATGGGGGCCACCGCGTTCACGGTTGAGCGCACCCTCAGTGCCGGCATGCACGCGCTGCGCATGGAGTTCTACGAACATGGCGGTTACGCCACCGCCCGGCTCTCCTGGCAGCGCCAGCAGTCCGCAACCGATCCCGATGATGGCCGCACTATCGGCTATGGCCAGGGCCTGGATGGCACGGTGAATCCGGCCCGCGATCGTGACGATTACTATTTCGCGGGTTCAGCCGGCCAGACCATCACCATCCGCATGGACAAGCGGAATAGCAACCTGGATACGTATGTCGAGCTCTATAACCCGGACGGCACCCTCCTGGGCCACGACGACGATGGCGGTGTGGGCTACAACTCCCGACTGGCCATCACGCTGAGACAGAATGGACGCCATAAGGTCATTGCCCATGGCTACGGCAGTTCCACCGGCGGCTACCGTCTCAGCCTGAGCCGTGAGAGCACCGATGATCCTGACGATAGCCGCTGGATCGCTTTCGGCAGCACGCTGCAAGGTACTATCAGCCCCAACAACGACCGGGACTGGTACTACTTCTCGACCACCGCCGGCCGGGTGGTGAGCATCCGCATGAACAAGATTGACAGCGGGCTGGATAGCTATCTCGAACTGTACGACAGCTCCGGCGCCAAAATTGCCCAAAACGACGATGGGGGCGGCAACCGGAATGCCTGGCTGGTTCACACTTTGCCCGGAAGTGGTGTATATCGCATTGTGGCTCGCAGTTGGGCTTTACGATCCTCCGGGCGGTACAACCTGGCGCTGAGCCTGGCCAGCAACACGAATCTGGCGCTGGGGAAGGGTGCCCGGGCCACGTCAACCGAGTTCCACGGCGTGGAGCCCTACAAAGCCTTCGACGGCCACCTCAACACCCGCTGGTCGTCCCGGTTCAGTGACCCCCAGTTCATCTATGTAGACCTGGGTGCTACCTATACCTTCGACCAGGTCGTCCTGCGCTGGGAAACCGCCTACGCCCGGCGCTACGGCATCTACTACTGGACGGGTAGCGCGTGGCGTAACGTGTACTGGACGGACAACGGCAATGGTGGCAACGATACCATCACGTTCTCGCCGGTACGGGCCAGGTACGTCGGCATGTACGGCATCCAACGCGGCACCTCCTGGGGTTATTCGCTGTGGGAGTTCGAGGTCTACAACACGGCGGATGTCGCGGTTGTCAGCGTACCGCCGGATCCCGGCGACAAGCCGGCTGAGGGAGACATTCCACCTTCGATCCCGGTGCCGCCGAATGACCCGAGCAAGCTGACGGAGTTGGTAGGGGAGGGGGCGTCCGGCCAGGAGGATACACCGCTGGCAGGGGTTGCTGAGGTTGCCCCGGCCGGGGATGTGTCGCTGGGTAGCATTCCCTCGGCTCACATCCTGTACCCCGTCGCAGATGCCCCGCCAGGCGGCGCGCAGGATATCATCCTGTTCCAGGGTGTTGCATCGGACAACGACGAAGATGGCGCAGCGATCGTCGCCTATGAATGGCGTTCCGACCGGGACGGTCTGTTGGGGGATCAGCAAGTCTTCACGATGACCCGCTTGGCCCTCTCCCCGGGCGCCCACGTCATTTCCTTCCGCGCCCAGGACGACGAGGGCGATTGGTCGGAATGGGACCAGGTGACGATTCAGGTGAGCAGCACCCCCTGCTATGACTTTGTTGAGCCGTCCCCTGTGGGCGTCGAGGATCTCCAGGCCGCCGCCAACGTCTGGCGCCGGCACTCCGACGATGCCGGTTGGGACGCGCGCTTCGACCTGGACGGGGATGGGGTGATCAACATTGCGGACATCATGCGCCTGGCAGCGGCGTGGGGGAGCACGTGCGAGTAGGGGGTGTATAACCGCCGGTTTACAGGAAGACGCGGATTTACAGCGTCGTGTCGAGGAACCCGTCTCAGAAAAGGCCGACCAACGGCGTTCTGTGTTGTAGGAAGCTCAACGACCGCACGATTCAGAACAACGGATCACTCGGATGGGCGGATTGGTCGATCTCTCAATCCGAACATCCGAGTGATCCGTGTTCTCCATGTCGGAGCCGGCCAACTTGCGGCGTTTTCTGCTGCGGAACGCTCAGCAGCTCTCTGGGAATACCAATACTGTCCATCTGTGCAAGGAGTGAAGCCATGAGGATCAAATATCTGCCCCTGGTTATCTTCAGCCTGGTCCTTTTGCTGTTGGGCTCGCTCGCGCCGGGTAGGGAGAAGCTCACGGCGGCCCAATCGTCCCTCAACGGCACCGATGCTGTCCAGGTTGACAGCCTGATGGGGCTAACAACAGTGCATCCCCTGGATTGGGAGGCTGATATTCCCGGCAGTCACAGTCAGGGCGAGTGGGTAGAGTTCACCCACACCCTGGGTCCCGACCCACAGAGCCTGCACCCGGTGAAGGTGTACAGCCAGGACTATGGCACGCTGTGGGGCGTGGGGAAGTATGCCTTGCCCTTCGGCCAGAATAGTGCCTCCTATGATGTATTTGGTGACGGCCGCGACGGAGATCTGATGGTGGGATCCGGACAGACGAAGTACTCTGACAATGTACGCACGGTTGTAGCAAGCACAGCCGCCGCTGGGCAAAAGGCAGTGCCCGTGGCCAGCACAACCGGGTTCAGCGTGGGGGACGAGGTGCTCATCATCCAGGTGCAAGGGACAGGAGCAGGCAACTATGAGTTTGGTACGATTGGAAGTATTGGAGGCAGTTCTTTAACTCTCAATGAGAACCTACACAACTCGTACGGCAGCAGCTCACCAAGCGCAACTCTTTATGAGCACCCTAACTACTTGGGGAGAGCTGAGACGTTCACGGGAGATGACGTCTGCCTGACCGACAATTATATTGGCAACGACACAGCATCTTCTATCAAAGTTTTGCCAGGTACGACTGCTATTCTTTATGAGCATTGCAACTACGGTGGCGTGGCGAATACCTTCACAGCCAACGATCCCGATCTGGGCAACAACCCAATAGGGCATGACCGAACCTCGGCAATTCGCTTTTCCGGTGTGAGTAAGGCCCAGGTCTTGCGCGTGCCACACTATCGAAATGTGACAGTACAGGGCGGAGGAGTACTGACAGCGCATACCTGGAATGGGAACGTTGGAGGGATTGTTGCTTTCAGGAGCAGCGGAAGCACTATTGTTAATGGGCAGATAATAGCACAAGGAAAAGGCTACAGAGGCGGATACGGAGGAAGTAAGAATGCAAACAAAGTCAGTGGGGGGACTGGCGAAAACGCGCAGACGTACGTCGATAACCGAGTGAATGATGATAACAGCAATACTCCAGCCATATCAAACGGAGGGGGTGGAGGAGATGGGCAGACAGGCGGCGGGAATGGTTCAGCGGGTGGAGGTGGCGGATATGGCACTCGAGGTCAAGACGGGGAAAGGTCAGGAGATGCTGCTGGTTCTGGCGGAGGCATAGTTGGAAACGCTTCTTTGACGACCCTACTGTTCGGCGGTGGCGGTGGCGGTGGCGGTGCAGCCCCTGGAAACACTGGCTATAACGGTGGCTCAGGAGGAAAAGGCGGCGGTGCAATCATCATATTCGCCAAAGAGATTAGCTTAAGCGGAACAGCCAATGCGAATGGTGGTAATGGAGGAAGCGCATTCAACGATGGAGGAACCGGAAACCCTGATGTATCTGGTGGAGGAGGGGGAGGGGCTGGTGGAGCTATTCTGCTGAAGGCTCAGACAGCCACGTTAGGTACGAATAAAGTCACCGCAATTGGAGGCTCAGGAGCTTATGGTTGGCCACCGTCGAATTATGGCCGAGGAGGCAATGGAGGCGCCGGCCGCATCCGTATCGAGTACTGCGACACCCTCTCTGGCTCCACTAACCCACCCGCCAGCACACAAAAGCTGAACTGCTACATGGTCGAGCAAGCCGAATCCGCTCCCTACAACCGCGCCCGGCTCAACCTACCCGAATCCTTCACCGGTGGCCGCACCTACAAAGTGCAGTACGGCCGGCACCTGGTCTTCAACATCGGTGGCGCGCAGCAGACCACCCTCCGGGTTCCTGCCGGCCAGTACAGCATAGCGACTCTGGATGCCATGTTGGTGGACGCCGGCAGCGGTAACTTCACCTTCCGGCTGGATATTGGCGCTGACGGCACCTGGGACTGGACAACAACTCAAAACGTGAGCGGTTCCGTCACCCTGTCCAGCCCCGATCTGGCGGCCGCTTTCAATGCATACTGGGTCTCCCAGGGTAGCCCCTTCGCAGGAGACCTGGATGTTCCAGTCGTCGTGTGGGCCAGCCGAGAGGCAAGGATATTGCTAACCAACCTGGTTATGCTGCGCATTGATTCACCAACGCCCACACCAACGTCAACCGACACTTCGACACCAATGCCCACATCAACGTCAACCGACACTTCGACACCAACGTCCACGCCAACGTCAACCGACACTTCGACACCAATGCCCACATCAACGCCAACCAACACTCCGACACCAACGTCCACACCCACACCCACAGCGACGCCAACGCCCACATCCACCCGCACGCTGACGTCTACACCGACAGCGACGCCTACTGACACACCTTCGGGGCCGGATATCCGCGTCACCCCCACCGCCATAGCAGTCACCCTGCCCGAAGGCCAATCCACCACCGTCCCCCTCACTATCGTCAACGCCGGCAATGCTACCCTCACCTTCGCCATCGCCAAGCAGGCCGGCACTGCAGCAGCACAGACTCATCGGCCCCCTGCCTTCTCCGCCCAAGCCGTAGGGCGAGATGCCATCTCGCCCTACAACAAGATAGACCCTGATCTGCTGGCTGCCCTGGATGCCGCCCCCGCCGGCCAGACCACCTTCAGGTCGAGTGCGAAGCGTACCGAGACCTTCTTCGTGTACCTCGCAGAGCAGGCCGACCTCACTCCTGCCTACGCTATCCACGACTGGAAGGCGCGCGGCCGGTTCGTCTACCGCACCCTGCGGGAGACGGCCCAGCGCTCCCAGAAAGCGCTGCTGGCCGACCTCCAGGACC
>CAZHMV010000122.1:0-18046 GCA_964532665.1 uncultured Anaerolineales bacterium
TATCATTGGGGGCATTGGTAGCATCTACGGAGCTTTCGTAGGGGGGTTGCTGCTGGGGGTGGTCGAGGCGCTGATCGCTGGCTTCATTTCGTCGGGATATCGGGATGCCATCAGCTTCGTACTGCTCATATTGATTCTGGTAGTGAGGCCAACGGGGATCTTTGGCCGGCAGATTACTAAGAAGGGATGATAGCTGTGAACCAGGTGCGGTGGTCACTGCTGAATAGAAGACCCGTCAAGACCATCCTCACGCTGATTCTCCTGGTGGGGCTACTGCTGTTGCCGCGCTTTGTGCCGAACGCCTACGTGCAACGGGTGATCAACCTGAGCCTCATCTACGTTATCCTCACCCTTGGGCAGAATCTGCTCACGGGATTCACTGGCCTCATATCACTGGGACAGGCTGGCTTCTTCGCTATCGGCGCATATACCTCGGCGTTGTTGGTGATGAGGTTACACGCACCCTGGCCAGTCGCTTTCTTGGCCGCCGGCATGCTGGCGTGCATCGTTGGCACCCTGCTGGGATATCCCTGTCTGCGCGTCGGTGGCGATTACCTGACGTTGATGACTATCGGTTTCGGTGAGATCGTGCGCATCACAGCACTCAACTGGATGGAACTTACGCGGGGACCGATGGGGCTACCCGGTGTGCCTCCACCTCGTATCGGGCCGTTGGTCATCTCCGGCGGTCTTCGCTACTACTATCTCTTTCTTGCCATCGCTACTGCAACGTACATAGGCGTTTGGCTCCTTGTCAACTCGAAGATTGGGCGTGCCTTGAAGGCCATCCGCGAAGACGAGGTGGCAGCGGGAGCAGCCGGCCTGAACGTGGCCCACTATAAGATCCTTTCCTTCGCAGTGGCCGCCTTGTTGGCGGGATTCGCTGGCAGCTTGCTTGCCCACTTCAACGCCTTCGTCGGGCCGACCAGCTTTGACATAGATGAATCCCTCCTGCAGATGAACATGGCCATTCTGGGAGGGTTGGGCAGCCTGCCTGGTTCCGCCCTGGGTGCGGTGATCCTGACCGCCGCGCCTGAGCTGTTTCGCATCATCACCCAATTCCGCCTCCTCTTCATGGGGTTGCTGATGGTCATCTTGATGATCTGGCGCCCCAATGGCATCCTGGGAAAGCAGAGCGCTGTGGTGCCGATGACCAGAAAGTCAAATCTGTTTGGCAGTCTGGCGATGCTGCGCGACGCGCGGCGGTACGGTTCGATCAAGGAGAGAATCAGGTATGCCCTTATTGGAGATTAGAGGGCTGAGCAAGCTGTTCGGCGGACTTCAGGCGGTCAACAATTTCGATCTCCGCGTGGAACGCGGGGAGATTGTGAGTCTTATTGGCCCGAATGGGGCGGGAAAGACGACAGTCTTTAATCTGATCACCGGGCTTGACCAACCTGACAGCGGGGACATCCGCTTCAAGGAAGAGAGCATCCTTGGATTACCACCACATGAGATCACGAAACGGGGCATCGCCCGCACTTTTCAAATGCTGCGCGTTTTCTCCGACATGACGGTTCTGGAAAACGTGATGGTCGCCGGACAATGCCAGTCCAAGGCGAGGCTACCCTCGGTCCTGCTGCGCTTGCCCCATGCGCGACAGGAGGAAAGGCAAATGCAGGAGAAAGCCAAAGAGCTATTGGCTTTCTTCGGGGAACGCCTCGTAGGCTACCGCTTTGATCAACCAGCCATGGCTCTCTCATACGCCAATCGCCGCCGGCTGGAGATCGTCCGGGCTATGGCCACAGGTGCCGAGTTGTTGCTCCTCGACGAGCCCTGTGCTGGAATGAATCCGCATGAGACCTTGGAGATGACGCATATGATCGCCCGTCTGCGTGCTGAGCGAGGCTATACCATCTTGCTCATTGAACACGACATGCGAGTCGTTGGTGGCATCTCCGATCGCGTGATAGTACAAGACCATGGAAGGAAAATCGCAGAGGGGAGCTACGACGAAATCATCAGTAACCGGGAAGTGATTGAGGCTTACTTGGGTAAGAAAGCCGAGAAAGCAAGTGCAAAGACCACCACTACTCGAACTTACAGGGATTGATACCTACTACGGAAACATTCAAATCCTCCAGGATGTGGGCATCGTGATCCACGACGGAGAGATTGTATGCTTGCTAGGTGGCAACGCTTCGGGGAAATCGACCACGTTGAAGACGATTCTGGGAGAAGTGGTCCCGACAGCAGGGAGCATCGTCTTCCAAGGCGAGCGGATTGATGGTCTGCCTACCAGGCAGATTGTTAAGCGTGGCATCTCGATTGTGCCCGAAAACCGGCGCATCTTTCCCAGGCTCACCGTCCTGGAGAATCTACAGGTGGGCGCTTATCTGCGCAATGACACAGCCGGCATCAAGGAGGACATAGAGCAGGTATTTGAACTCTTCCCTCGACTCAGGGAGCGGCGTTCCCAGGCCGGGGGGACCCTCAGTGGTGGAGAGCAGCAAATGTTGGCCATAGGCCGGGCATTGATGTCCCGTCCCCAACTCATACTCATGGACGAACCTTCTATGGGGTTGGCTCCCGTCCTTGTCGAGAAAGTATTCGATATCATCCAGACCATCAATCGCCTTGGTACAACTATATTCGTCGTCGAACAGAACGCCAACATGGCTCTCTCCATTGCCGATCGGGGCTACGTTCTTCAGAAAGGGCATATAGTGCTTGCAGACACAGCAGCTAACCTCCTGGAGAACGAGATGATGCGTAGTGCTTATCTGGGTTCGATGGACCCACTGTTGGCTAGAGGGGAGGTGATGCCTGCCAGACCAGACTCGTCAGTCGTATCAGGGTGAACATCCGCAAGAGGAGGAGGCTCCAGTCGGCTACTTGAATGAAGACCCTTTACTCCTCGATCGTATGAAGGTGAACATCTGCAAGAAGGAGGAAAAAGATGTCCAGGTCACCTGGGAAGAAGATTATCCTCAGTTTGATGCTCCTGTTTGCATTGGCTCTCCTGGCGGCAGGCTGTGGACAGTCGCCCGTCGCGCAGCCCACAGCGACGTCTCCACCCCCTACCAAAGTAGTTCCATCTACCGCCGTGGCAGCACCTTCGGGGAAGCCAATCAAGTTCGGCGTGGCAGGGCCGATGACCGGATCAGCGGCGGCCTATGGTGAATCACAGCTCAACGGCGTCAAGATCGCAGTCACCGAGATCAACGAGGCTGGCGGCATCAACGGCCGTCCCATCGAGATCGTCCCGGGAGACGATCAGTGCGATCCAACCCAAGCTGCGAATGTGGCGCAGAAGTTCGTCGCGGATCCGGACATCTTCGCCGTGATCGGGCATGTCTGCAGTAGCGCGAGCCTGGCCGCCGGCCCCATCTATGACCAGGCGGGCTTGACGATGATCACAGGCAGTTCCACCAACCCGGTGGTGACGGAGCAAGGGTGGACGCACATATTTCGGACCATCACGACGGACGCGGACCAGGGACCCGAGATGGCAAAGTTGGGAATAGACGTATTGGGATTGAAGCGGTTTGCCATCATCTTCGCCAACCACGACTACGGGCGCGGGCTGCGGGACGCGACGGTACCGGCAATCGAGGCGCGGGGCGGTGAAGTCGTAGCAGTAGAGACGTACGCGCCAGGCGAAACGACCGACTTCAGTGCCCAACTGACGAAGATAGCGGAGGCCAAGCCGGATGCGTTGGTCTTGCTGACAGACTACGCGGAAGGCGGCCTGATTGCCGGACAACGGATGCAGCACGGGCTTGAGAACGTCACGGTGATTGCCTCAGCCGGCAACGCCCACCAGGAGTACGTCAATCTGGCAGGAAAGGACGCGGCCGAAGGGAACCTGTTGGTGGTGTACTACAATCCCGACAGCGATGATCCGGCGACGGTGGAGTTCAACAAGAAGTACGTGGCACGTTGGGGAGCATTGCCAACAGCGGAGATCCCGGTGTTCAACTACGAGGTCGTCTACATCCTCAAGGAGGCGATCGAGAAGGGGGCAACCCGGGAGACACTGCCGGAGGTGTTGCGCACCATCGAGTATCACGGCCCCACCGGAGTGACCAAGTTTGACGAGAAGGGGCAAGTGTCGGGGAAGGGACAGAGCGTGATCGTCATTCACAATAGCGAGTTCAAGACCTTCCACCCGGGGAAATAGGCGCCCAGCGTGTGGGGACGAGAGACCGGGAGCTTGCATAGCACAAACCTCCACTCACGTCCCCACACGCAGTTCATGAGCTGTGCCACCCTCGCCGACGTCGTCAGCCAGGTGGCAAGGATGAAAGTGTGTCAGAATTGCATGGCGAAGAGAGTCCGAGTTAAGGAGGTTCGATCGAAGCGATGCCCAGCGATGTACTTATGCCCAAGATGGGCCTTATCATGGAAGAGGGGCTCGTTCGGGAATGGCTAAAGCAGCCTGGCGACCAGGTAACCGAAGGTGAAGTCATCCTGGTAATCGAGACGGATAAGGTCTCGGCTGACGTGGAGGCGCCAGCCTCGGGGGTCATGGGGCCCATTCTGGCCGAGGAAGGCACGTCCGTGCCCGTGGGTGAACTTATCGGCTACGTTCTCGCTCCAGGCGAGGAACCACCACCACTACCCGAACTCAGAAGAGGTAAGCCCACCGCACAGACGCAGTCTGTGAAGGTATCCCCCGACAAGCGGACAACCACTCCGAGATCGACCGTTCTGGCCTCGCCGGTCGCCCGGCGACTGGCAAGAGAACACAAAATCGATCTAGATCAGGTCGACGGTAGTGGACCAGATGGGACTGTACTAGAGCAGGACGTGCTTGCGTATCTGGAGGCCAAGAGGGAGATACCGCAGGTCATCGCTTCTCCGGTAGCCAGAGCCATGGCTGCCGAACACAGTCTGGACTTGAGCCGTATCAAGGGCAGCGGACCTGGCGGGCAGATCCGTAAGGAAGACGTGGAACGGGCGCTGGCAGAGTCTACACCTGTGCCGGTGCAGGCATCCGAAGTTCCGCCAGCACCGGCTAGCCCGAGGGAAGAACTGTTGGAACTCACTTCCATACAGCGTGTCGCGGCCGAGCGACTGACAACCAGCTTTCAAACAGCACCCCACTTCTACCTATCAACGGAGGTGGATGCCAGTTACCTGGCAGAGGTACGAGAGCGACTGCGAGAGTCAGTGGAGGCCAAGGTCGGAGTGCCTCCCACCTACACCGACCTTCTGGTAACGGCGGTGGCTCACGCATTGGCCGATCGACCAGCCCTGAATGCCACCTACGCCGGCGGGCACATCAAGCGTTTTGGCACGATCAATCTTGGGTTGGCTGTGGACACACCCCAGGGGCTGGTGGTACCCGTGATCCGCGGGGTAGACCACAAGTCTATCTCAGAGGTCTGTGCAGCCCGCAGCCAACTGGTGCAGAAAGCACAGGCGGGGAAGCTGGATCTCGATGACCTGAGCGGAGGAACTTTCACCATATCCAACCTGGGAATGTTCGGGGTTGATGTCTTTCAGGCAATTATCAACCCTCCCCAGGCGGCGATCCTGGCCGTAGGCCGAATTGTGCAGCGCGTTGTGGCCATAGATGGGGAGGTGCAAGTGCGCCCCATGATGTGGCTCACCTTGTCCGTGGATCACCGAGTCGCCGATGGTGCTGAGGCCGCCCGTTTCCTGGACCAGCTTCGGCAATATCTAGAAGATCCTTACTTGCTCCTGACCTGAGCACCGCGACACCACCATCGAGTTTTCTGCATGAGGAGTAAAGAGAGGAAGCATGACATTACTCAAGGAAAAGTACGTCGAGATGTACGAGATGATGATTCGAATCCGGCGCTTTGAGGAGACAGCCATTGAGGTTTTCAAAGCGGGGAAGATTCCTGGCTTTATTCACAGTTACATTGGGGAGGAAGCCATCGCTGCCGGCGTCTGCGCCGTGTTGGAGAATGGTGACTACATCACCAGCACTCACCGTGGTCACGGGCATTGCCTGGCCAAAGGGATGAAGATGGATCGCATGATGGCCGAGCTATTCGGCAAAGCAACCGGCTACAATCGAGGCAAGGGCGGCTCCATGCACATCGCCGATTTCAGTTGTGGCGTGTTAGGTTGTTTCGGCCTGGTGGGTGGGGGCATCGGCGTTGCTACCGGAGCAGCATGGGACAGTCAATACCACGGGAATGGCCGCGTCGCGGTCTGCTTCCTGGGAGACGGGGCTACCAACCGCGGCTCCTTCCATGAGGCGGTGAACATGGCCGCCATTTGGTCGTTGCCTGTCGTCTACGTGGTAGAAGCCAACAACTGGGCCATTTCGATGCCCACCTCCGGAGCCGTTAATCTATCGGACCTGAGCGCCAGGGCCACGGGCTATGGGATACCAGGCATCAGCGTGAATGGCTATGACGTGCTGGCTGTATATGAGGCCGCCAGGGCGGCTGTAGACCGGGCGCGAAGGGGCGAAGGCCCAACGCTTCTCGTCTGTCACGCCACGCGGATCCGCGCTCACGACGAAGGGGATCAACAACCCTATCGCCCTTCGGAGGACATCGAGGAGGCGAAGCGTAACGATCCGATCCCCGCATTCCGCCAGCGACTTCTGGAACGAGCGATTCTCACCGGGGACGAACTGGCTGAGATTGAGGCACGAGCGGAGGCCGAGGCCCGCGCGGCAGTAGTGTTTGCGGATGAGAGTCCGTACCCTGATCCATCCGAGGCCTTCGAATACGTATTTACTTCATAAGGATGACCACCATGCGAAAAATCAACTACGCGCAAGCCCTCAATGAGGCACTTCGAGAAGAGATGCAGCGGGACCAAAGCGTGGTCCTGCTTGGTGAAGACATTGGGGTCCAGGGAGGGAACTTCGCCATTACCAGGGGGCTGCGGGAAGAGTTCGGCCCCGAGCGGGTGAAGGACACCCCCATCTCCGAAGCGGCCATCATTAGCCTCTCACTGGGTGCAGCCTTATGCGGGATGCGTCCTGTCCCGGAAATCATGTTCTCAAGCTTCCTTGGCTGTTGCATGGACGAGCTATGTAACGAGGCCGCGCTGATCCGCTACATGAGCGGCGGACAGGTGAGCGTGCCCATCGTCGTGCGCACGGTCAACGTACTGGGACGGTCGAGTGCGGCACAGCACTCCGGCCGGCCGGAGAGCTGGTTCGTTCACACGCCAGGGCTCAAAGTCGTCGTACCTTCAACGCCGTACGATGCCAAAGGCCTTCTCAAGACAGCCATCCGTGACGATGACCCTGTCATGTTCTTTGAGCATTGCTTCCTCTACTACGGTGATAAGCAACCCGTTCCGGAGACCGACTACACAATTCCCTTCGGCGTGGCCGACATCAAACGGGACGGGCGAGACGTAACGATCGTTGCCTACTCCATGATGGTCAAGAAGGCCCTTCAGGCAGCCGAGATTCTGGCTGAGGAGGGCATCGAGGCCGAGGTGGTAGACCCCCGCACGCTGGTTCCGTTCGACGTTGAGACAGTGGTCAACTCAGTGAAGAAAACCCAGCGAGTCATCGTCGCGTCGGAGGATTGCAAACGCGCGGGTATGGGAACAGATATCGCAAGCACCATCATGGAAGAGGCTTTCTTCTACCTGGACGCTCCTATTGCCATCATCGCTGCCGCTGACGTGCCGGCGCCGTTCAGTCCCGTCCTGGAGAAGGAGATTCTGCCCGATGTAGATGACATTGTGGCAGCAGCACGGCAGATGCTATCCTGAAGGAGGTACACCCATGCAATTAGCGTGGATCGAAGCAACGACCGGGGTCTCTGAATTAGACGTCCTGTGGAAGACTCTACGCGACGAATACTTCCCGCGGATAGGGCGTCCTGACACCGAGGTAACTCTGCACCATCTAACTTGCTCAGCCAACTTTGTCCGTTCTCTCTACACCGAATTGCTCAACAACAAGCAGGTCGTGGAAGGGGCAGTGGCTGCCGAACGTGACGGGGCCGACGCCGTTGTGTTGGGCTGCTGGGCCGATCCTCTCTGGGAGGCTCGCGAGATGGTAAACATCCCCGTTGTGGGCATCGGTGAGGCTGCGCTGCTACTGGCCACGACCTTGGGACACAAATTCGCTGTCATCACCGTGGCCCCGGGCGTGGTGCCGACGATCGAGATAGACCTCCGCCTGTATGGTCTGGAGGATCGCGCCATACCGCGTCCGGTTCGATCCCTCGATCCTCCCTCGGACCTGGATCTCCTGGTGGAGAGTGTCACTGATCCCTTCCGCCGGCTGATTCCCAACTTTGAACGCATAGCCAGGGAGTGCATCGCGGATGGAGCGGAAGTGATCGTCGTCGGCTGTGGTTACTACGGTCCTATCCTGTCTTTGCATGGCTACAACCGCATCGAGGGCACCGGTGTGCCGGTGGTTGACTGTAGCGCGGCAGGCCTCAAATTGGCGGAGACGCTGGCCGATCTTCGCCAAAGCATCGGCCTGAGCAAGAGTACGGCCCTCTACCATCGCGCACCGCCGGCCAAGATTCTAGAGTGGGTGCGCCGTGTGCACGGGCTGAGCTGAATTTCCAGTATCTCCGTTACTACTACCCTCCCGCAGGTTGCGATGCGCAATGGTTTTGCACCCGAAAAACGGCCTTGAAGCAGCGATTCTCGGCCAGAAAGGCTCCAAACCTGCGGGAGGGTGAGCAGCTACGTATCTCCTCAATAATCCGGGGTAGGCATGGCGCCCTGGCGCGCAGATTGCCACGAGGTGGAAGAGGCCCTATACTAACCTCGATACCGGCACCGCTCAAACCGGGAATCGAAGGGACACGGCAACAGTGCTTGACGGCCCTGACCTGAACAGCATCAAGGATGAAGCTACTCCTGATTCGCACCTTCTTCACACACCAGATCAAGGATTGCTTGAGCGGTGGCTTCGTCGGTGATCAGTGTGTTGACATATCGGCCTCTCAGGGCAGCCAGGATGGCCTCCGTCTTGTCAGGTCCGCCGGCGATGGCGATGAGCCGCCGAATACGGCGCAATTGACCCAGGCCAATGCCTACCACCCGGTCCGACAGCTCCGGACACGGGCTTCCGGCGGCGTCGTAGTACAGAGCACAGATGCCGCCCACCGCTCCCTGATCCCTCAGCCGCATCTGGGCATCTTCATTCAGAAAATTGGTGAAGAGGGTTGGCACTCCCGTGCGCGAGAGGACGTTACCGATCCCCACCAACGCTACTGTGAGTGTATCCCAGGCATTAATGACCTCCTGGACATGGTGACTGGACAGGAGACTCTGACGGGCCTCGGCGCTATCCAGAATGGCCGGCGCGTAGAGAAACTGCCAGGTCCCGCCCATTGCTTCGGCCACCATCTTGGCCAGTTCGTTAGCCTGGAAACAGGCTGGGACCCGATCCAGGCCTCCGATCAGAGGGACAACCCCCACCTCTATCTGTCGCTCTCTTGACAGAAGAGAGGAGGCCATGGCGTACAGGGTGCGCCCTGAACCAATGCCGACTCTGTCGCCCTCTTCGAGAATGGTCTCGACGTATCGGGCTGCGGCCTGTCCGATCCGCTTGCGCTGCAGCTCCCCGGACTGCATAATCCCCGCTGCCACCACCACGTCAGTCAGACCAAAGGTCTCAATCAGTGCCTGCTCCAACTGGGCGTGGGTGGAGTCAGGGTCAACGACGGTGATCTGTACGATGCCTCGCTCACGAGCCTGGGTCAGCAGGCGTGAGACTTTGGAGCGCGAGATGCCCAAGGTCGATGCCACCTCATCCTGAGTCTTGTTGTCCTCATAGTACAACCGTGCTGCCTGGAGCATCAGGCTCAATTCTGGATCACGTCTCATCTCTTTCTCCATCTAACACCTGTGCCGGTGCAGGTATCGGATCCATCATCTCAAAGCCATAAGTCCACTCGACGCACTTAAGGTGCCCGCCAGGATCACAAGCGCGATAACGATGCGGCGAAACACCTGATGATCTACCCTCAGGCATAGAGCTCTTCCGGTCACCAACCCGAGAAGCAGGGCCGGCAAGGGAGCAATCCAGCCCCATAATGAGTGGGCAGGTACCGTCCCCGCTGCCCCCATCAGGGCTATGGCTGCGAGGTTGAGGGGAACGAAATAGGCCAGTAGGGTGCCTCGGAGTTTCCTTTTGCCCATGTCCTGGGCCATCAGAAAGAGGATGACCGGCGGCCCGCTCATGCTGGTGCTGGTGCCCAGGGCGCCGCTGAGAGCGCCCATGAAGAGCGCACTCAGTCTTGTACGGGGTGTACGGAAGGTGGCTCCAGGACCTCGTTGCAACAGGACTGCTGAAAGGACGACCACGATACCGATAAGCAATTTAAGGACGTGGGGATCGAGCATGATCAATAAGCGCAGGCCAAGGGGAAGTCCCAGCAGGCTGCCGGCCAGCAGCACCAGAACCATTCGGCCATCCACATAGTGGCGTGCCAGGGCCAATAAGGGGATGTTGATGAGAACACTCAAGGTCAGGCTGAACGCTACGGCCGTCCGTACGTCCCAGATAAGCGACAGGAGCGGCACCAGGATGAGAGCAAAACCGAACCCTGTCAGCGACTGGCAAAAGGCTGCCAGGAGCACAATCACCGAAGCTTCCAACCATGTCATCGCATCTTTCCTCAGATTTCCCCTCTACGTGCAAGGCAGCAGGCTTGATTAGATCCGCAATCGCGGATCCAGCACATCTCTCAACCAGTCACCGATGAGATTGATACCCAGCACGGTGAACATGATGGCCAAACCCGGGAAGGTAGCCAGCCACCAGGCAGTACTTAAATAGGTTCGCCCCTCAGCCAGCATAGCTCCCCAGGTAGGGATGGACGGTTCCACCCCCAGTCCCAGGAAGCTCAGAGCTGCCTCGGCGATGATCACGTTGGCTACGGCGAAGGTGGCGATGATGATAACCGGAGTCATCACGTTGGGCAGAATGTGGCGGAAGATAATGCGGGCTTTTCCTGCTCCGATGGTCCGGGCCGCCTCTACGAACGCCTTCTCCCTCACCGAGAGCACCTCCCCCCGCACCACCCGGGCGTAGACCATCCAGTTAGCGAGTCCTATGACCACAATGACATTCCGCAGGCCAGGGCCCACCACAGCCACTACCAGGATAGCCAGAAGGATGAAGGGAAAGGCCAATTGGACGTCAGCCAGGCGCATGATAACGATGTCCAACCAGCCGCCAAAGTAGCCGGCCAGCAGCCCCAGCAGAACCCCCATGCCTCCAGAGATGGTTACGGCTGTCACCCCCACCAGCAGTGAGACTCGGGAGCCGTAGATAATCCGGCTGAGGATGTCGCGCCCCAGTTGGTCGGTGCCCAGAACATTGGTGGGGCTCCCGCTGTCCATCCACAATGGCGGGCGCAGGCGCCGAGCAATGTCCTGATCGTTGGGAGGGTGAGGGGCAAGCCAGGGTGCAAGGACGCCGGTGACCACCACAGCCAGGACCACGACGGTTCCCACCAGCCCTGTCCTGCCCCGCCACAGGCTGCTCCACACCTGGTACAGGCGCTGCACAGTGGTGGGTTCAGCCTGGCGAACCCATGCCCTTGTCGTCATCCCTTGTTCCCTGAATGCCACAGCAAGTTCTCCACACACCTGTTGTTACTTCTCCACAATCCGGTAAGTGCTGGATACATTCGCTTTCAGGCTGTTAGCGACCGAACAATACTTTTCATTGGAAAGCTGGATGGCCCTGGCCACGGCCCTCTCGCTGATACCGTTTCCCCGTACCAGGTATTCGATGCTGATGGAAGTGCATTCTTTTGGCCACTCCTCGGCTCGCTCCCCGCGAACGATTATCTCCAGCCCAGTCACAGGCTGTCGCTTGAGGCGCAGGATCTCAGCCACGGCGACCCCGGTGCAGCCACCCAGGGCGATGAGCAACATCTCCATCGGGCGGGCACCGCGATCAGTCCCACCATAGTCCGGCCCGCCATCAACGACGACGCTATGTCCAGAAGTGACGGCGTCGGCTGCGAACTGTCCACCTTCCACCCATCGCACTCGTACTTCGGTCACCTTGCCTCACCTCCTTCAGATCCAGGATCGGGCACTACTGCAACCGAATCCGGGGATCGAGCCATGTATAGAAGAGATCCACACCCAGGTTAATGAAGACGAAGACAGTGGCCACGAAGAAGACAATAGCCAGAACTACCGGAAAGTCACGTGCGTAGATAGACTGGATGGCCAGCCGGCCCACCCCCGGCCAGGCGAAGATGGTCTCGATAATGACCGCCCCACCCAACATGGATCCGAGATCCAGCCCTAAGATCGTCACCACGGGAATAGCAGTGTTCTTGAGCGCGTGCCGCAGAAGGATCGTCCGCTCCGTCAGCCCCTTGGCCCGCGCCGTCCGGATGTAATCTTGGCTCAGTACGTCTAACATGCACGAGCGTACCAGGCGCGTAGTGCGGGCCATGTAGTAGCCGCCCAGGGTGATAGCGGGCAACACCAGGTGGCGCAGCCCCCCTCGCCCCGCCGCAGGAAACCAACCCAGGCCCACGGCGAAGACCAGTATGAGCATGATGCCCATCCAGAAGGTGGGGATCGATTGGCCAAGCAGAGCGCCGACCATAGCCACGTTGTCATAGAAGGACCCTCGTCTGACGGCTGAGGTGATGCCCAGAATGAGCGAAAGAGTGCTCGACAGGGTAATAGCAGCCAGGGTCAATTCCAGGGTGGCGGGGAACCGCTCCAGCACCAGTTGAATGGCCGGCTGGCCGGTGAAACGCAGAGACTCCCCAAAGTTACCCCGCACCGCGCCAGACATGAAATGCCAGAACTGCACCGGCAGGGGTTGATCGAAACCCATGAGATGTCGGATGCGCACCACCTCCTCCTCGCCGGCTTCCAGGGGCACCATCAAACGCGCCGGGTCGCCGGTCAACCGCAGGGCGAAGAAGCACACCACCAGCACACCAAAGACAACCACCACGGCTTGTTGCACACGGCTGAGGATATAGCCAAGCATGTCATACTCCCAGATAGGCCTTCCGAACGTCAGGGTTGCGGAGCACGTCCAACTCAAGCATGGCCGGCCAACATCACCGGTTCTGACTCACGGCAGCTTCTTTCAACACCCGGCGCAGGATCTTACCCGAAGCACTCCTGGGGATGCTCTCCACGAACTGAATAACCCGTACCTTCTTGTATGGCGCAATTCGTTCCTCGACAAAGTGCATCAACTCCTCGGCCGTGGTTTGCACCCCTGTTCTGAGCACGACAAAGGCCTCGGGTATTTCACCCACCATTGGGTCGGGAACGCCGATGACGGCTGCATCGGCTACCGCCGGATGTTCGTGCAGCAGCGCCTCCAGCTCCGCCGGGCCGACGCCGTAACCCTTGTACTTGATCATCTCCTTCTTGCGGTCCACGATGTAGCAATACCCCTCCTCGTCCAGGCGAGCGATGTCGCCAGTGTGGAACCAGCCATCACGCAGTACCTGTGCTGTCTCCCCCGGCCGCTTCCAGTAACCCTTCATCACCTGAGGCCCCCGCACGACAAGCTCCCCCACTTCCCCTGGCGGCAGGTCCCGTGTCCCTGTTTCCACATCCACGATGCGTTGCTCCGTATCGGGGACCGGGATGCCGATGGAGGCCACCTTGACCCGGTCCAGCGGATTGGAGTGGGTGACAGGCGAGGTTTCCGTCAGGCCATAGCCCTGGGTGACCAGCACCCCCGTGCCTTCCTGGAAGCGGGCAGCCACTTCCGGGGGGAGAGGGGCAGCGCCGCTGTTGACGTACTCCAGGGAAGAGAGGTCGTGCCTGGCCAGGTCGGGATGATTCGTCAGGGCCAGGAGAACCGGCGGCACGGTGAAGAAGCGGGTGGGGCGATGTCGCTCGACCAGCGCGAAGAAGGTCTCGACATCGAAGCGAGTCATGATCACCTGAGTCGCCCCGGCGGCCAGCGCGGCACTCATCATCAGGTTCATGCCGTAGATGTGGTAGAAAGGGAGGTGATTCAGGAAGACATCTCCTTCGTCCGCCTCGCTCACGGCGAGAAACTGGCGAATGTTGCTCGTCAGGTTGTAGTGGGTCAGCATCACTCCCTTGGGCAACCCCACCGTGCCGCTGGTGTAGGGAAGGACGGCCACGTCCTCGTGTGCGTCCCAATCCACGGCCGGCGGCCGGGGCGGGCGGCTCTCCAACAGATCAGCGAGGGAGCAGGCGCCTTCCGGCGGCTTCTCGCCAGTTACGATCACCTCCCGCAGCAAGGAAAGGTGGCCCCGGGCCTCGGCGACCACCGGATAGAGGTCCGGGTGGACGACGATGATCACTGCTCTGGCATCGGCGACCTGGTAGGCCACCTCCCGAGCCTTATAGGTCGGATTGAGAGGAGAGACGATCGCTCCGGCGCGCAGCGCCCCGTAGTAGGCGACGATGAAGGGGATACCATTCGGCAGGAAGAGGGCAATCGTCTGTCCCTTGCCCAGACCCAGGGCAGCCAGCGCTGCCGCACAGCGATCAGCCTGCTCATCCAGTTCAGCGAAGGTAACTGCCCGCCCCTCATGGATCACCGCCACCTTGTGAGGGTATCGTTCGGCAGCCTGTCGCAGGATCTGAGGCAGAGGAACCTCAGGATAGGGCTGCAGCGAGGGGCGTCGCAGCATGATCATGATCAAACCTCCTAACCCGATCTTTGACGCGACCGCAGACGAACGCTGATCTCTTGGCTTTCATCTGCGAAAATCCAAATGAAGAATCTCGATCCTCGTGATTCATATCTGCTCGGAAAGGGGCGAGGCAAGCCGGAGAACAAGTTGCTTTACCCATGATCCCTCAATCCGGCTTGCCTCGCCCCTACCTCACCCCGAATTACTGAGCAGCAGGCATCATGGTCCCCCTCCAATCCGAGCAAGGGCCGGCCTTCACTTCAACGAGGCGGAGTACGGCCAGACCATCTCGTCGGAGCGGGGGGTCCACTCCACCCGGCTGCTGACCCCGTAGATATCCTCCAACTCGTACAGGAAGACGTTAGGCGCGTCCTCGTAGACGATGTGCTGGGCTTGCTTGTACAGGTCCAGGCGCTTAGCCTCGTCCGTGGTCTCGGCAGCCTCTTTGAGCAGCGCATCGAGATCTGGGTTGGAGTAGGTCTGACGGCAGGTGACCTTGTCCGGGTAACCTTTGGCTGTGCCGAAGAGGGGACGTAGGCGGCCGCTGGCGTCAAAGTTAAGTGTGCCCCAGCCCCACAGGGACATGTCGCCAATCTCCCGCGACTTGCACTTGCTGTTGAAGAGGGCCCACTCGTTGGTGATGACCTTGGCTTTGATGCCTACCTTCTCGAGCTGGCCGGCGATGGCCTGGGCCACTTCGGCGTCTTTGGGGTAGCGCCCCTTAGGGGCGTCGAAAGTAATCTCGAAACCATCCGGGTAGCCGGCTTCGGTCAGCAATTGCCTGGCCTTCTCCGGGTCGTAGGGATAGGGCTGGAGGTCGGGATCGTAGCCGAAATCCAGGGGGGTCAGGGTCACGGCAATGCGTGTGCCGTAGCCCCCCAGGATGTTGTTGATGATGCTTTCCACGTCCACGGCGTAGTTGAGGGCCTGGCGCACCCGTTTGTCAGCCGTAGGGCCATCCAGGTCATCCAGCATGATGTGCATGATGCGTCCGCTGGGCACCGTCACCACCCGCGCCTTGCCGCTCTGGTTGATGCCCTCGATCTCTGCCGGCGGCACGTTGACGATAATGTCAGCTTCTCCCGTCTTCAGCGCGGCCACGCGGGTCGAGTCCTCTGGAATAGGGCGAATGATTACCTTCTTGATACGGGGTGCCGGGCCCCAGTAGTCCGGATTGGCCTCCAGGGTCAGGTCGCCGTCCTTGACCCAGGAGACAAACTTGTAGGGACCGGTCCCCACAGGGTGGGAGGCGATGTACTCATCGCCTTTCTCCTGGACATACTTGGGGGGCACGATGTTCGAGGCATAACCGGTGAGCCGGCCCAGGAGCAATGGGTCGGGCTTCTCGGTGATCAGGTTGACGGTGTACTCGTCTACGATCTGCACCTCCTTGATGGGAGCCACCAGGAAGCGCAGCCGGGCCTTTTTCTCGGGGTCTCTGGCCCGATCCAGGCTGAATTTCACCGCCTCGGCATTGAACGGCTCGCCGTTGTGGAACTTGACCCCCTTGCGCAACTTGAGCTGGAGGGTAGTTGGGTTGAGGAATTCCCACGATTCGGCCAGCCCGGGCTTCAGCGTCTTCATGTCGGCATCACGCACGATGAGGGTCTCGAATATGTTCCGCAGCACACTCTCGGTGACCGTGTTAGAGTGGAGCTGGGGATCCATGGTCTCAGGAGCAATGCCATAGGCGATGACGATCTTAGTCTCCGGTGTAGGCGTCGGTTGAGCAGCTACGCAGCCTGTGGCCAGGAAGGCCAACAGAACGACCGTGATCGACATCGCCATGAACAGTGTCGAGCGCTTGTGTACTATCATCAGTTCCTCCCCTTGCAGGCGATTGAGGTCCACAGTACCGGCACGTGTCAGAAGGCTAAGTGCCTGTCCGAAAACTTCGTAGTAACGACTGAAGTCGTTCCAAAAGCGGCAGCGTTTTTCGGATAGGCTCTGAAGGGCAACATCTACAAGTCGCTATCACCCCCTTAAAGAAAGTTGAAGATTACGGGTTGGAAAGTTGCAGAGCCTGCCCCTTCGGCAGGCTCAGGGCAGGCTCAGAGCCTGCCGAAGGGTTGGACATTCAACCTGCACCTTCCCGTTCGGCAAGCTCTCCCGACCGCTGCTGGGTCGAGGCTTACAACGATTCCCCGATGGCCAGGCGGCTGATCTCGTTGGGTCCCAGGTAGATCTGCACAATCTTGGCGTCGCGCATGTACTTCTCAACACCGTACTCTTTCATGTAGCCGTAAGAGCCCATGATCTGGATAGCTTTCTCTGTCACTCGCATAGCCATATCGCTGGCGAAGACTTTGGCCATAGAGGCATACCGGAGACTGGGCGGTCGATGTGTTGCGTTGTACCAGACTGCTCGCTGTACCAGCAGTCGCGCAGCGTCAATCTCGGTGGCCATGTCGGCCAGCATGGCCGAGATGAGTTGTTGCTCGAAGAGGAGCTTGCCTCCTTGCACCCGCACCTTCGCCCAGTCCAGGGCGATCTCGAGGGACCCTCGGGCCATACCTACGGCGATGGCCCCGGCGCCAGCCCGGTTGTAGGCCAGGGCCAGTTGCAGCAGCCGTGCCCCGTCTCCCACCTGGCTCAGAAGGTGGTCGGCCGGCACCCAACAGTCATCGAAGATGACATCCGCGTTGCGGTCGGCGCGCATACCCATCTTGTCCTCGGGTTTGCCGAAGGAGAGGCCAGGCGTGCCATCGGGGACGACGAAGATACAGGAACCGGCGTCGCCCAGCTCGCGGTTCACCGTGGCGACGACGACGTACAAGTGAGCGATGCCGGCATTGCTGGGGAAGCGCTTGGTGCCGTTGAGGACGTAGCCGCCGTCACGCGGGGTGGCCGTGGTGTAGATGCCCCGCGATTGCATGTGAGGATTCTCGATGTCGGAGCCGCCGGTCGGTTCGGTCATGGCCAGGCAAGCCAACCTGGGTTCATGGCCGGCCAGGGGAGGAAGGAACTTCTCTCGTTGTTCAGGGGTCGCGGCCAGGAGGATGGGCGTCTGAGCCAGCCAGTTGGCGCCAATGGCCGTGGCAATGCCGCCGCAAGCGGCGGCAATCTCCTCGAGAACGACGCTGCACTCCACAGCCGTCTTGCCACTGCCACCGTACCGTTGGGGAATGATCATGCCCAGGATGCCGGCCCGGGCCGCTCGGGCGATGATCTGATCGGCGTAGCCCCCTTCGTCATCATCGTCGAGGAGATGCACCACCGGTTTGATCCCCCGCTTGGCGAAATCGCGGGCCATCTTCTGGATGGCCAACAGTTCCTCAGACAGGCTGAAATCGAGCATAACCCCTCCTCCTGGCGGCGTGCACAAACGTGCTGCACATTTGCGCGCACAATATACACCAAAAAGCAGTTTTTGTCAAGGGTTCGGTCGCCATACCAGGCTATCAGTCAGATCACTGAAGGTCAAGTTGTGGCGGACGATTTTCATCAAATGCTTGACAAAGGACATGGGCGGCTCGAAGTTCGGCGGCATTGGACGATTTCTAAGGATGTTG
>CAZHMV010000123.1:0-13457 GCA_964532665.1 uncultured Anaerolineales bacterium
TCACGGCGGAAGATACCCAGCATCGAACTGGTCACCATCCGGGCATTGTCTTTCTTGACACCGCGCATCATGGAGCACATGTGCGCCCCTTCCACAACCACCGCAACCCCCATAGGCTCCAACACATCGAGGAGGAATTCGGCAATCTCCTGGGTCATGCGTTCCTGGACTTGAAGCCGGCGGGCGAACATTTCCACCACCCGCGGAATCTTCGACAGGCCAATCACACGCCCGTCCGGGATGTAGGCAACGTGCGCTTTGCCGAAGAATGGCAGGAGGTGGTGCTCACACAGACTGTAGAAATCGATGTCGCGGACAACGACCATCTCATCATACTTGATGTCGAAAATCGCCTCATTCAGTAGCTGCCCGGTGTCAACATGGTAGCCGGCTGTCAGCTCTTCGTACATCTTCGCCACCCGCTGCGGCGTGTGGCGCAAGCCCTGACGATCCGGATCTTCCCCAATTTCCACCAGAACGTGTCGGATCGCTTCTGCCAGCTGGCCATTCGTGCTGGTGTCCCAGGCTACAACCTCTTCCATCGTTATCATCCTTCGCCTCATTTCTTATCGGTTTGATGAACCTAATTGTAGGCCAGGCTTCGCACCTTGGCAACCACCGCATTGCCAGATTTGACTACCGGCCCCGCAGTTTGTACAATCCCCTCCCAGAAGCTGGAATGAATCATGAAAGGATACCACCTTGACCAGGAAGTTGGACGAAATCCACGTACACGACCTGCTGGTGCGCACCATCATCGGCGTGAAACCGGATGAGCGGAAGAAGCGTCAGAATGTCCTCGTCAATCTGACCCTGTATGTGGACACGCGCCAGGCCGGCCAGTCCGACCGCATCGATGATACCGTGAGCTACAGCTCCGTGACCGACCGTGTCATCCAGCACGTGGAGTCCTCAGACTACCACCTGGTCGAAGCGCTGGCCGGCAACATTGCGCAGATCATCCTGACCGAGTTCCCGGTCGAGCGCGTGAGAGTGCGCGTGGAGAAGCCAGGGGCTCTCCGGTTTGCGCGCTCGGCGGGTGTGCAGATCGAGCGGGAGCGCGAGGATTTCGCGTAGGTAGATGAGCGGCCAGCGGATTGCCTGCGGCACAGCAGATTGGCGAATCGTCAGAGAGGCTGGCATCTCCGTGCCACATTCGAAGCGCACCGGCGACCACAGCGAGAACGGGCCGGCACAGTCCGCTTGGGCACTGAGGGTGGTGGCGCGGACTACCCCGCCGTGTGGGGTGAGGGTGGCGGTGGGCGTCGGCGTGGCCGACAGCCCACGAACGCATCTTCGTTCGGTGTAGATGTTGGCCACGTGGCTCTTCACCGTCCCCGCAGTGATGACCAACGCCTCCGCAAGAGGAATCCGTCACCTGATGGCACGCCAGGTCGGGGCAAGGCAGGTCGGATTGGAGGTCCCTGACCAGTTGATGCTAGACACCTGGATCAACAACACGGCCCAGGAACAGGATCGTGCCCGTCTCGTTGTCGCGTATTAGAAAGATGAAAGGGCGATCGAGGGTGACTTCGACGTTTGGCCGGACTTCTGCTACCGCCATTGCTACCATAGTGGCCGCGGCCGCTTCGGTTCCCTTTTCATCCACGGACACAAACGCTTTGTGTACTACATCTTCGATGAACAGGGAGCGGTCTCCCGTGATGCCCGAGAAGTTAGCATCAGGACCGAAGGCTGCCGGCATGCCCATCTTGCTCAGCGTTTGTTTCAGATCCAGGTGGGTATTGTACTCGAATTTCGGCATGGTGAGTTTGACGCCTTCGATTTCGAGCTGGTCTAGAAGAGCGGGGAGACGATCGGCGCTGAGTTGCCGTTCAAATTCCTGGAAATAACCCGGCGCCGGCAGCAGCACCAACATGGATACGGCAATCCCGTCATACGGCAACTCCAGTGCCTGATAGTTGTCCCCCTCGGTGTAGGCGAACTGCGATGTCTGCTGCATCATCGGTACCGTCACCTGGCTGCCGTCGAGTAGCCTAAACCTCCCATCTTGGGTATCCGATTCCTTGAACGGATGTTCCCAGCGTGCGTGGAAGTAAACGGCGTTGGTGAGCACGAGCCGTGTTGCCTGATCGACCACACCTGGCTGAACCATGTCTTTGATCTGGCCCTCCGTGACCTCGCTCACCCAATTGTTGATGATGCGTCGAGATTCTTCTGGTTCATTAGCGAAATCGAGTAGCCGCAGACCGGCACCATAGTATCTGGCCAAGGTATTGAGAAACACATCTCGAAACGACAAATCGACCTGGCCCCAGAGGGCGTTGGCGATGTTAAGCTGGAAATCCTGCATTTCGTCGTCTCTCGCAGTCTCACCTCGGCTGGCGAGATCTTGTTGCAACGCGTTGAACGCCGGATGTAACCTATCCTGCGGCAAGGTGTAGTGGAGCGTGTCCGCCATCTGTCGCTCGGTCATATCGCAGGCACCGGCATACGTCATCGCCAGGGCAACCGAGATACTGTAGGGGGAGTAGAAGAGGTTGCCCTGCTCGGTACGGATGGCCTGGTAAAGATCAAAGGCAAACGCGCTGTTGCCGGCAACGAGTTCAGCGAGATCACTCTCCGCTACGTCCGGTATGGCCACACGCTCCGTGTCGCCCCGTACCAGCCTCCAGGGTTCCGGTGTCGGTCCCGGCGCAAGCATGCCCAGCCCCGCCGGCAACTCGGTGCAGCCAACTGTGATGAGGCCGAATAGAGTGACTAAAATACCGATAACAAAGGTGTCCTTTTGGGCTGCTCCATGACATTTTGCGTCACTCATTATGAAGCGAAACATTATTTTCAGATCCTCCATTACGCTAGATACTGGCCCAAAAGGCCAGAAAATTCAAAATAGCCTGGAAGGAAAAAGAGAGAACGATAGGTAAGCAATTGTGCCTCAAATCACTGCTTTCGCCAAGCGAAGCGATTTCCTGTCTTACGATGTCGAGGCAAACGTCCGAGACACTCACAGCATCTCGGACCTGATCCAGATTATCGAGCTCAATCGAGCATCTTTTGGTGAGCTGAGGCTACAGGCCACGGCTCCGGTGCGGCTCGCCTGAGCCTGACCGAACCGTGGCCATCTTCTATCGGACGGGATTCACCAAGAAGTGTGCTCAACGACGCTCGCCCTCTGTTGCCGACACGTTGCACACGTGTGGTCACTCTGTCAGTACGGTTAGGTGGAGGAAGGAGAAGTAGTTGACCGCCATGTAGACAGCATCGGGATTGGGCTGACCGTTTACCGTCACTTGATGGGTCGTTATGCCATAGGCGGTGTTGTTCCAGAACCATGGTCCGCCACTGTCTCCGGGCTCAGCAAGATCGATATTGTCAGGATTATGGACGCGAATGAAGGTTCCAACAAAACCCACGCCTGGATCGAAGCTCTTATCGACAATCTGGCCACACCCATAGCCAGTAGTGATTCCGTACTTGCAAACCCACTCATTCAGTGCTTGTTCGTCTCGGGATTTCGTCGAATAGACATAGCGATTATACGTCCCATCGTACATCAAGTTCCTCACAGTCAATCCCGGTGCCTTCGCAATCGCCCGGTTGGTCTCCCCAGCCGCCACCAACCGCAACACCGCCACTTCTCCCTCGGTCAGCTCAACCGACTCCGGCGCCTCCCCCCGCGCCCAGCCTGCTATCTTCGCCGCTACCGCCGGGCTGAAATACCCCTGCCGGCTCCGCGCCACCCCCCGCACCGCCTCAATGACGACCTGCGGCGCTTCTTCTTTCAACAGATAGCCGGCCACCCCGCTGGCCAGCAACCCGGCGACGTACCGACCCTCATCGTGGGCGCTCAGCACCAGCACCCGCACCGGCGATCCCGCCGCCTGCAACCGCCGGGCCACCTCCACCCCCGTCTGGCCCGACATCTCCGCGTCCAGCAGCAGCACGTCCGGGGCCAGCTCCTCCACCAGGCGCAGCGCCGCCGCCCCGTCGCCGGCCTCCCCCACCACGATGTCCGACGACTGCTCCAGCAGAACACGAATGCCGGCCCGCACCACCTGGTGGTCGTCGGCCAGCAGCACCCGAATGGGTGCGTTCATTATTCCTCCCCTTCCGACGGATAACCGATGACGATGGAGGGAAAGAAGGCAGGTTTGGGACTATACTATGTAGTCTGTTCATCCGAGCGATCTGTGCCTGGATGCGCCAGGTAGGGGCGAGGCAGGTCGGAAACAGGTTCGTCGTGGATATGACCCTTCAATCCGACCTGCCTCGCCCCTACGAAATCATAGGTGGGTAGACACGGATTGCCTACGGCCTGGCAGAACGGATTCGTGCTACGTACGGCAGGTACACACCATGTTGGACAGACTGCGGGGTGGCCGTGGCAGTCGGCGTCGCCGTCGGCGTTCGAGTCGCGGTGGCTGTGGGCGTGGCGATAGACTCCGCCCCCGGCAGGATGGCTACCTCATCGGACACGAATTCAACGTGCGGCCCTCCATACCTATCAACCGACAAAGTTTGTATGTGAGTTGATGCCCACACCTTCGCCCCTAATTCAGCACGACCCAGATGCTCATCTACCCGCGTCAGTTGGGTCACCACTATTATCTCCGTCTGCCCTCCCGTATCCTCTATCAGCCATTTAGCCCACTTTCTCCCCGAAGGGTGGAATTCACCCGGCATGATTTCCCCAATCGTGCCCTGCCACTGCAACACGCCTGGTGTCGGAGTCGGGGTGGTCCACGGGGTCGGCGTGGGTGCGGTTGGCGTCGGGGCGGGAGGGCAATACGGCTCAACCCCCAAGGGCCTGGCGTAAAAGCCAAACCCCTCAAGTACCAGATAGCTTCCCTGCTTCGTATTGACCCCCATCCCGAATACGCCCCCAAGTGTCTCAATGGGCTCGCCAATGGGCTCCCCTTGTGTCGAAAGGCGTTGCAGGGTGGGTTTGACCTCAGTATCCAGGTTCATATCCCAGGCCACCAGGTACTCGTTCTCTACGGGGTTGTACACCGCCCCCGTGGGCGCCTCGTATCTTGCTGTCCCCCGGATGACGAATGGCTCCCCAACGGGCTCCCCTTGGGCCGAGAGCAACATTCCGTACACGTCCACCAGATGGGTCTCTGGTTCCCCGGCATCCGCCCACACCAGCAGGTATTGGTTGTCCGTGCTATTGTAGACCAGGAGCGGGCGGTATGGTACGGCTGGCGCCACCGCCAGGGGTATGACCTCTCCCAATAGCTCCCCGGTCCGGCTCAGACGCCGGCCATACAGCCCGGGCTCGGGCTCGCTGCGCGCCCACACCACCAGGTACTCCTGCTCCCTGGGGTTGTAGAGCACCTTGGGGCTGGTCACCGCCTCCTCTGGGGTGGAACCCAACACGACGGGGATCACTACCGGCCCTACCCGCGACCCATCCCCGCGCACTCGCTGAGCGAAGATGCTCTGGATGGCTGGCTGGGGAGCGGGTGTCGGCGGCGTCCCTGTGGGTCGAGGAATAGCTGTCGGCGTGCCTGTCGGCGCAGTGTCCGTAGGCTGGGGACTCGGAGTTGGAGTCACAAGCCAGGGTGGGATAGGTGCTTCCTCCTGCCACACCACCACGAACTCGTCATCGTCGGGGTTGTAAGCCACCGACGGCCAGTGCCCGTTGGTAGCATTCATCGAGATTCGCTCGGTGGCAGGCGAGAGGTCCGCCTCCAGCATCTGGGCCTCCAGCCCTGAATAGCGGCCGGGTGTGCCCCAGACAGCCAGGTAGCGATCGGTGGTTGGGTTGTAGGCGAGGGTAGGCAGGGTTGACTGGTCACTGAGAGTGACCGTGATTGGCTCACCCAGGGGCCGTCCAGTGGGGGAAAGGCGCAGGCCGATAAGATTCTGCCATTCCCAGTCGTTGATGTACCGGATACCGAGAACCGCGAACTCGTCATCCTGAGCGTTGTAGATCACCTGAAAGGAGGCCGGGTCTGTGTCATCCGTCCAGGGCAGCCGGCAGCTCTGGGGAGCACCCGATGGTGAGGTTTTCTGAGCCGGTTGAGAGGGTGCCCCGAGACGCCCACCTTCGGTGACTGTAGGCAGGATGATCGCGAAGACTATGGTGGGCAAAACAAGAGCCAGGGTTGTGAAAGTCATCTTCTTACGCATAGGTATTCTCCTGGGATGTCAGAAAAGCACCCTGAGCCCGTCAAAGAGTGCTCAAAGAGATCCCCCGACGGGCTCGGGATGCCTTTCTCGCTTGTGGCGGGTTACGGCCAGATGCCTAATCCGACCAGGTAGTCTTGCACTTGCTCATTGACGACACTCGTGACCCAGAAAGCGTGGGCTTCGGTCGTGGTGTGATTGTTACACGAGCTGTCCTTGGCAGTCTTACTCGAAGGCACACGAATTCGCCACTTGATGTTATTAACATTTGTTGAAACAGCAGCCTTCCACCTGCCCTCGCTGTAGTACCAAGTCGGCGAGCAGTACTTAGCCGGTGTGGCAGTCCCCAGGTAGGTCAGGAAGGTGGTCTCGTAGGACCCAAAGCCACTGCCGGTGTCCACGGCGTAGTCAACCTGAAGGCCCGAGGTGTCGCTGGATGATAGGTAGAATGTTGACGTGGCGTTGCTCCTGTCCGTCCAGCGCGCATAGAGGTAGGAAGTCTTGACATTGTAGGTGACCTGAAGTTCTGGGGCATACGAGGAGTTGCCGTCATAGGAATACGCCGATCGGGTGGCGCCGGTTGAAGAGCCGTTGTCGTCGAAGAAGATCAGGAACGTGTCGTTAAAGTTGCTCTCATTCACCGCCTCCTGAATCACAGTATCGAAGTCTGGTGTATAGTACAGGCTACCCGAAGTCCAGCTAGGGATGGTCCAGTTGACAGAGGCGGTCGTGCGCGAGGTGGTGTTCCACTCATTGTAGCTGTCAATCCTGTCATTGTCAATGCCGTCAGCGGCTGCGATTGTCACCTTTGTGCTACTGGCGGACTGAGTGTTGTCAGCCCTGAACTTCACTTTGCCTTCCGTAATTGTCGTACCCTGTGGGATTGTGACATTGACAAAACGCAAGGCCGTCTCATACGTCTCTCCCGACAACCCCTTGCCAAAATTCACCCGAACATCGCCGCTATTCCACGATGACCAGGCAGGAACCGCATATCCATCATCGGCCCCGGCAGTGACCTGACGGTAAAAGGTAGGATCAACAGTGATCGGATAGGACAGTCCAGTCAGGTCGGGCAGGCTCATTGTCAGACGCTCGCCGTTCAGGCTGAACTTGCCCCACCGGGTCTCCGTGGCAGAGGCCAGTACGAAGGGGCGGGAGAACTTACCCACCAGCCGGCCGTCCCGGTCACGAAACACCACTTCGCCTTGCTCAATGCTCATCGCAAGCGGCGTCTCAACCTGGTAGGTGAAGGCAGTCGGATGTCCCGGTCCTTTAAGCGTCAGGAACTCCCGCAGACCGTCAGCCTCGGCCTCGTAAGCGATGTCAGTCTGGGGATAGACACCGGCAAACAGAACGCGGGTGGCCTGGAGGGGCTCTGACACGCTTTGCAACGAGGCAGCCACAGGCGCAGGCCCCGCCATCCTGACGGTCACTGTTTCGCTGCCGGCCTTGATGACCATTGGAGCGGTAGCGACCTTGGGCAACCGCACCGGCGCGTTCACCTTGTCAACGCGGAACTCCGCTCCAGCGTCCACCGGCGTCGTGTCAACGTCCTGCCACTGGCCATTCTCGTCCAGGTAGTGCAGGCTACCCAGGCTGACCTGCATGGTACGGCGTTCGATCTCCCAGCCATCCACAACCCTGGTCTCGCCAACATGCCGGAACACCTTGCGGTTACGCGCCCGCAGGCTCACGATCTCTTCCAGATATCCTGTGCCCGGCGTCTGCGCCTGAGCCAAAGGCTGGATGGTGGTGCTCAAGCCCGCCAAGATGAACAGACTGAGCACAATTAGCAAACCACGCGTCATTCGGAACCTCATGAGTATGAACCTCCTTGCTTATGGGATACGGCGCCGGCCTTTCCGATGGCTACCATCAGTATAAAGGCTCACACCCACCCTGTCAATGGGAATTTCCCTAATGCGGTGGTAGGGATTTCCCTAAACGGCAGGTAGGAATTTCCCTAAATCAGCCCTTCCCGCACCGCCCGGACCGCTGCCTCCGTCCGGGACGTCACCTCCCACTTGTCAAACACACTCTCCAGCCGCTTCTCTACTGCCTTCTCGCCAATCCCCAACATCGTCGCAATCGCCCGGTTGGTCTCCCCAGCCGCCACCAACCGCAACACCGCCACTTCTCCCTCGGTCAGCTCAACCGACTCCGGCGCCTCCCCCCGCGCCCAGCCTGCTATCTTCGCCGCTACCGCCGGGCTGAAATACCCCTGCCGGCTCCGCGCCACCCCCCGCACCGCCTCAATGACGACCTGCGGCGCTTCTTCTTTCAACAGATAGCCGGCCACCCCGCTGGCCAGCAACCCGGCGACGTACCGACCCTCATCGTGGGCGCTCAGCACCAGCACCCGCACCGGCGATCCCGCCGCCTGCAACTGCCGGGCCACCTCGACCCCCGTCAGGCCCGGCATCTCCGCGTCCAGCAGCAGCACGTCCGGGGCCAGCTCGTCCACCAGGCGCAGCGCCGCCGCCCCGTCGCCGGCCTCCCCCACCACCACGATGTCCGGCGTCTGCTCCAGCAGGACCCGAATACCGGCCCGCACCACCTGGTGGTCGTCGGCGATCGCCACGCGTATGGTTTCGCTCATTTGTCGTCTCCTGAAACCGGGTGCGTAGTCAGTGATCAGTGATCAGTAATCAGTCATCAGTCATCAGTAACCGCTCACCGCTCACCGCTCACTGATTACTGATTACTGGTCACTGATCACTGATCACTGATCACTGGTTACTGCTCACCATCCACCGGCAAGCTCACCTTCACCCTCGTCCCCTCCCCCGGCACAGACGTGACCTCCAGACGCCCCCCAATCGCCTCGGCCCGCTCGGCGGCCCCCAGCAGCCCCAGGTGGTCTCGCCGCGCCAGCTCGATCCAGCGATCCGGTACCACAAACCCGCAGCCGTCGTCCTGTACTTCTAATATCGCCTGCTCTGCGTCCAACGCGAATCGGATCAGAACGCGACGGGCGGCCGCATGTTGCACCACGTTGTTCAACGTCTGTTGGTAGATCCGGAACAGGGCCAGCCGCACCCGCTCCGGCAGCGCCGGCCCATCGGAGGTCAGGTCGAGCTGCACCCGCAACTCCGGATGCGCTGCCTGAAAGCGCCGGGCGTGAGAACGGATAGCCGATTCCAGCCCGCAGGGCGCCGGCGGCCGCAGTTCCCGGCAGATGGACCGCAACTCTCGGATTACCTGCTGCAGCGTCGTCTGCGCGGTTGCCAGATATGTCCGACCGGGACTATCGGGCAGCGCCCTCGAAAGCGCTTCGAGTTGGAAGCCCACGCCGGACAAATCCTGCACCGGCCCGTCGTGCAACTCCTGGGCCAGGCGGATCCGTTCAGCGTCCCGGCTCACCGCCAGCCGCCGGCGGGCCGTGGCCAGTTCGGTCGCCGCCCGCCGGCGCTCCGTGAGCAGGGCCTCGCGGACCTGCTCCTGCTCATCAAGGATCGTGTCGCGCGCCTGGCTGAAAAAGCCGGCCGCCAACTCACCGAGCAGCGCCGCCAGCCGGGGGTGCAATGCAGCGATCTGGTTGGCCGGCAGACCTTCGACGATCTGCCGTCCAAGCACTTCCTGCGTCCGGCCCAGGGCTTCCGGCTGAAGGTAGTGCAGGCGCGCCAGCGCTATGCCAATAGCCCGCGCCCGGCAACGCTCGAACGGCTCCGCGAGCAGCAGCTCGATGACCTGGTCAGCCAATTGGACCAGATGCCGGCGCACGTCGGCCGCGCTGAAAGGGACGAAACTGGTCTGTGCAATGGCCGTATACCAGACATCGGCCATCGCATCGCGACGGGCATGCAAGGTCTGTCGAAGTGGAGACCACTCTGTCGTATCCATGGCTTCTTTCCGATCTCTGTTCGGCAAGGTCTCCTGACCGCCGCCGCACGGGGCATCGGTCGGGAGACCCTTCGGGCTGAGCCTCAAGACGAAGCCTCGCCCAACACCTGTGCCGGTGCAGGCATCGGGGGGTATTTTCACAGTAGTCAACCTTTAACGGGCGCATCTACGAGTTGGGGGACCCGTGCGGAAAGAGTGAGTCCAGCGCCGGTCGAGTAGGAACAGAGCGACGTATCCTTGGGTTGAGCCTGTCGAAACCAGGCCAAGCGGGTCACTTCACAGAGCCGCTCGCTCGATTTCGATACGCTACGCTACTCAATCGGCGCTCGCTCCCCCAAGTTTTGTATGCGCCCACCTTTAACCTTCAACCTGCCAACTTTCACCCTGTAACCATTCCAACGCCGGCCAGGAGCATAGAACGCTCTGGTTGATCAAGAAAGACATCATCTGGACCCTCCGGCCACCAGCGAGGCGCATAGACGAGGCCTGGTTCGACCCACTCAAGCCCCGCGAAGAACTGTTGCATCTGAGTACGGGAACGGGGCTTGAAGGGATACGCTGCCTCCGCATAGAGCTTTGTGGTTTGCTCGATGATCTCACGGGGAACGTTCTCGTACGTGCTGTGTGAAATAGCGATGTAGCTCCCCGGGGCCAACGCATCGCGCAGGCTGCGAACGACGCCGTATGCCTCCTCATCGTCGGGAACGAAGGGGAGAATGACGAGGAGCAGCACGGCCAACGGTCGGCTGAGGTCAAGCAGGCGCTTGACCTCCGGGTGGTTCAGGATCCGGTCCGGCCGGCGGGCATCGGCCTGGATGACGGTGGCATTCGAGTTGTCTTTCAGAATGGCTTCGCTGTGCGCCACAGCGACCGGGGCGATGTCCACATAAACCACGCGTGCAGCGGGGTTGATCTGCTGAGCCACTTCATGGACATTGCCGGCCGTCGGTATCCCGGAACCGATGTCGAGAAACTGATCAATCCCCTGCTCAACGAGGAAGCGGACGACCCGACGCAGAAAGGCCCGGTTCGCTTGTGCACCAAGCGGTGCATCGGGATAGATCTCGATCACTTTCCTGGCTACCACGCGATCAACCTCAAAGTTATGATAACCGCCCAGATAGTAATCGTACATACGGGCAGCACTGGGTCTGTCCAGCGACACCTCATCGAGACCCCATAAATCCGTGCTCATTTTGTCTTCCTCCTCGGTTCCCATTTTGTTTGCTATGACAAGACCGCCGATTGCCGGCGAATGACGAAGGGCCAACGCGGTTCAGGTGAAACGTTCAATATAATACGACGCGAAACAACGCTCTCTTGTTCGACTCATGGTTAACAGGATAGCAACGTTCACGCCCTGAATGACCAACGGTTTTCAATCGCACAACGTGCAAACTGATCAACAGTCAAACGGGTCTCAGATTATTTATGACAAATCAAGCGAGGATTGAGAAATGCCTCTTTGTCTGGTATAATCTACTGGCCTAGAAAACGAGGAGCAAGGAGATGCTGAAGCTGCAACTGTACCACGAAATGTACTACATATCGGCGCCACCGTTGGCGAAGTTAGACGCGATGCTCCAGGGACAGGCCGGCGATGCTGAGACATACCACCTGCGCGGCGTCGCCAACTTCCAGAACTTCGAGTTCCAGGCAGCCGTCCGCGACTTCAGCCGCGCCATCGAACTCAGGCCGGGCTTCGTCGAGGCGATCTTCCATCGGGGAATTGTGCGAGTGGTGCGCAGTCGCTACGACGACGCGATCGAGGACTTTGACCGAGTGATTGCCTTGCAGCCGGATCATGCCGCGGCGTACTACAACCGGGGCCGGCTGCGGTACTGGAAAGGCGAATACGAAGCCGCCATCGCAGACTTCCAACAAACTCGCAAGCTTGATCCCCTGCTCGGACGCGAGCTGAATCTGCGGTACGTCATCGGCGAACTGGAGCGCGGCCCGGACGACAACTCGGTCCTCGGCCAGGTTCAACGCATCATCGACCGGCTGATGGATTTGTAGCGAAAAAGGCGAATAGTCAGCTTCCCTCTTGAAGCAGCGTGCGGGCGCGCTCCTCAAGTGGCCGGGGCACCTGGACCTCGACCGATCCCAATCCGCCGCCGACAAGGCCGAAAACGGTAGCTCCGCTCTCATAGCGCAAGAGAACCGGGATGTCATCCGTTTCCAGCTTACCCTTGATCACGTGGGCTTCCGGCAAGCTGCCGGCCACATACACCGTCACGTATGGCGATTCACCACCCGGACCGCCGGCCCGTTCCTGGGACTCCTCGGCCGCCTTCACACGCCCGGAGTTCAGCCACGGCACCCGCCACTTCCACCGTCCAACAAGACTGCTCACGCTATTTCGCTCCACCCGTCAACTTGACAAGCTGTTCCAGGTCAGCCTGCAGCGCATTCAACTCTTCACCATACTTCGCCCAATCGCCGGTCTGCACAGCCTTCTGCGCCGTCTCCCAATGCTGCTGCGCCGAACGTACCAGGTCGGCCACTTCGGGAGTCACCGTGGCCGGCGGGCCTGTGCCGGCCCCCGTCGCCTCTGCCGGTGCCGTGCCGGCAATGACCGGCTTGCCCAGAAGCTGCGCCAGCGCTCCCCCGAAACTCTCCGACCAGGCCACGTCACCGCCAGACGAAACAATGACACGCTTCAGCTCCGGCAGCTCACTCGTCTCCGCGCGCAAGTACAGCGGTTCTACATACAGCAACGCTTTCCCAACCGGAATAACGAGCAGATTGCCCCGAATGACGTCCGAGCCGCGCTGGCTCCACAGCGAGAGCTGGGCTGAAATCTCCGGGTCCTGATCGATCAGGGCCTCGATCTGGCTCGGGCCGTAGATAAGCTCTTGCTTGGGGAATTCATACACGACGAGTTTGCCATAATTCGGGTCATCAGAACGGCCGGCCATCCAGGCAATCAAATTATCCTTGCCGACGGGCGTGAATGGTACAATCAGAACGAACTCCGCCTTCTCCTCGCCAAGGAGCCGCATGATCACGTAGTACGGCTCCATGGGCTGGTGTTGTCCTGCCTGGAATTTCTCAGCCGGAATCTCCCACACATCCTCTTTGTTGTAAAACGTGTTCGGATTCTGCATGTGATACACGCGGTACATCTCACTCTGAACCCGGAACAGACCTTCTGGATAGCGGCGGTGTTCGCGCATGGTCGCCGGCATCGCATCCATCGGCATGAACAGACCGGGGAAGACTTTGGCCCAGGTCTGGATCAACGGGTCATCCGCGTCCGCAATGTAGAAAGTCATCGTGCCGTCATAGGCATCGACGGCAATCTTGACGCTGTTGCGAATGTAGTTGATGCCACGATATGGTACCAGACTGGCATCTCGCGCCACCAGCGGCTCCGAATACGGATACCGATTGGTGGCCGTGTAGGCATCCTGGATCCACACCAGCCGGCCATCCACGACTGTGAGATAGGGATCCCGGTCATACAACAAGAACGGAGCCACGCGCCGCACCCGTTCCTGTATATTCCGATA
>CAZHMV010000123.1:13557-17867 GCA_964532665.1 uncultured Anaerolineales bacterium
GGTCATACAACAAGAACGGAGCCACGCGCCGCACCCGTTCCTGTATATTCCGATAGAACATCACCCGACTCTCCGGCGTGAAAACGTCGGTAAAGAGAATCCGGGTGTCCCCAAATCGATAGGCGAAGGCAAGCCGCCTCAGAGCAGACCCGATGGACACCCCCCCCTGCCCGTCGTAAGTGGTACGGACATTCGCAGCTCCGCTGGGATAGTCAAGCTCTCCGACGTTGGTCTTCACGAACACGTAGGTTGTCGGCTTCTCGCCGAAGTAGACCTGCGGCCGGTCGATGGCCAGAGGTACCGAAATCTGAGGGGGCAAATCTTTGACGTACAGCAGTGGCATACCGCGGCTGTTGATCTCGTTCACCGGGTTCATCACCAGGCCGTAACCGTGCGTAAACTCCAGGTGCAAGTTCACCCACGTCGGATTCTGAAGCCGGCTCACATCCAGTTCACGTGCCGAGAGCATGACCTGCTGGTAGTTGCCGTTCAGGTGATATCGGTCAATGTCAACGTCTACAAAATCATAGTATGACCGGATCTCCTGAAGCTGCGCATAAGTCTGAAGAAGCGCGCGATAGTCCCATAGCCGAATATTCTGCGTGGTAGCCTGATCGCCTTGAAGCTCCTCGGCCGTCACCTGATTCTGCGGTGTAAACTTCTGCGGCTGAATCATGTCCAGACGGTAGGCCTTCAAGGTGTTGGCAATATTGTATTCGATGTATGGCCGCTCGCGGTCGAATTCATTGGGCTCAACCACGTAGTTCTGCAAGATCGCCGGATAGATCCCGAGGAGCGCAATGTTCACCACCAACCACAAGCCAATGGCGCCGGCCGGCACCGACCAGTTTCGCGTGACGAGACTGGCCAGCAGCAACAACGCCACCAACACGGCGATAGCCGTAAGCACATTCAGCGCCAACAACTCCGCGTGCATATCGGTGTAGCTGGCCCCGAAGACGACCCCCCGGGTCGAGTACAGCAGGTCAAACCGATCGAGCCAATAACCGAAACCCCAGACCAGCGCGATAGCGACACCCAGAAGCGTCAGATGAAGGCGCATGTAGCGCGGCAGACTGTAAATGCGGTGCTGTAGTTGCGGCAGTCGAGCCAGGGCGTAGAGCCCGGCAGTGCCCAACAGGGCAAAAACCAGCGCTGCCATCAACCAGCCCTGAAGAAAGCGGTAGATGGGGAGTTGAAAAACGTAGAAACCGATATCCCGGCCAAAAATCGGGTCGGTGGTACCAAAAGGCGTGCGATACCAGAATCGAAGCACATTCTGCCACTGACCGCCGGCCCCGCCACCCAGCAACAGGGCCAGAAAGCCCGTCCCGGCCGCGATACCAACCCCCACGACGGGCCGGTTCAGGACAGGTTCTTCGAAAAACACCGGCTCGCGATGTACAAGAAAGCGCGCCCCCCACCAGTTGCCGCCGATCAACGCTATGGCAACCACCAGCCCCAGGACAAACAGACCCCACTCGGGCAAAAGGCTGACCCAGAAGACTTGAGTCAGGCCCCTGGCCTGGAACCAGAGCCAATCCGTGTAGAAATTGGCGAGGGAGGAGAAAATAACGAAAAACACGGTAATCGCAATAATCACAATCCAGAAGGTCCGGCCAAGGGGCAATTCCGGCAGGTCCGGCAACTCCGGCGGCCTGGGCGGCCGACCCTCCCCACCACTGCGCATCCAGTCTGGTATGTTTTTCATAGGCTAATTATAGCACACATTCCGCCAGGGTAAAGGCTACTCGCAACTGCCCTCACTTCTCAACGAAAAGGGGTACAAACCCAAACCGGTTGACATCCACCAGTCCCTGGTCGGTGAGTTTCAGCTCGGGGATGACTTCCAGGCCCACGAAGGAGAGAGCCATGAACGGCTCGCCGAGATCGCATCCCAGTTGATGCGCGGCGGCGGTGACGGCTTCAAAGTCGCGGCGCACCTCGTCGCCGGCCCGATCCGACATGAGGCCGGCCACCGGCAAGGCCAACCGCGCCACCACCCGCCCGCCGTCGGCCACCGCCAGCCCACCACCCATGTCCACAACCACGCGAGATGCGACGTACATGTCCTCGTCGGACGCGCCGGCCACGATGAGGTTGTGGTGATCGTGGGCCACCGAGCCGGCAATGGCCCCGCTGCGCAGCCCGAACCCTTCCACAAAACCCAGCCCAACGGCGCCCGACCCCTTGTGCCGCTCAATCACGGCCAGCTTCAGCATATCCCGCCTGGGGTCAGCGACAGCGTGGCCGTCGCGTGTCGTCACCTCCCGCACCAGATTGCGCGTCACGACCTGCTCGGGGATGAGACCGATCACCCGCGCCTGCCGGCCCTCGGCAGGGATAGCGAACACCTCCGGGCCGAAGTCGCCGGTGTTCATCGTTTGCCGAACCTCAGTCGCCGGCCGTGCTCCAGCTCGCGGCAGGCGCATCTCGCCATTCTCGGCGGCCAACTGGCCATTCCGATAAACGCGCAGGACATTGAAGTCATCGAAATTGTCAAACACCACCAGATCGGCCTTCCGGCCCGGAGTCACTGCACCGCGATCCCTGAAACCGAAATAACGAGCCGGGTTAATGCTCGCCATTTGCAGGACCAGCAGCGGGTCCAAGCCCAGCCCGATGGCCTGCCGAATCAGGCCATCGATATGGCCGTGCGCCATCAGGTCGGGCGGTGTGATGTCATCCGTGACGAACATGAACTGCCGGGCGTTCTCCGGTGTGACCAGGGGCAGCAACGTCTCCAGGTTACGGGCCACAGAACCCTCGCGAACCATGATGTGCATGCCCAGGCGCAGTTTTTCGCGAGCTCCGTCCAGCGTCGTACACTCGTGATCGGAACGGATGCCCGTCGCCGCATAGGCGTTCAGCGCCTTGCCGCTCACCCCAGGCGCATGACCGTCTACGCGCTTGCCGCCGGCAATGCGCAGCTTTTCCACCACATCGGGAGCGGCCGCCATGACGCCAGGGTAGTTCATCATCTCGGCAATGCCAGCCACCCACTCCTCTCTCAGCAAGGGGGCCATGTCGTCGGCTGTCATGACGGCGCCGGCAGTCGCCATGTGCGTGGCCGGCACGCATGACGGAACCATGATGAAGACGTCCAGCGGCGCACGTTGGCCGGCGGCGAGCATGTAGCGCACGCCCTCGACACCCAGCACATTGGCAATCTCGTGCGGGTCGCTCACGATGGCCGTCGTGCCGTGGGGAATCACCATCCGCGCCAGCGCCGGCGGCGTGAGCATGGTACTTTCGATGTGGATGTGCCCATCGATGAACCCGGGTGCAACGTAAGCGCCATCCAGATCGACCGTCTCCTGCGCATCATAGCCAGAGCCAAGGCCAACGATCTGACCGTTCCAGATCGCCACGTCTGTGGCGTAGACTTCGGCCGATAGGACATTGACCAACTGTGCATTGCGGAGCACCAGGTCGGCCGGCCGGTCTCCGCGTGCCACTTCGATGAGTTCTTCTAACGACATTGGACACCCCTTTTTACGTAACGAAGTGAATGCCAACCAAAATCAACCCGAAGCTCACCAGGAACCCGATACCCTGAAACAGGTGCCGGGCCCTGACCCCACGCCCAACCATCCGCGTGCCATGGGCCACGATCGCCGCCAGAATCATCATGAGTGGGTGCCAGAGGGGCGGACGATTCGGAGTGCCCCACACAAGGACAAGGAGCACAACGCCCAACAGCACGTTCAGATCTATCAGGCCGGTGAATACGGAGCCCAGCAGGTCATCAGGCCGGGCGAAATTCAAAGTGCCTGACCAGCCCCAGGCAGCCCGGATGATGGCAACCGCGCCGGCGGTCAGAATTAACCAGCGAATCAAGCTGTGAACCACGACAAGAAAGGTGGGCGCACTGGTAGGTCCAACGATCGTCACGCCATTAGCCTCCTCTTGTGGAAGTTCGCAACCGGTAGAGCCTTCCTCCCAGGAACTGGCCACAGAAAAAAGCGCCCACCAGTACCGGAAAAGTAACGAGCTGCCAACCCAACCCCGCGAAGACACGGAAGGCGATTACGAAGGGAACCGGAACGTGAACCGATAGAAACCATTGGCGCGAGAGTGTCTTCACACTCGCTCGCCAATAGCCAAAAGGCAGGTTCAACACGAAAACGATGACTGCAACTACCCAGAGTCTCATCTGTTCCACCTCACACTATCAAAGATTCCTGGCTTATCAGAGTTCATAACCCATTACTACTCAGCCTGCTCGGCCCCTCGGGCTGAGCCTCGGGACGAAGCCTGGATTGTCAAATCCAGGCCGAGGGCCACGGTATCAACGCGATTTCGCCGTC
>CAZHMV010000124.1:0-8820 GCA_964532665.1 uncultured Anaerolineales bacterium
CCATGCCTTCCAACAGCCCGCCGCCACACGCGTACCGGGTGGCCCATTTCGGATACCCCACAATCCCGACGAGCGGGTCCAGGCCATATTCCCGGTAGTCGCCCAGCCGCTGATCGTAGCCGGCCCAGTTGAAAGCGTCGGGGGTGGTGTTGGTCGGCTCGATGTCACGCCAGTAGACATGCGTGCGGATGCTGGCAAAGCCGGCCTGCTGCACCCGCGGCAGGTCGTGGGCGACGACGTCGGCGTACATCTCTGGGATTTCCTCCTGGAACGGCGCGAACTGGGTACCAAAGACGACCTGCGCAGTGTGGGTGGCAGCCGGCCAGTTGCGGAGAACCAGCGGGACGTGGACGGTGGTGGTTGCGGGTTGTTGGAGGGTAGGGATTGGAGATTGGAGATTGGAGATTGGAGATTGGAGATTGGGGGTCTGTGCAGAAGTGGCCGGCTGGGTCATGGCTAGCACGACTGCAGCCGCCATGGTAATCACGGTGCCAACTGTGATCAACGTCCAGTGCGGTATAAGTTTCGTGAGTTGCATCTCTTCCTCCAGGTGGGCTCATGTTCTGTTGCCATCACTTCTCTATTGATGCAACTTTGACAGGGTGTCTTTTGCCGGCGCTATCCGATAAATCCACAAGTGAAAGCCTGGGTAGCTGAGGAATGGTCCTTCGATTTCGGCAACCAGACTCAGATTACTGTCACGAAGAAATGTTGTGTAGCGAGCCTCGTCTTCTGTCGTCAGGTTTTCGTTGTTGCGCATGACCTCGCTCACAATCACGTATTCGTAGCCTTGCTCCCGGTACCACGCGACGTCATGAGCGACAATGGACCAGCCGACGCGATCAACCTGGTAGCGGTCCGGCGGGAGCACTGGAGCGGCGAAGTCAGAGGCGATCCTGGTTCCGGGTGGGAGGTTGCTCAATACCCATTCACGGGCCAGGGTGCGAACGTCCTTCTGGGTAAACCGGTATGCATGACCGACAGATGCCTGGAGGGGGGCAACTGTCAGCAAAAGTGCCAGAATGGCGACAAGCCAGCCCTCGCGGATTTCCTTACGCAACCATCGGCGGCGGATCAGAATGCTGGATTTCACCACAAAATACCCCGCTGATACGGCGAGAAAAGGTAAGACAGGTATCAGTGTTCGGGGCCCGCGCATCGTTTTCAGGCTGAACACCCCGTAGTAGGGGATGAGGAATGCTACAAACATCCAGCCTTCTCGCTTCTCATTCCGAAACATCCATATCACCCCCAGGATTCCGGCCAGTGTGACGAAGCTATAGGGCGGTCGCAGCAGGAAGCGCAAATACCAGCCGGCACTGCTGCCTCCCACCATCAGGCCCGGCACGTCGTACAGGGTGAGCACCTTCTCCATCCAGGCAAGCCACGCTCCAACATCGAGCAAGGCGAAGGGGGTGCCGATGAGAAACCCGAGGGTACCCGCAAGCAGGCCGGTCAGAAGCTTCGTGCCCTCAAACGTCCGCCGGCCACGGAGAAAATGGGCCGCAATCAATGCGGTGATCGCCAGGCCACCTGGGTACTTGGTGGAGGCTGCCAGGCCGGCCAGCATGCCCGCCGCGGCGTAGTCACGATGCGCTCCGTTCTCCAGGACGCGTAGCGTGAACAGGAAGCTGAGTGTCATAAACAGCGTCGCCGGCACGTCGGTCGTGATGTAGTGTGAGTTGATGACGTGGAGCGGAGAGACAGCGAGCAGCAGAGCTGCGATGAGTCCGACCTGCCGGTTCATCAGTCTTCGACCAATCAGGTAAACAACGGGGATTGTGAGTGCTCCCAGGACGGCGGTCAGTATCCGACCGGTCAGGTAGATCCCCGGGCCGGCAAAGGTATATATGTTCTCGATGGTTCTCCAATCGTAGGACACTGGTATATCGTGGATGGAGATGCCGCGCGATTGTCCATACAGCGAATACAAGGCGAAAGCGCCCGTCAGCAGGTAGATTTGCAGGGAGCCGTAGACGAACCGGTGCGGGTTAGGGTCTCCGGTCTGCAGAATGCGGAGGGCCGGCATCACCAACTGCCACTCGTCCGGATGATACAGGTGCGGCAGGCCGAAGTCGATACCCCATAAGCGCAGACCCAGAGCCCCGATGAATAGCCCGGCTGTGATGACAGTCACCGCTGTAGGCCGGCCTGGACGGCGCCGGCCTGCTGCCGCCATTGGGATAGAACGGTTATTTCGACTCGCCCAATCTCCAATCTCCAATCTCTAATCTCCAATCCCTACCGCGCCAACCCTCTCCGCTCCAGCTCCGCCCGCGCCTGCTCCACCAGATCCACCCCTTCCTGCTCGCGTAGCCAGTCGATCAGGTCAGCCATGCCGTCTTCGAAGCGCACCTGGGGCTCGAAGTCCAAGGTTTGGCGGATGCGGGTAATGTCGGCGTAGCAGTGGCGGATGTCGCCGGCCCGGAACTGGTTCACGATCTCGGGTTGAATGTCCACGCCCAGCCCGTCTGCCAGGGCGTGAGCTACGTCCAGCACGGTGGTGGACCGGCCCGTCCCCACGTTGAACACGCCAAAGTTCGCCTCATCCCGTTCCATGGCCAGCAGATTGGCGCGCACGATGTCGCTCACGTGGATGAAGTCGCGGCTCTGGAGGCCGTCCTCGAACACCAGGGGCGGGTTGCTGTTGAGCAGCCGGCTGCTGAAGATGGCCGCCACGCCGGTGTACGGGTTGCTCAGCGCCTGCCTCGGCCCGTACGCATTGAAGTAGCGCAATGCCACCGCCGGGATGTCGTACGCCCTGCCGATCGCCAGGCACATCAACTCCTGGTCCATTTTGGAGATAGCGTAGATGGAGGTGGGGAAGAGGGGTTTGTCTTCGGTGGTGGGGAGGGGGGTCAGGGGGAGGGAGCAGGGTGTCTCACGTCTCACGTCTTGCGTCTCACGTCTTGCGTCTCGCGTCTTGCGTCTTGCGTCTTTTGGCAGTGGGCAGCGGACTTCCCAGTCTCGGGCGGCCAGTTGGTCGTCGGGGCGCAGTTGGGGGTAGACGGTGCCGTGGATCGGGCACTCGTAGGCTCCCTCGCCGTAGATGGACATGGACGAGGCGACGATGAGTTTCTGGACGGTGTGGGGTTCGTTGGCCAGCAGTTCCAGCAGCACGCCCGTGCCGCCAGTGTTAGTGTTCACATAACGCGTGACTTCGTACATCGACTGACCAACGCCGACCTCAGCCGCTTGATGAAATACAACCTCCACCCCTTGAAGTGCCTGCCGCAGGGTGCGTGCATCTCGCACGTCGCCGTAGACAAACTCGGCTTTGGGATTGAGGTACGCTGGCGGTCGTCCGCCCTCCGCTATCCGTCGTCTGTGCACCTGCGGTACCAGGTTGTCGTACACGCGAACATCATGCCCCTCGGCGACGAGGGCGTCTACGAGATGGGAGCCAATGAAGCCGGCCCCGCCCGTCACGAGTATCTTCATGGATTGGTATCTCCTGTCTGGTTCAGTCTTTTTTGAATGTATCCGAGGCTGTAGTACGCCAGCCGGCGTACACCGCCGTGCCGGTAGTGATACGAGGCTTCGCGCAGCAATCTCTGCAGGTTCTTGTTCTCAACCGGGGCTTCCATGACCGCTGCCGGCTGCGAGCCGAGGGCCGGCAACTCGATGGGGTCGCGTTGCCACGGGGATCGGCAGAACGCGTCCAGCGGCTCGATGGCGCGGTCCCACGTCAATCGCTCGCGCACCAGGCGCTGAGCGTTTTCGCCGCGCCGGCGGACTTCCTCCGGGCAGGTGAGGACCTCCTCAATAGCCTGGCGGATGGCGGCCCGGTCCTCGGGATCGACGACCCAGCCGGCCTCATACTCCGCGATGTAGCCCGATAGCTCGGCGTAGTCATGGTAGATCACGGGCAGGCCGCACCACAAGTACTCCACGGTGCGCGTGGTGAAGGCCAACTCCCGCTCAAGGTTGTATCTCATCACGTCCAGCGCCACGTGAGCACGGCGGTATGTTTCGATCAACCGATCGTGAAAAACAAAGCCCATGCGTTGCACTCGTGGACTGCGTTCCAGATCGCGTTCCAGGGCCTCGAAATGTTCCAGGTTGCCAATGTGCTCGGCATAGCCCGGATGTCTGCCACCGAAGAATTTCAGGATGCCCCGCTTTTGGGCTTCCATGGTCTGGATCAGCACCTGCAAGCCAACCGAGGGGTCCTGCCACGGGAGGAGTACCCCGCCATACACAAATGTGGGCTCACCATCGGACCATTCGTGCACTGGCAGGTCGGGTGACAGAGAAACAGGAGTGGAAGCGATGAGATCGTCCGCGATTTCAACGCCGGCCGCCAGCAGCCAGCTCAGGAAGTACAGTCGCTGCTTCTCGCCGGCGCAGGTGAAGAAGTCGGCCTTGCGGATGGCGGCGATCTTTTCCTGGATGTTGGCTGGCCGCCGACCGTACCCCTGAATTTCTCGCTCCAGAAGGTGTGGGCCGTGAAAGTCCAGGACGGTGGGGATGTCCAGCTTTTGGTCTATCCGTATGGCCGGCCAGTGGCAGAATACAACGATATCAGGATGAGCTCGCTGAATTATCCTGCCGATGTCATCTATGTGCCAGGCGTAGTTGGTGATCTCATCCGGGACTCTTCGCCCCTTGTCCAGGTACAGGGCAGGTATGGAAAAGATCACCTCGTGACCTCGGCTTTCCAGGCCTTTACCCAGGCCCCAGGCCCGCAGGCCGGCGCCGGTGGTGGGGAAGCCCGGTAGCGGAACGACATCACCTGCGACGATCAGTACACGTTTCGGAGACACGATCTACCCCTTTAGTTTGCGACGCAAGAAGCCCCAGGTCGCCCTGGTCAGGAGCAGGACTCCCCCGTGCCGATAGTTTCGTATCGCTTCATCAATGAGCATCCCGAACGTCTTGTGATCGGGATCTATGCCCTGCATCGGCTGCCTCACAAAAGGCGTCCTGCAGAAGCGCTCCAGGGGTGCGATGTCTTCTTGTGGCGCAGTGCTTTTAGCCATTCCAGCGTCTGCGCCCATTTGAGATGTGACCGGGTTGGCGGTGGCCGGCTGATGGATCGGTATGACTGCGACTTCATCCGGTTCGATTTGGAGACCGTAGCGCGCTGCCCAGTGTAGGAAGTTGGTGCGATCCGCTTCTTCCCTGCACAGGATAAAATCGGCTCGGGCCAGGCAGCGCAGGAGTTCGCCCGTGCCACCTGGCGAATTGGACCAGCCTGAAGCCAGATCGAGTACAACCGGCCGGCGGAGGAGCGGATCCAGGGCCGCCAGGGCCGACCACTGTGTGAACAACAGAACATCCGGGTCCACTTCCCAGATGAGCAGGTTGAGCCCATCCAACGTCCACCATTGAACCCGGTTTAATCGGATACCCGGATCGGTAGATGTTTGGGGTACAGCCACTGTCACGCGATGTCCGTGTGCCTCCAGTGCCTGGCTGAAGGACGCAGCACGCCTGATCTCTAGCTCAGTTGTTTGGCGCATCGCTTCACCTATCACAACCAGAATGTGGCGTTGCTCTCTGGTTTGCCACCATGAACCGAACGCTTCGCCAGCGATTGATGGACGAATGCGAGGTTTGACTGCGATCTGAGTGGTGTTGTTGAGCACTGCTTTGTAGGTCGCAATCAAGTCTGCGGTGTTGCGCTGCCAGTTGAAAAACGCTTCTGCCTTGCGTCTGGCACCGCGTCCCAGTGTTCGCTGGAGGTCTGGATCGCTTAGCACGTGTTCAAGTTTCGAGGCCAGTTCCTCTGGTTCGCCGGCGTACGTTTTCAAGACCTCTTTGCCATCCACAAGTTCCCGGCCGATCCCTGCGGAGAAAGTGATGATGGGTTTGCCCATGGCCATGTACTCAGGGAGCTTGGCCGGCAGTCGAAACTCGTTAAAGGTGTTTGGCTCGCCACACTGCACCAACACGTCGCCCAGCGCCAGGTAGCGATGGATCTTCTTGTGAGGAATGGGACCCAACAAATGGACCCGGCCATCAAGCCCCAAGCGATTCACCTGAGCTTCGATCTCTTTCCCAATGTAGATAGGGCCGGCATGCACCAACCTGGCATGAGGTCGGCGGGCTGCCACAATCTTGAATGCTTGGAGGACCAAGTTGAACTGATGGAAGGCTGAAATGGACCCTGAGTACAGAATGATCTCCTGGTCGAAAAGGCCGTAGTGCTGGCGGAGGTCTGTGGCATCAACATCCGGGTGAAACCGTTCCAAATCAACGCCCGGATAGAGCAGGTAAGCCTTCTTACCCCACTGTCGTTCCAGTCGCGGCAGATACGGTCGGCAAATAGCGGTGAACGCATCGGCGAAATGGTTGGCCAGGAAGGACACCACAGGATGTTTCCAGATAAAACTGTGGGGGTCTTGAAGGGTCTGGACAAGGTACTTCAAATCGCCCAGAACATTTCCCTGGTGGAAATCGTATAGGTAGTCCTCGTCGTCTTCGTAGTGAATTACCAGCTTGGCGTCCGTATGATACTTCACAGCCAGACCCACACGGGCCGGCACATTGCGCGGTGTCCAGATGTGGACAATATCGGGTCGGAAGGCTTTGATTTTGCGAACCAGAGCGGGGTCCAACCCGTGGGCTGTGAACCGTATCTGTGCCAAGTGGCACAACGGAGGCTGTTCCATCAACTCAGTCGTGTGCGGATCACCGTCAAGTAGCACAAACACCTTGTGCCCCTGACGCTCCAATTCATTGGCGAAGTGATACAGGTGCATCACGCCGGGACCTGTCAGGTCCATGTAGCTGACCATCACGATGTTCATGGGTGTTGCACTGTCTCAACTGCAAGTGATTGGCCATGTGGCGCTTTCTTGGATGTGTTTTGCGGCCACACGTGCCGGCCATCGCTGATCCGAATATGTGGGAACTGGGCGAACATTTCCGCGTCACTACGCTGGCGTGCCCGCTGGATCGCGCGGCGCTTACGAAGTGTGCGTGGTAGCCAGACCATATTGTGGAGAAAAGCGCGCTTCAGATGAGGTGGAGAACGGTGCAAATAGGTTTGCAGCACTGGACGACAGGTCTCACGCCATGTTCGCACTTCATAGCATTTGAGCACAGTCGTCAGCGCGTTGCGCATGCCGATGTAGTCGCGGAAGGCGGTCCCTTCGCTTGACCCCCCACGCCGGTGGTACACGATGGATTGAGGGACGTACAGAACTCGATAGCCGGCGATCCACGCACGTAGAGAAAGATCGACGTCCTCATGGTAGCAGAAGAAGTCCTCGTCGAACAGTCCGATTTTGCGCACAGCGCTCGTCCGGATAAGCATAGAGGCGCCGCACGCATAACCGGCCGCCGCCACGGTGTTGTACTGGCCCCTGTCGGTTTCGTCTGTGTAGCCGCCGGCCGACGTTTCCTTGTAGAACACGGTGCCTGAAAACTCGAGGAGCGAGCCATCCCAAGACACGATTCTGCCGCCACACAGAGCTGCATCCGCGTTGTTCTCGGCCGTGCTGACCAGGGCCTGCAACCAGCCAGGATCAACGCGCGTGTCATTGTTCACCAGGCCGACGTATTGTGCGCCACGTTCGATGGCCCAGCGGATTCCCACGTTGTTGCCTGCTGCAAACCCCAGGTTCCTTTCGTTCTGGATCACCTGAATCTGCGGGAAGGTCTTACGCATGGACTCCACCGACCCGTCTGTGGAACCGTTGTCAACGAAGAGCAATTGCACTGCGTGTTGCGGGTAGTCCAGACTCAGTAGGGCATCGAAGCAGGTCTCGAGGTGATGGCGCCCGTTGTAGTTCAGCACGACAACGACCACTAATGGCGATTTGCTCATTGATCCACCTCGGGGTGCGGTTTGACTGCCACAGCGTACGCTTCGAAGGGGCGGTCGATACGCTCCAGTAGCGCGACGAACTGCGCCAGGTCGCCATCTAATGCGGCTCGTTCCTGGTGGAGTTCCTGGCTGACCTCGCCAAACGCTCGGTTGATCTCGGTCATGAAATGGTCCAGGTAGGGTTGCACGATGAGCCTGACTAGGAACATCTTGGCGTGCCAGATGAGCCGGCGCAGCGGGTTGGCCGGTTTTGGCAACCGGGGCTCGTAGCTGATTGGGGTGATGGCCGGCGGCGATTGGGCCGGCCGGCGTTGCAGGCCCTTCAGGTTCTCCAGCAGGTCCCCGCAAAGCGGCTGAGGTTCGGTGGAGTTCTCGCCCGACTCCGCCTGGGTGAAGCCGGCATATTCCAGAAAGAAGCACAGCAGCCGTGGATGGTAGAACGTCACGTGTCCAAAGTGGATGTAGAACATCTCCAGGTGCGAGTAAAGGCCGCGCACGTTGGGGGTGGTCAGCACGATGACGCCGCCGGGCTTCAGCACGCGATAGGCTCGGCGGATCAGTTCGATCACCGTCTCGTAGGGCAGGTGCTCCACCAGATGTGCGGAGAAAACGCCATCAACGCTTTCGGCATCTGCTTCAGCCAGATAGCTCAGCGCGTCTTGATGAACGACGTTAATGCCACGCTCCCATGCCGCCTCGCAGCACTTTCGGTCGAAATCGACGCCGATGGCTTGAATGCCATGCTCTGTCAGCAGTTCGACGAAATTTCCCTCGCCACACCCCAGATCGACCACCGTCTCGCAGTCCTCAAAGAAAGGGAGGTAGAAACTGTGGAACGCCTTCTGGTCTTCGGCAACCACGGGCAGCCACTGTAAGAATGCGTGGTCGAGACCCTCAACGGGATTTCGGATTTCGGACCCTTCGTCAAGCTCAGGGCGGCGTTTCGGATTTCGGATTGTGGGCTCCATTTTCATTTCAGGTTGCCATACCGACGTTCGGATTTCGGATTTGGGAATGAAAAATCCGCAATCCGCAATCCGAAA
>CAZHMV010000124.1:8920-17719 GCA_964532665.1 uncultured Anaerolineales bacterium
TCCGAAATCTGACTGTGGTGTTCCCAACGACTGGGGATGTAAAACGTTCCAAATTCCTCTTTGATCTCGCCGCGCTGAACACGAAACGTGTACATGCGATGGTGATGATCGTAGGGATGAACGCAGGCGTAGTCGTAGCACGTAGCTGAGAATTGGTAGGTCCCTTCCAGAAGGGGCAACGCCTCGATGAAGTAGTGAATCTCCCCTTCCCCGTCCACGTAATCGATGGGGTAGCCGGCCACTTTCGTGTTCGGCCCGTTCACATGCAGCCCGTCGCTGCGATGAATGGCCACGCCAAAGACCGGGTTGTCGATGCGCTGGTGCGCGCGGTATCGGATGCAGGCCAGCATTGGCTCACCGGTCCGGAAGACGTGGCGTTCGTTACCCAGCACATCCCGAAAGCACACATCGACGATCTCCACTTCACCCGAGCCCCAGCGATGGGCGAAGGTCTCCTGACCGAGCCCGGCACCCTCGCCGTGCTGTGTCGCCAGCCGGTCTTCCTCCTTAACCGTCACGCTGTCGCGGTACAGGTCGATCACCTGCTCAGTTGGTCCGAGATGGCGCATCTCGCCGTTCTCGATCCAGAGAGCGCGATCACACAGTTGGCGGACGGCGTCCAGCCCGTGGGAGACGAACACGATGGTGACGTTCTGGCTTCGCAGCTCGCTGATCTTGTCCAGGCACTTCATCTGGAACGATTCGTCGCCGACGGCCAGCACTTCGTCGATGAGCAGGACTTCCGGCTCCACATGGATGGCGACCGCAAACCCCAGCCGCATGGCCATCCCCGACGAGTAGTGCTTGACCGGCATGTCAATGAAGCGCTCCAGCTCGGAGAAGCGGACGATGTCGTCGAAGTGGGCGTCCATGTCACGCCGGCTCAGCCCCAGGATGGAGCCGTTCAGGTAGATGTTCTCGCGCCCCGTGAGGTCGGGGTGGAAGCCGGCCCCCAGCTCCAGCAGCGCGGATAGCCGGCCATTGACCTGGATGTTTCCCTCAGTCGGCTCCAGGATGCGGCTGATGAGCTTCAGAATCGTGCTTTTTCCCGAGCCATTCGGTCCGATGAGGCCCAACGCTTCGCCCGGCGCCACCGTGAAACTGACATCGCGAACGGCCCACAGTTCCTCCCGTGAGCCGTTCCTGTGGAACAGACCAACGGCCACCTCCTGGAACGACCGCGGTCGCTCATGGTGGATGACGAATCTCTTTGAGACGTGATCGAAACGGATGGCCGGCTGGGTCATGTTGCTGAGTGCTGCCCCTGGCTCGTCAGTGTCATTGAGGCATGATCTAAGAACATCATCTGCGCCATCACCAACTCGACTACCTTCATGGTGGTACCAGCGATAACAGGTACACCGCTCTCGTAGAGCTGCACGTGCTCGTACGCCGTCCCGCTGTGAAGTTCGGCCTTGTGTCTCGCCCTTCCCGCCAGCCCATGTCATTCCGAACGGAGCGCCAGCGGAGTGAGGAATGACATGATCGCGGCGATTGCTCCGCGAATGCGTCGAATTTCATCCTGTCCGATCGGCCCGCCCGCCGGCGCCCGCACTCGCTCGCCGGCCCGGGCGTCTGAGCAGTTACGCCAAGTTCAAGCCGCCAGCCTAGATTATACTCCGCCTGCGGCTTTGTGGTCAAAGAAGAGGATGGGCGGACCCGCGTGGCCTGGCCTGGGAGCCGGCTCTCGGCGGGTGGGGTTCGAGCGGGTCAAGGTGGCGTAGAGGCGAGGCAAGCCGGAGAGCGGGTTTGTTTGCTGCTGCATCACCAATCCGGCTTGCCTCGCCCCTAATAATAGGTGTGTTCCAATCCGGTTGTAGGGGCGATCCCTTGCGGTCGCCCAGGGAGGGTGCAAGACCCGCCCCTACCATAGTTCATCGATGAGTATGCGGATGTTAGTCGTCAGTTCGCCGTCCAGACCCCAACATCGTACCCGCTCGCTCCGAGATATGCACCCATGTACACGGCCAGCATCCGTGCCCAGTGATATCCCGGATTGGTCGAGACGTAAACCGCGGTCTTGCACACAGCCCAGTGGGGATTCGGCGGGTTGGAGATGTACTCGTCCAGAACCTGGTTCAGCCGGCCTTCCCACACTCCATACGATGCCTCATCACCCCGATCGGCAGCGATGCGCATGAGCGCCCAGCCGGCCGGCAGCAGGTCCAGCCCGGCCGGGTGGCCGATTTCGGAGACGTAAATCTCGGGGCCGCCGGCCCGTCCATCGTAGCGCACGTACTGCTTGCCCGGCGTGCCTTGCCCACACGGCATCCACCACGCGGGGAAGTTGTCCAGGTTGAACCCGATGCCGCGCCCGGGCGTGAAGTCTACCAGGAATGTGCCATCGGCGGCGCGCATGGTCTCGCCGGCGCTGCGCAGGAGCACGTCCCACTGGGTGTCGTCAGGCACCAGATCCGGCCAGGGCTGCTGATCCCCCAGGTCCGACGCGAAGAGAGCGGCGCTCATGAATTGCCAGGTGAAGCCCACGTAGGGGATGGACGGCATGTCGGGAGCATGGTTCTCGATCCAGTAGCGCCGCTGGCCGTAGGCACCACCGCTGGTCTCGCTGTTCAGCGTACGGATGGTGCCGCCGTGGATGGGGTCCGGGCGATTGTAGGTCACCGCGTAGTCCAGATAGTGACGGGCAGCAGCGTAGATGTCGCTGGCGTCGTCTATGCGGTCACCCAGGATACGGCTGGCCAGCATGATGCCGGCGCCCATCCAGGCCATCTCCTCGGCGTTGGTGTTGCCCTTGTCGGCATCCCAGTGGAAAGTCCAGGGGTATGTCGAAACCACCTGGTGGCCGGCCAGCGAGAAGGCCTGGGTCTCCGGAGCTGTGCGGATGGTGAAGGGCGTGCCGGGGTTGGGATGCTGACCCGTCTCCCAGAACTCGGCGTACCAGGCGCGGGCAATGCCAGACAGCAACTCTTCGACGCGGGTTTGGCGTTCCGCACCCAGGGCGTCCTGCCGGCGGAGCAGGTCCGCGACGAGGGTCACGTTCACGGCTCGCAGCGGGTTTTGCCAGATGGCTGCCAGCGTGTCCCGGTAGCTTGCATCGGTAGGGCCGGCTTCAGGACCGTAGACGAACTCTGCCAGGTAGTCCAGGTCGGCGTCCAGGTAGTGTTGTGCCCACGCGACATCGTCGTCCGATCCATCGCGCCAGGCGCTGGTAGCGTGGTACAGGCCCAGGTATTCGGCTACCCACTCGTAGCAGGCGCGGTGATGTGCGCCCTTGCCGAACAGATCGGGCAGGTCGGGGAAGTCGTAGCAGGCCGTTTCGATGTTGGTGCGGGCGTTGTCGGCCGAGGGTCCGCCGGCCTTGGGGTCGTAGCCGGGGTAGATTGTGTCCGGTGGATACACCTCGAAGAACCGCTCGACAGCTTGCCAGACCTTGTCTGCGAGCGGGCGGTTGGGGAACAACGTTCGCGCTGGCGGTGGAGTGAAGGGCATCTGGTAGATGTCGAGGTTGCCGTCTCGATCCGACGCGAACAGGATGGATTTACCATCCGGCGACCAGGCTGGCGTCACATCTTCGGCCGGATCCGTGGTGAGTTGGGTCACCTGACCACCCTCGCGATCCATGATGTAGATGTCGTTGTTCCCCCCTCGATTTGACTGGAAGAGGATCCACTGCCCATCGGGCGAGAAGGAGGGCCAGGCGTCGGCAGCGGGATCGTCCGTCAGCCGGCGCATGTTGTGGCCTCCGGTGTCCATGACGTAGATGTCCGAGTTGCCCTGCCACTCCGAGCGGAAGATGATCTCTTTCCCATCGGGCGACCAGGATGGGACCCGATCCGAGGCCACGTGGAAGGTCAGTTGCGGGTCCGCGCGGCGCAGCTCGATGACGTAGATTTCCCAGTTCCCGGACTGGTCGGAGACATAGGTCATAAAGCGTCCGTCAGGGGAGATGGCGGGGTGCAGTTCGTTGCTGATCGGCCGGCCCAGTGGGAACCAGGTCTCCGGTTGGCCACCGTAGATGACGGCGTCCGACTGGCTGTGGAGGCTGTGGGCGCTGAAGGCCAGCCGGCCGTCGCGCGAGAAGATTGGCCGGTCCTCTTCGACAGAGTCCCACACCTGAAGTTGTCGTGGCACGTCACCAGGAGCCTGGATGTAGATGTGGGACGCGCCGGAACGGTCGGAGATGAAGGCCAGACGACCATCCGACGCCATCGTGGGCTGCCAGTCCCGGGCCGGGTTGTCCGTCAGGCGGGTGATGTGCCGCTGCCGGCGGTCGAATTGCCTGGCCAGGAAGGGCAGGTAGACGTGGGAGGTCTCGGTGGCGACGTGCAGGGTGAGTTCAGCCGTGCGGGTCAGTTTCTCAGTCTGTGCCGATACCGTCAACGGGTAGCTGCCGGCGGGTGTGGCTTCGGTGGTGGTGAGGATCAGTCGGGTGTTCAGCCCATTGATGGCCCCATTGGGGGCGAAGGACCAGGTGACGGTGTTGGGTGCGCCGGCCACGTTCAGGTCGAGGGCCGGCAGCGAACCGTAGATGTCGGTCGCTATCACGTTGACACTGGTGATCCCACCGGGGGACACAAGAGCCGCTGTTGGCGCTGCTGACAGGTGAAAGCCGTAGGGCCGCTGGCTGAGCAAGAGCAACGCCAGTCCCTGGCCCCAGGGCTGAATGGAATTGTGCGAAATCCCATTGTAATCCTCCAGGCTTGGCGCTACCCCGGTCCCGTCCGACACATCCAGCACGGTTCCGCGCCGATCGACTTTGTTCTCGATCCCGTGGCGGGCCAGTTGAGCTGCCGTACCGAACTTCGCCGGGTCGAGCCAGCCCTGATCCAGCCCCCGGAACAGGGCGTAGCCGATGGCCGCAGCTCCTGATGTCTCCAGGTAAAAGTCGGGTTGATCGACCACGGTGTGCCACAGGCCGGACGGGTCTTGCAGTGTGAGCAGCCCTGCGGCCTGGCGGGTCAGAATGCCGCGGATTTCGAGGCGAGCGGGGTGGTCAGCCGGCAGTTGGTCCAGGAGTTCGGCGCCGGCGGCCATGGCCCAGCCGTTGCCGCGCTCCCAGAACGCGCCGGACATGTGGCTGTCCTCGCTCTCGTCCCAGCCGTGGAAGAAGAGTCCGGTCTCGTGGTCCTGGAGGTGCTGCGCGTGGAGCCGGAATTGCCGGACGGCTTCTTCGGTGTAGCGCGGGTCGCCGGTGATCCGCCCGAATCGGCTGAGGAAGGGCACGGTCACAAATAGGGTGTCTACCCAGAGTTGGTCCTGGTAGTGATACAGGGCCCCCTTAGCGGTCCGGGGTGCGGTGTTCAAAAGATAAGCGGCCATCTGCCGGGCCGTCATCAGGTACTTCTCCTCGCCGGTGGCCTCGTAGAGCATCAGGGTGGCGATGCCGGGCGTGGCCTGGTTGGGATGGGTGATGGCCGGCAGGCCGCGCGCGATGAACCCATCCACCCATGCCTGCACATAGTCGAAGTAGCGCTGGTCGCCGGTCGCCTGCCAGGCTTTCATCATGCCGTACATGGCGACCCCGCTGTCCCAATCCCAATTCTCGAATCGCATGTTCAGGGTCCGATCGGCGACGCGGGAGACCAGCGGGTTGGCGACCAGCATACTGTTCTTGCCATTCCTTTCGCGGTCACGTGTCGCAGCCGCTGTACCGGAATTCGCCACCACGAATGTCAGGGCAAAGCACAGGAGTATACCCAGGAATCCTATTGTTTTGGAGCGATGCATGTGATTGGTCTCCTTTCTTGATCGGAAGTTTCCTGGACACTTTGCCCCATGAATGAATTCATGGTCTGATACTCAAAACACATTAAAACATGTTTCAACACGTTTCGGATAGCAGACACCGAATTCATTCGGTGGGCAGACAGTGTCAAGGAAGAATCACTGAGGCCGTCTGCGTAGCAGCCGGCGTCAACGTCGGTGTTAGCGTCATGATTGCTGTGGCTGTTCCCATACTAACCGGTGTCAACGAAGGTGTTAATATGGTGATCACCGAGGCTGTCCCCGTGGCGGTCGATGTCAACGACGGTATCAGCGTCGGGCTCACCGTGGCTGTTCCTGTAGCAGTTGGTGTCAACGACGGTGTCAGCGTCGGGCTCACCGTGGCTGTTCCCGTAGCAGTTGGTGTCAATGACGGTGTCAGCGTCGGGCTCACTGTGGCTGTTCCCGTAATAATCGGTGTAGGCGACGGCGTTAGCGTCGCGGTGACTGTGACCGTGGGTAACACCGGCGTTGGTGAAACGGGCATGCTGGTCGGTGATGGCACGTTGGTGTATCTTGGTGCATTTGATTTTGGCGCATTTGTAGGCCCCGGTGTATTGCTTGATGTCGCCGGCTGCATGGTGCCAGCCGTCGTCAATAGCTCTGATCCCGATATCACTGTGGGTGTATCGGTCAGGGGCTCGGCTGTCCAAGTCCCCGGCGAGGGGGTCATCCTGTTCCCATCGGGCGTCAGGGTGCCAGGCTTCGTCGGCTCCGGTGTCGGTGTTGGCGTAGGCGTGGCCGGCCTCATCAGGATCGCACGGTTGAGGTAGAAAGCGCTGGCGATGGCAAGCAGGATCAGGCCCAGATAGATCGCCAATTTGATGTTCTCGGCCATTTGGAGGTAGCATCCCTTGCGAGGCAAGGCCGGCACATGAATCTCGATTTTGTCACGACCGGCGATGTCTCGGGCATCGACCTCGCTCTCGCTAAAATCGATGCCACCTGAGCGGTCAAATGGTTCTGAGAGATGATCCATGGGTGTAGTTCACGTCAATACTGTACTGCTTACTAACTCAACCACATATTCCAGGCCCAGGGTCGTTCTTCATAATCAATGGCAAGAAAGATGTGTGAGGTATGCCACCTAGAGCGGTGAATCCTGCTGTCCCTGGGGCTGATGGGACCAGATGGAAGGTCACCAGTTCTTTGGCGGCCAGATAGATACAGTTGTCGGTGACTGAAATATCACCGGGGCTCGGGATATCAAAAGCACCTACTGCGATGGGCCGGGTCGGGACCGAAATGTCCAGCACTAATAGCCTATGACTGTCAGTAGACAGTCCACTCCATTCAACGAGAAACGCGAATTTATCGGCCACAAAGAGGTCGCGAGCGTCTCGGCTTTCATAAAAACCTACAACCGTTGGCGATATCGGGTTAGAGACATCTGCTACCCATATCCCTCGAGCTTCCTCCTGGTCTAGACGCCTGCCGGCGAGTACGTAAGCGTAGTTGCCAGAGACATAAACCTTCTCAGGATACGCCGGCAGTCCGAAAGCGCCGACTGCTACGGGCTCGCTGGGATCGGAGACGTCGATCACTCGGAATGCCGCATGCTTGCCATCAGGACCGGTGTAACCTTCGAGCGTGTCGGTCAGGTAGGCGTAATTGGCAGCAGCGTAAACATCCCCGACCCAGCCGGCTGTGAAGTAGGATCCCACCACCACCGGTGCAGCGGGATCGGAGACATCGATGATCCGCATGGCGCCATCCCCGGTCACATAGGCGTATTGGCCGGCGACGTGAATGTTGAGAGCGGGAACCTGGATGGCACCCACTTCCTTGGGGTCAGCTAAGTCAGATACGTCGATGATTTGCAGACGAGAATCGTCCTGAATCACAAAGGCGTAGTCGTCTGAAACGTAGAAATCCCGGACATAGGACGATGGTAGGTCGTAGCTTCCTAGCTTCATCGGCATCCGGGGATTGGAGATATCGTATATGCGCAGTTTAACGACCTGGACAGGGGCATCCTGAGGGTATGGCCGATAGTCCGTATAGGAAGTCAGCACGTACGCATGCTGACCATCGGCATGGAGGCGAGTGGGCTGGTCACCACTCATTCCCCAAGAAGGATACCAGGCTGGGTTGAAGTAGGTGCCTAACTCTACCGGAAAGGGAGGGTCTGAGCTGTCAAGGACTCGCAAGGTGTCGTCGGACAGGGCGTACAGACGGTTTCCCTCAACGACGAACGTTCCCGGCCACTCAGATACGCTGTAGGATCCAACTTCTCGCGGTACGTTTGGATCCGAGACATCAAGAATCCGTATGTTGCCCGTCACCCATGCTTCGTCCTCCTGCCTGGGATCGCTCACATAGGCGTAGGGACCGATGATGTAGATGTGGCGGGCGTTCGTCATATCGTAGGTGGTTACCGCTTCTGGCGTAGTTGGATCGGATACATCGATGATGTATATGCCTCGTGCGCCGGCCGTCACGTACGCGTAGCTCCCGGCCACGAGAAGGTCATTGACGACATTCAACGAGTCGGGCATCTCCAGATATCCTACCTCCATTGGCCTGGCTGGATCTGAAACGTCAATCACCCGCAGGTTGTTGGCGTGGTCGATAGCATAAGCGTGGTTGCCAGCGACGTAAACAAGGTCGAGTCCGTGATTCTCATATTTCAATTCACCCACCACCACTGGATCAACAGGGTCTGAGACATCCCTTATCTCCAGACCGCCAGTGAAACCAGCGACACAGAAGTCGGAGGGAGGCTCCTTACACCTTCTCCATCCTGCATACATGTAATTGCCGACCACTGGGCCAATCGGGCCGAGAAAGCGGTCAACCTCATAAGGCTCGCTGGGATCGGTCACATCGACAATCCACGAATCTACGTAGAGGTATTGGCCGATGGCATAAATATTCCGGATTGGATTATGTGGCATTCTTAGCTCTCCTATGCGCACCGGATCGGCTGGGTCCGAGATGTCCAACACGATCAGCCAACTCCCCTTACTGACATAGGCGTAGTTCCCTTGGACCTCTACATCACCGAATGGTGCTCCGCCAATTAGGCTAAGGAGTTCCACATTGTATGTCGTGGTAGCAACCTGCATCGACTGC
>CAZHMV010000125.1:0-17326 GCA_964532665.1 uncultured Anaerolineales bacterium
AGCGGTCGGCTCGAAGGGGGCCTCGCAATGACAGGATGAGTGATTGTCCAAGGAGCGGCTGCGCCGGTACCTTCATGAACAGAGAGCACTCCACCTGGGGTGCTCTTTTCACCTTGTGAAACCAACGATTCTCCAACGATGGCGCAGTGCCGTGTTACGAATGTTGCAATTTACTGATAAATGTGTTATAATATTATCATATCAACCACTTCATTGCATCCCCTCAACGTTGGTCCTGTACTACTGAGTGTCACCCTGCTTCACGGAGTACTTGGCCCTCAAGGATACGACGGGCACAAGTACATGCTCGTGAACAGTGCAGCACACTCAGAGCCTCCTTGCTTGCCCGGAGGGTTGAGTATATCTGCCCGGTATCTCCCCTCGCAGAGAGATCAGGCTTGCTCGATATGTTTGGGTTGCAATGACGCAGCCCACCAATACACTAGCGATAACTGTCCACCTCGTGCTGGTAGGGGTCCGTGACCCGCGTTTCAGGCTCAGTGCCGCCGCGTCATGGATCCAGCTTGAGTCGAGAGTAGGGTAAGGTGAACAGTTGTCGCCATTGCCGTCATGTCTGCGAGCAATGCTGCTTGTGTTATGAGGCAGGGTATCCCGATGCCAGGCTCATGTTATTGTTCATCTCTGGTGGCTGGGCTGACCTGCAGGGAGGTGCCCAATGGACACCGAGATTATTGCTTCAAAAGACGAACCCATTTCTCGACGGCCGGCCCAGTATCAGGCCCACTGGCAGAAGGTCTGTGAACTTCTTGAGGTAGGTCAGTACCGGCGCGTGGCCGAGTTTCTTCTTCAGACACAAGGTGCAACTGAAGAAACGGATAACGCGACCGTTACCGATATCCTTGTGGCAGCGCACCAGATTTGTCTGGCGTGCGAGCAGAGCCAGACGGAAGCGGAGTGGCACCAGCAAGCGCACGCGGAAGCTACCAAACGGGAACGTAGGCTAAGGAAACGGCTTCACGACATCCTCGATCTCGTCATCAGAAATGGCATGCCTGGAGTGGAGGAGGAGCCCGCACTACCAGTTTTCGCTCCGACGGCTGAGATGGGCCTGCCCGACCGTGGTACACCACGGTCTCGGAAGCGTCATAGCCTGTGGCAGCGCATCCAAAGTCTGCTAGGGGTAGGTTCCGGGCGCCCTTCCTCCGATGGGAAGACGCTCGAGGACTCGTCTGAAGGGCTGATACTACCCCTGGCCGAGGAAGCTGAGGTGCTGCTTGATCCACCCACTAACGAGGCCGAGGTTTCAGTTGTGTCTCCTATCGGCGAGAGGGTACAGGAAGTGCAAGGCTCGCCTGCGTTGGCTGTCTACTGTCTCGGCCCGTTCCGTGTTTATCAGGATGATGAACTAATCACTGACTGGCCCAGCGGGAAAGGAAAAGCCATCTTCAAGTACATGACCGCCGACGGTGGCCGGCCAATCCTTAAGGATGTACTGATGAGCCTCTTCTGGCCCGATGCCGACCCGGAGGCAGCCCGAAACAACCTCAATGTCGCCATCTACGGCCTGCGGCAGGCCTTCAGGGTGGGCCGGCCGGATTTCCCCCATATCCTCTTTGAGGATGATTGCTACGTCCTCAACCGGGTGATGGCAGTGTGGATAGATGTTGAGGAGTTCCTACAACGCTATGACGCCGGCCGAAATCTGGAGAGGCAGGGAAAATTGGTCGAAGCCGTCAGCGAGTACGAGGCAGCCGAAGGCCTATACCAGGGCGATTTTCTTGAAGAGGATCCGTATGAGGATTGGCCCATTCCCCGGAGGGAAGGTCTCAAAGACAGCTACCTTTTCATCCTGGATCGACTGAGTAGGTACTACTTGAGGCAGAAAGCATATTCAATGTGCATCCAGCTCTGCCAGAAAATCCTGGCCAAGGACGATTGTCGGGAGGATGCCCATCGCCGGTTAATGCGATCCTATTACCAGCAGGGCCAGCGCAACCTGGCCCTGCGCCAGTATCATCTGTGCGTCGAGTTTCTGGCACAGGTGCTGGACGTGCCCCCGATGCCAGAGACTTTGACATTGTATCGCCACATTCGCAATGGAGAAACGTCAAGAGTCAATTCCTTCGAATAAGCGCCGTCGGTCGAGCAGCACAGCATATCGGGACCCTGGCACGGTCCTCGCAGTGCCCGTCTTGACTCCATTGAAGGACTGGTATGGCGGAGAAACTGTTCAGCAACGCCCGCTATGGTTCTTCGGGCCGACTCGACCGGCGCTTGCCCCCGCACTTGAAAGGTAGTGGCATTAGAGGCCGAACTCTGCATCGTCCAGTACGTCGGCTAACCACTTGTTCCAATCGTTAGATAGCTCGGTCTGCTCCTTCTTGATGTCGATACCATTGATAACCAATCCCCCCATTGCGCCTGAGTGAGATGCCCAAATATCTCCCTGGCTCAGGACAACGTATATTTCCTCTCCTTCCGCAACTATCGATGGATTGGAATGTAGTAGCAAGTGCCGTCCACAGATATCGCACACGAACTCATGGTAATTTGTGCGCGACCCAACGTGGCGCATGGTGTGATGTTCATGGTTGGGAAGTGGTTTGGTCTGCATTTCTGACTCCTTGTGTCCGCCCTTTCTTCTTCGAGCTTGTCCCGAAGGTTTAGAAATCTGAACACTGTGCATATAGACAGAGTTAGCAAGCACCTGTCTTCTTACCAGTGTTCATCGTGAATCGGGTAGAAGAGAGAATCCTGCGCATCCGTTGTTCCGGGATCGCAGGATCCCCACGACTCTGTGTTGACCCATCGACCTGCGAAAGTCTGGCAGACAACTACGCCGGCGTTGTCTGGTACAAAACCATCTGGTACGTCCGTTGCCGCAGAAATATAACGGGACGAGCCAGAACAAGATACGGGCGGGTCGAACAGGACAAACAAGCTTCAGAAACCTGTCTGAGACAGTATATGGGCAGACTAAATGTTTCTCGTACTTAAGATTAACCAACAACTAAGTGCAGATTAAGTGCCATGGTGTATATTCGCTTCTGTGAGCTACGGTAGGTCCCGTTAAGATTGAGAGTGGAAGGGGTGATCTATGGTTGGGTGAACATAGTCGGTATTTAGGGCGACGGCTAAACAGTGACAGTCAATTCCCACACGTATAAGGAGGTGTACTGTGCCTCAGGCAGAAAGAGGACAACCATTTACAGGTGTTCCGGGGTTGAGATTCAGTATAGGAGATGTCTTTGCCACCGCTGGGACCGTGGCTGCCCAGGGTGTTTTGGTCGCCGAGCCGCCGTTGGACGTCCCGCCATCGAACATAGTTCAGGCAGGTGACCCTGTTACGTTGACCACACTTCTCAGAGCAGCCGCCCTGGGGCCGTGGCTCGATCCCGCCGTGACCTCGGCTGTGCTTAACCACCACATCACTAATGTGGATACCGGGGCTATTGTGGGTGTTTTCCCAGGGGGGCCTATCGTTCCGACACCGCCACCGGCAGGGGATTCTGGCCCTCAGCCAGGAGAGGTAGTGTCCTGGTTTTCTGCTACTTCTCCTCAGATTACCTTGGGCCCGGATACTTACCGCATCCTGACGCATGTGCATGGGACTGGCCCGTACGCGCAGTTCTTCGGTGGCTTCATCGATAACACTTACGTTCATGTCCTACCAGGGTGAACCTGGTAGCCGCCGGCCTCGAAGGTGTCAGGTCCGTTGGTCCTCACCTTCGAGGCCAATCTGTTTTCTTGGGGCTGGTGTTTCGGACTCACCGGGCCAACGTCAGGGTTTTGAGTAGCGTACACAGCGCTGAATGACAGCCGGTTACGGAGGGAGGAACGATGGCTAAGCAAAAAGGTTCGAAAGGTAAGAAGCCGGCAGCGGAGTCGGAGCAGGAACCCAACGCTGAGACTGGAAAAGCCAAGGACGGGAAGAAGGTCACGAAACAGGAGAAGGCCAAACTGGAAGCAGCAAAAGCGCTGGCCGAAGTCCAGAAAGCGTTGGCCGCCGCTCAGGTGGAGCTTGAACAGGAACACCGGGCCCGGAGCAAGGCCGAGAAAACGTTAGCCGAAGCGCAGAAAAAGTTTGCAGCCGCCCAGGCAAAGGTTGAAAAGGAGCATCAGGCCCGGACCCAGGCTGAGAAGGCACTGGCCGAAGCTCAGGAAGCGTTAGAAGCTGCCCAGGCGAAGGTTGAAGAGCAACGTCAGGCCCGGACCCAGGCTGAAAGGTCATTGACGGATATTCAGGATGCCTTGGCCGCTGCTCAGGTGGAGGTTGAACAGGAACGCGACGAGCGGATTAAGGCCGAGCGAGCCCTGACGGAAGCGACGAAAGCCACAGCAGCCGAGGTAATACACGCGGAGCCACTCACTGGAGCAAGAGAAGAAGACGGGGCGGAGCAGCGGGTCTCCTTTGTCGTACGGCTGACGGTTGACGAGCGAGGTCAACCGCGGCGGACAGAGGTCGAGCACGCACAGAGCGGCAAAAAAGAGGCCTTTCCCGCCCTGGATGTTCAACGGCTGGCCGTCTTCATGAAAGCATGCATCAGCCCCCCTGCTATCCTAGAACCGACGGCTCCCGCACCACCTCTACCGATAAGTGCAGAAGCCCCAACGCCAGAGGCCCATACGCGAGCAGGCCTGACTGTTTCCGATACACAGGTGTTCCGAAAGCGCCTGCCTGGGGTTACGACTCTACGCCTCAGCCCAGATGAAAGCTTCTTGGTTCAGGTCCGGTTCCAACTTGAAGGTTCAGAGGCTCCTGCTCTCGCAGCCGAGGAATCTCCCTTCGAGATAAAGGTTCTTGCCCGCGAAGTGATCAGCGGCCCGTCTGCGTTGCTTGCTACCCACAGTGGAAACCTGGTTAAGAATGTGCTCGAATACTCGACCCAGATGCAGGTGCCTGGGCTATCCCCTGGCCTCTATCGCCTCGTCACTGTGGTCACACTTCACGCACCTGTCAACATGGTAGGCCACCACGAGAGGGCTGCCATCCACGTCGTTGGGTCTCAACCGTCTGTGAACCCGGTTAGTCCGCTTGAGGTCCTGCTATCCCGGTGAGGCCGTCTTGCCGGCGTTTTGCAGAAGCTGAGGGAAAAGCCAACCCCTTCACCCACTGTGACGGCCACACCAGGAACAGCGAAGATGTCTGGACAGAGGCGTTGCCTTATTGCCGGAGCGTTCCATGCATCTGTGGGCAGTCGGCGTTGGTCGGACACGGAGTAGGAATGTGTCAAGTGGGTGCCATCAAAATGGCCGAGGAAGGCGCCACCGCACAGCAAATCATCGAGCACTATTCCACAGGCGTCGAAGTCAAGCGTCGTGCAGGTGGGTGCGCCGAATTAGTTGCTAGGCTTCCCTGGTCACGAGTCGGATGACTCCGATTTGCAGTTTTCCGCGCCTTGCAGTCCTTCAGGTGCCTGGCCATCCCCGATGTTGCGTAGGTCTCTTTGCGGGAACAGCACGTACCGCGTGAGATCTGCCGAGCTGATATGTCGGCCCTCCTTTCGTTAACTTATCTGCCACCATCCGTTGCCAATGCACGTATTGCGATCGGCCGGCCAACCTCCCGGTCACCGAACAGCAGCGCGCCCAGCGCCGTATCGCGAATCTGATCCAACTCGCGCAGGTAGGTCCGGCTGACCAGCTCGTCCTGGCCCACCCGGCCGTCGCGCAGCGTGATGAGGCGTTGCGCGCTCAAAGCGACCACCGGGTCGTGGGTGACGATAATGATCGTCTTGTCCTGCTCCCGGTTGAGCTGGGCGAAAAGGCTGACCACCTCAGCGCCGGCGGTACTGTCCAGGTTGCCTGTCGGCTCGTCAGCCAGAATCAAGGCCGGATCGTTGGCCAGCGCCCGGGCGATTGCTACCCGCTGCCGCTCTCCACCGGACAGTTGATTCGGGAGAAAATCTGCCCGGTCCCCCAGGTCTACCAGGCGGAGTAGTTCCAGCGCCCGTTCGCGCCGTTGGTCGCCGGGGACCCCGATGCCCTGCATGGGCACTTCAACGTTCTCGACGGCTGTCAGCGTGGGGATCAGATTGTGGAGCTGAAACACGAAGCCAATCTCCCGCGCCCGGAAGCGATCCAGGTCCTTCACCTCCGCCAGATCCTGGTCGTTCACCCGCACAGTGCCGGCAGAGGGGCGGTCCAGGGCGCCGATGAGGTTGAGCAACGTGGACTTGCCGCTACCAGACGGCCCCATGACCGCCACAAGCTCCCCATTGGCAATCTGCAAGTTCACGCCGTCGAGGGCGCGGACCTCCGCTCCGTCCCCGTAGACTTTGGTGAGGCCGACAGTTTCTACAACGAGTTTGGGTTCAGCTATCATCGTGTTCCTCATTCAGGAGGAACTGGGGGAACTTGGGGGAACTAAGGGGGACGAGTTCCCTGAGTTCCTTCGTTTTCCCTGAGTTCCTTCATTTCCCGGTCTTGATATTCACGTACGCCGTCATCCCCCATCGCAGGCGCGGGTCCAGGCGGTCGCACTCCACCCAAACGGTGTAGTTGGTGCCACCCTGCCCCTGGGTCGCCATGGGAGCAATGCGGGCAACCTTTCCAGGGAGGCGCACGTCGGGCAGGCTGTCGAAAGTGACCTCAACCGTCTGGCCTGGTGCTACCCGGGCGACGTCCGTCTCCCGCAAGTCTGTCGTTTCCACGCGCAAATGGCTCAAATCACCCAGGTTCACGATGGTCTGTCCTGGTGCGATCACTTCCCCCACGTGGACAGACACCGCGCCCACCGTACCGGCAAACGGCGCTTGCAGCGCAGCCTGGTCCAGGTTCGCGCGGGCTGCCTCCAGTGCGGCCTGGGCTTGCTGGACTTGGGCCTCGGCCAGAGCGATCTGCTCTGCCGTGGGGCCGGCCTCCAGCGCGCGCAGTTTTTGCTCCGCTTGGGCCACCGCAGCCTTCGCGGCGTCTGCCTGAGACTGCAATGCCACCACCCGGGCATCAGCCGCGGCCTTGGCCGCCCGCGCGGCTGACACGGCGGCCGCGGCCATGGCCTTGTCCTGGGTGGCGGGGCCGGCCTGCAACTGTTCGTACTGCACCTGGGCTGTTCGCACGGCGTCCTCGGCCTGGAGCACGGCTGCCTTGGCCGCGTCGTAGTCAGCCTGGCTCACCCCGAAATCACCGCGCTGCACAGCCCCACCGATGCTGTCGCGCCGGGCCTGTGCGCCGTACAATTGATCCTTGGCCGTCTCTACTGCGATCCGGGCCAGGTCCAACTCATGCTGCGTAGGACCTGCCAGCAATTTCGCCTGCTCCGAGAGCGCCCGATCCAGCTCTGCCTGAGCCCGTTGAACATCTGCCTGGGCGGCGTTGAACTGAGCTTTGGCCGCCGCCAGTTGGGCTTTGGCAGCGGCAACCGCCTCTCGTGCCGCCGCGATCTCCTCCGGCCGGGCGCCGGCCTTCACCTGAGCCGCCTGGGCCTGGGCGACGGCCAGCGCCGCCTCCGCCTGATCCACCGCCCGCTCCAGCGTTGTCGAGTCGAGCCTCACCAGCACCTGGGCAGCCTTCACCTCATCTCCCTCCTCCACCGCAACCTCCGCCACCCGTCCGCCGATGCTGAAGCTCAGCGCAGAACGGCGCGCCGGCAGGATCTTGCCAGAGGCCCAGATAACTGACTCGACCTGCTCGACCGGGCTCGTCTCCTCCTCCGGTGGAGCAGACGAGGTGCGCAATCGCGTGTACCCGAAGACGCCGACAATCAGCGCCAGAACAATGATCAGTCCAATCCAAATTCGCCTGCTCATGGTAGCCTCCCGTACAGTCAGTTATCAGTCATCAGTGATCAGTAATCAGTTATCGGCTCCTGTGAATGACTGATAACTGATCACTGATGACTGATTACTCGTATCGCAGTGCTTCCGCCGGCTGGAACTGGGTTGCCCGCAAGGCCGGGTAGATCCCGCCGACCGTGCCCAGCCCCAGGGCCACCAACGCCCCCTGCACAAAGATAATCGGCTTGAAACTGCCACTCAGGATGTCTCCGAAGGTCGGAATCTGCCCCACCAGGAGCACCAGTCCGACTCCCAGGGCAGTTCCGATGGCCCCTCCCGCGACACCGAGAATCAACGATTCCGAGAGAATCTGTTCCAGGATGCGCCGCCGGCGCCAGCCCAGTGCCCGCAGCACCCCGATCTCCCGCGTGCGCTCGAACACGCTCATCAATACCGTGTTCATCACTCCAATGCTGCCCACGATGATCGCGATGGAGGAGAGCACTGCCACCATCGCACGCGTCATCTTGATGTCCTCCGTGCCTTCCAGAAAGTCCGCCGATCGGGAGATCGCAAGCTCAGGGAAGCGATGTTGAATCTCGCGAATCACCTTATCGGCCGTATCCGGGTTCTTCAGTTTGATCTGGTAGTAGCTCACCTGGCGCGGCTTCTCGAATAGCGCCTGGGCCTCCCGTTGGTCGATCACCGCGCCGGCATCCTGGTAGCCAACGCCCGTCTCGAAGATGCCGACGATGCGGAAGGGCCGGCCTCGGATGCGTAGCAGGTCACCGACTCGCTTGTGAAGGCTGTCGGCGGCGGGTCGCCCGATGATCGTTTCCCCGCGCCCCTGGATGCTGCGTCCATCCACGACCGTGAACTGCCGGATGGTAAACTCGTTCGGCTCCAATCCGAAGACCAGAAGCATAGGCATCTCCGATGTACTCACAAAGCCCAGCACCATGCCGGACACCTCAGCTACTTCTGGCATGGTGGCAATCCGCCGGCCTACCTGTTCGTCGATGGCACTCAGGCTCATGTCGGCTACGTTGGCCTGCATGGCCGCCAGGTCAGCACCGCCGCCACTCAGGAGCGCCGTGAACTGGTCGATGAAGCCTTCGGTGAGCGCGCCCAGGGCCACAACCACCGTCACGCCGATGGCAATGCCGCCCACGGTCAGGAAGGTACGCGTCTTGCGACGGCTCAGGTTACGCAGCGCCGGCGGGATCGCGAGGGCCGGCAGCGGAAGACGCCTCCGTGGCTCTCCTTTCTCATCTCGTTTCGCCCCGCCTTCGAGGGCTCCGCCCTCGTACCGCAACGCCTCGACGGGCTGGAGCTGGGCCGCGCGCCAGGCCGGGTAGATGCCGGCCACCGCACCCAGGGCCAGAGCGATAACGCCGGCCTGAGCGAAGAGCTGGGGCGAAAACTCGCTGACAATCATGCTGCTGAGACCCGGGCTCAGCGCCACCAGCCTGACCAGGATCACCCCCAGGCCCATTCCCAGGAGCCCTCCCGCGACACTCAGGACCAGCGACTCGCCCAGGATCATGCGCAGGATGCGGCCACGGCGCCAGCCCAGCGCCCGCAGTACGCCAATCTCGCGGGTGCGCTCGAAGACGCTCATCATGATGGTGTTCATCATCCCCATGCCCCCGACCAGGGCAGCGATCAGCCCGATGCCCAGGGCGAATGCTTCCACCAGAGCGTACATATTCTGGCGCTGGCCGGCCCCAGTACCCAGAGACACCAGGACATCCGAAAATCGGGCCCGAATGCGTTCGCGCACCAGATCAGCCTGGCGGGGATCGCGCAGCTTCACCTGAAACAGGCTCACCTGGCGTGGCTTCTGGAAGATCATCTGCGCGTCCTTGAGGGTAATCACGCCGCCGGCCTCCTCAAAAGCGGCACCGGTCTCGTAGATCCCCACGATGCGGAACGTGTTATCGAAGAATTGGAGGGTGTCGCCTACGCCCTTGGACAGGTTGCGAGACGCGCCACGCCCGATGATGATCTCCCGGTCCCTCAGCAGCGCTCGCCCCTCGACGATCTTGTAGTGACTGATAGCGTACTCCTGCGGGTCGTAGCCGAAGATCAGAAAGAACGGGATGCCCTGCAGCCGGACACCACTGTAGATGATGCCGGCCACAGCCTGAACCTGGGGTAGCGCAGCAACCTGATCACCGATGTCTTCATTCAGGCTGCTGAGAAACAGGTCATAAGCGTCCGCTTGCGAGAGGGTCAGGTCGGCGTCGGAGGTAGCGAAGAGGTTGCCGAAGCTGTTGGCGATGCCGGCGCCGATCGCCGTCAACGCGACGATGGCAGCAATACCCAGCGCCACGCCCAGGACAGTCAGGATGCTACGTGTCTTACGTCGCAGGAGATTTTTCAGGACCATGACGCTTCACCATTGCGTATCGGAGATTGGATACCAGAGATTGGAGATCGGCGTCTGAACTGATCTCCCAATAAGACAGTACGGACACCAATGAATAGTGTTGCACTATAGCGGATAAGCCCGTTCTGAACGATCCGAGTCAGTATTTTCTTTTATGAAATCATTATTTAGCCTCGGCTAATTTCCAGGTCAAGTATACTCGGCGTTCTGACGGCTGTCAAGTGGCTCAGAGTAAGTTGTTCCGATCCGAGCGAAGCGCCGATCGAGTAGCGGCGGAGCGCTAGCGGAGCCGCGTATCGAGATCAAGCGAGCGGGTCTGGCCAGTCATGGTCACTCTACGATAGGGGTTGCTCTGGCAAAGCCGCTTGGTCTCGATACGCGCCCTTCGGACGCTACCCTTCGACAGGCTCAGGACGGTGCTCGACCGGCGCTGCGTTGAGTTCTGCCTGTCCGACGCTACGTTGATCAGCCCTCGGGCGTCGGCGTCGCTTCGGGTGTCGCGGCCGGCGTCTCCGTGGGCTCTGGCGTCGGAGTCGGCGGGTACGGCGGCTCCTCCAGCCACTTCTGGACATCTTCGACGCTGAACTTGGGCACCAGGTGGATCGAGGGATCGCCGGCCACCTGCAGGTAACGCGACGTGCCGCGTGGGTTCTCATCGCCGACGTTGAAGACCACGGCGTCACCCTGCTTGGGCGTCAGGGTGATGGTCCAGGCCGGCTTCTCCAGCCCGAAATCAGCCAGGTTCTGGACGTCGGTCAAGGTTCGCGTTGGCTTCAGGCCCGTCAGTCGGCCCAGGGCCTGTGTGACCTTGGTCTCGCCGGCTGGTTTGGGGGAATCGCCGGCGATCACCCAGCCCTCGTCCTTGTGCTCAACAGTGATCGACTTGTCGCCTTGCTCGATCTTGATGGACGCCACGTCGGATGTAGCGAGAGACGTCAGGGGGGCCGGCGTAGGTGTTGCGTTGGCGTTCGTCTTCCCGCCGCCCTGCCGGTTCACCCAAAACACCACGCCTCCCAACACGACCAGCACAATCAGCAGAATACCTGTAATTCGGAAGTTCATGGCGCACCCCCTACCGACGGTTCCACCACACCAGGCCGCCGGCCAGCAGAACGCCCAGCGGCAGCAGGCCGGCCAGCGTGATCAGCAGCAAGTTCTGCTGACCGCCCGTCAGTGGCTTGATCTGGCGATTGTCCGGCGGCTTGGGTCCGATAGCGATGAGACTTTCGGACTCGGTGAGCCAGTTGATGGTATTCCGAACCAGGTCGGGATTGCCGAAACTACCGCGTACCTGCGTGAGTGTGCTGTTGCTGACAAGGTCGGAGTCGCCGAAGACCGCTACCCGACTGCCGGCCGGCCCGGTGGCAACGGCTGCCATCGTCAGCGGTCCCCGTGGATCTTCCGGATCAGGCCGGGCCGGCTGCTGCTGCAGATTTGTCAGGTTCGTCTCACCCCAGGACCGGCTGCTACTCTGGATCAAGTCCGTTACCGAGACACCCTCGGGCGTGTTATCGGTCTTGGAAACGCTGCGCGCCAGCGGGAAGAAGACCGTCAGGCCGCCCAGATCCTTGGTGATGGTGTGGAAGGGGAAACGCGTGACCAGGGGGGTGCCGGCGTCACCGAAGAAGGACTGAGCCGGATCAACCACAATGTCATTGTCCAATTGCAGGCCCATCTGCTTCAGCAGAGGTGCCAGGCCCGTATCGACTCCTGGGTCGGCCAATACCATGAGCTTGCCGCCGTTGGAGACGTAGTCCTGTAAGCGCTGCGCCTCTTCGGCCGCGAAGGCGACCCTGGGGCCGGCCACGATAATCGCATCAGCGTCACCAGGAATCGTATCCGTGATCGTCTGCAGATTCAGCAGATCAACCTCGTAGTTATCGCGCTTCAGCGCGTCCCGAACCACCGAGTAGCCATTCCCGCCGGTCTCCTCCGGGCTGCGCTCCTGATGACCGGTGGTGAAGTACACCTTGCGCGGCTCCGTCTCCGAGACTTTCAGAATCGCGCTGGTGATGTCCTGCTCGTCGAGTCCAAATGTTTCCTGCTTGCGGTCACCCTGCTCGAACACCAACTGGCCGTAGCTTGTGATGCCGTACTGACGGGCCAGGGCCGGCTGTCGATCGGGATCAACGAAGCGATAATCGATCTTGTCGCTGAGGTATTTGTATTCGTCCAGGAGGTTCCGCACGCGCTCGGCCCGTTGGTCGCCCGGGGCCATGAAAGCCGTCACCTGCACCGGATCGGTGAGGCCGGCCAGGATCTGTTTCGTCTGCTGCGACAGCGAGTACTGGCCTGTCTCCGTGAGGTCGAAACGGCGGTGGTACTGAGCGCCCAGGTAGTTCGCGAAGCCCAGGATGCCGAGAAATGCCAGGCTGGCCACCAGGGCGTTGCCACCGTAGCGTGCCTGCCGGCCTGTTAGCGCTGCCCGCAGCTCGGCCGGGCGCAACAAACCATAGCTGAGCACCAGGATGATGCCGATGCCCCAAAAGACCTGTGGCAACCACACCGGGTCGCTGCCCAGCATCCGCGCTGCCGTGCCGACGGCCAGCGCAACAATGCCAACCATGACCAGTTGCGGTGCGCGATCGCGCAACTGAGCAACCATCAACGCCACCTCCTCGTTTCCAACGCCCGCGTCGCCAGGTAGAGCGCGCCGGCGATCACGCTCAGGTAAAAAATGACATGCGTGGTATCTACGACACCGCGCGTGAAGTCGGACAGGTGCTCCGCCAGCGCCAGGTATCCGAAAAACCGGCCGACAAGCGAATGAGCACCCATCACGTCGGTCATCGCGCTGGATACGTAGAGCAGAACTGTCAACGCAACCCCCAGTACAGCCGCAACGATCTGGTTCTGGGTGACGGCCGATGTGAGGGTGCCGAGCGCCAGCAGTGCAGCGCCCAGCAAAATGATTCCGAGATAGCCTGACAGGATTGGCCCAAAGTCCGGGTTCCCCACGCGCCACAACACCACAACGTACAATCCTGTGAACACCATCATCACCAGAAACAGCAGGAAAGCCGCCAGCCACTTGCCCCAGACGACCTGCCAGTCACGCACCGGCGACGTCATCAGCAATTCAATCGTGCCCGAGCGTTGCTCCTCGGACAGGAGTCGCATGGCCAGCAAGGGGGCAATGAAAAGCAGCACAACGACCATGTTGCCAAACACGAATTGCATCGTCGCCTGGCGCGACAAGATCAAAATCGCGCTGAAGAAATAGCCGGCAATGGCGAGGAAGCCGGCCGTCACCAGATACGCGATGGGTGACGCGAAGAACGCCCCCAGCTCTCGCCGGGCAATTATCAACATGTTACGCATCGCTCGTCTCCTTAGGCGTCTCAGTCGTCAACTTCAGGAAGACATCCTCCAGGCTCATCCCGACCGGGCGCAACTCCAACAGCGACCAGCCGCGCTCCACGATCCGGCGGGCCAGCACCGGGCGCAACTCTGCCCCAAGAGCACACGTCACGTCGAACTTGCCGTCGCCGACGGATGTCACATCTTCGACGCCATCGATTGCACCCAGAACTTCGGCTACACCGTCGGCACCTGGTTCCAGGGCAACCCGGACACGCTCGGCGCCTTCGAGGCGTGCCGTCAGTTGCTCCGGCGTGTCTTCTGCCACGATGTGGCCCTCGTTGATGATCAGCACGCGCTCACAAAGCTGGCTGACCTCAGGCAGAATGTGCGTACTCAGGATCACCGTCCGCTCGCCGCTCAGACTGCGAATCAGCTCTCGCACTTCGATGATCTGCTTCGGGTCCAGACCGATGGTGGGCTCGTCCAGAATGATGACCTCGGGGTCGTGGACCAGCGCCTGGGCCAGCCCAACGCGCTGACGATACCCCTTCGACAGCTTCCCGATCAGGTCGTCAGCCCGGTCGGCGATGTCAACCTGGTCCATGATCCGGTCGATGCGATCCCACCGGTCGTCCACGCTGCGCAGCCGGGCCACGAAGTCCAGGTAGCCGGCCACCGTCATCTCGTTGTACAGCGGCACCGTCTCCGGCAGGTAGCCGATGCGCCGGCGCACTTCGAGAGAATCGTGGAAGACGTCGAAGCCGGCCACCGTCGCCCGGCCGTCGGTCGGCGGCATGTAACCGGTGAGAATGCGCATGGTGGTCGTCTTGCCGGCACCGTTCGGTCCCAGGAATCCTAACACCTCACCCTGAGGCACGTGAAAGCTCACGTCCTCGATGGCAACGAAATCGCCATAGGTTTTCGTGAGGTTCTCGACTTCAATCATGCGATCAACCTCCTTTGCATTGAACGCCAGAACGTTGGGGCGTTGCACGTGATCCGTTGAACCACACGCTGGAATGGCCCACGTGCTCTGTTCCGACGTGTAACAGTGTGCGAACCTGTCAGATGTTGAGGGTCAAAACACACGCAGCGGGGCGGTACGCGACCCTGCGGGCCACATCAGGCCGGCGGGCCGTGGATCATGCGAGCGGTGAAAAGGGATGGTTGATATAAGACCATCGCTGTGACTATCGAAGCAACTCATAGCAAGAAATGCCCACAAAACAACACAGAAGATTTTAGGCAGTTTGTGTCGATTTGTCAAAGCCCGGGTGACGACTCACCCTCCCGCAGGTTTGAACCGTCTCAGGCCGAGCATCGCTGCTCTCAGTTCCTTCTTGGAGGGCAAAACCGCTGCTCGCTGCAACCTGCGGGAGGGTAGCTGAGTAGTTCAAGCCCAGTTTGTGCACGTGGTTGTCATCCAGTATAATTGCCCTCCAACAATTGGACGTCGGCCGGCCACGTGTGGTAAGTGTTGAAAGGATGGATGTGATGTTTGAATCGGCAGCGGATGTCAGACAACGTTTGAGAGAGGCACGCTACCTGTGTAACGATGAGATGGCGACGGTGGTCTATCTGGCGGATCGGATGGGCAAGCCGTTGCTGGTGGAAGGGCCGGCCGGCGTCGGCAAGACGGAGCTTTCTAAGGCCCTGGCCGAAGCGCTAGACACCGAACTCATCCGGCTCCAGTGCTACGAAGGCCTGGACGAGGCCAAGGCGCTGTATGAGTGGGAATACGCCAAGCAGATGCTCTACGTCCAGGTCCTCCGCGACCGCTTCAGCCAGATGCTGGCCGACACCTCAACCCTCGGCGAGGCGTTTGACCGCGTGGCGCAGGAAGAGGACCTCTTCTTCTCCGAGCGCTTCCTGCTGGGCCGGCCCCTGTTGAGAGCGATCACCAGCGAGCAGCGCGTCGTCCTGTTGATCGACGAAGTGGACAAGACCGACCCCGAATTTGAGGCCTTTCTCCTGGAAGTTCTGAGTGACTTCCAGGTCTCCATACCCGAATTGGGCACCATTGCGGCCCGAACGCACCCGCTGGTGGTGCTGACCAGCAACCAGACCCGTGACCTCTCCGACGCTCTGCGCCGGCGCTGCCTGCATCTCTTCATCGATTTCCCCACGCTGGATCAAGAACTGGACGTCGTTCGCGTGCGGGTCCCCGAAGTCGCTGAAGACCTGGCCGCGCAGGTGGTGGCCTTCGTCCACGAAGCCCGCCACATGGCATTCCGAAAGCAGCCTGGGGTGAGCGAAACGTTGGACTGGGCACGCGCCCTGGCGCTGCTGAACGTTCGCTCGCTGGGCGAGGCCGAAGTGGCCCGCACCCTGGGCGCTATCATTAAGAACGAAGGTGACGCGGACCGGGCACGCCAATCGATCCCGCAGTTGTTGCGTCGAATGGATCGCCGGCTAGATGAGTGGAAGGGCAACGGCCATGGATCAGGTCTTAACTGAGTTCGCGCAGACCCTCCGGCGCGCCGGCCTTCGCGTTTCCAGCAGCGAGACGCTGGACGGCCTCACGGCGGCCGGCATCGCCGGCATCGATGACCGCGAACGACTGCGGGTGGCTTTGCGGGCCGCCATGGTCAAGCGCAGCCGCGACATCCCCGCTTTCGACGACATATTTGACCGCTTCTTCGGCCTCGGAAGTAGTCCGTTATCGCTGGGACAGCCGATGCCGGGTCAGGGGCAGGCTGGCGAAGGCTCCCTTCCCATGGATCAGTCGGACCTGAAGCGAGCCATTCAACTGGCGCAACAGGCCCTGGACGAACTGGGCCGGCAGATCAGCGAGTTGACCGAAGCTCTCCTGCGCGGCGACATGCCCGAGGTGATGGCGAGACTGGCCGCCGCCATGCAGGAGAGTCGCGCGTCGCAGATGGACAACCCCCTGCAGCGCGGTCGCATGACGCAGGAGATTCTGAATCGGCTCGACTGGAGCCGGGTGGTGGCCGAGATGCAGGCTCTCATTCGGGCGCTGGCTGCCATGGGTGAGGACGAACTGGCCCAGATCCTGCGCGGCCGGGCGCGCGACGTCCAGGAACTCTTCCCCCGCTGGGTGGCCGGAGAGGTATCCTCGGGTTTTGACCGGCGCAATCCCGAGTGGCACCCGCCCATCGGGCCGGCCCTGGCCCAGAAGGACTTCTCCGAATTCACCGAGGCCGAGATCGAGGCCATGAGCCGGCAGGTAGACCTGCTGGCCCGGAAGCTGCGCGACGATCTCTCGCGTCGCCGGCAGTCGGGCGGCCGCAAACGCCTGGACGTGAGCCGGACGTTGCGGCGCAGCATGAGAACCGCCGGCGTGCCCATGGAGCTGATGTTCCGCGAGCCTCGGCCCAGCCGGCTGCGCCTGGCCGTGCTGTGCGACGTCTCCTCATCGGTGCGCAATGCCTCCCGCTTCATGCTGCAACTGGTCTACAGCCTGCAACAGCAGCGGGGGCGGATTCGCAGCTTCGTCTTCATCAGCGATCTGACTGAGGTCACTGGGTTCTTCGAGCGCAACCCGCTGGATGCCGCCGTGCAGATGGCGCTGAGCGAGGCCGACATTCCCTATTGGGCCCACAGCAACTTTGGCCGGGCCTTCCGCATCTTCCTGGACGAATACGGCGATGCCATCAACACCCGGACGACGGTCATTGTCTTGGGGGATGGGCGCAGCAATTTTCACGATCCGGAGCTCGATGCGCTGGCTACGATTCGGCAGCGGGCGCGCCGGCTGATCTGGCTCAACCCTGAATCTCGCTGGGGCTGGGGCTACGGCGATAGCATCATCGACCTCTACGCCCAGGAATGTGACTTCCTGACCGAGTGCCGCAATCTGGAACAACTGGCAGCGATGATGGAGTACCTGGCCGAAACCGCCGGCTAGCCAGTGATCAGTAATCAGTGATCAGTTATCGATTGAACTGGTCACTGATCAGTGATCACTGAGATGCCGGCAGAGCCCCGACAAACG
>CAZHMV010000126.1:0-2747 GCA_964532665.1 uncultured Anaerolineales bacterium
CTAGACTTCGCAATGTTCCAAATCCGCGAGTTTGGCCCCGTGACCTCCATCAGGATGTCGCGGGCGTTTCTGGGCCGGCCTGTCCGGTGGGCGCGCGTCTACCTGGTTGACGGCCTCCTGATCGACTCTGGACCGCCGTGCACTGCGCAGGAGCTGGTGATCGCCCTGCGAGACCGCCGCCTGACCCAGGTCGTCAACACCCACCAACACGAAGATCACGTGGGCGGGAGCGCGGCACTAAAGGATGGCCTGGGCATCACGCCCCAGGCACCGGCCATGACCGTCCCGTTTCTCGAAAATCCACCGCGCATTCACCTCTACCGCCGGGTGGTCTGGGGCCGGCCACGTCCCGTCCACGCGGTGCCGATTGATGACGGTTGGATCAAGACGCCGCAGTACCGCTTCCAGCTCATCCACACACCCGGCCACGTCTTCGACCATCACGTCCTCTTCGAGCCCGACCGGCGCTGGCTCTTCAGCGCTGACCTGTACCTGGCCGAGCGGGCCAAGTATCTGCGGGTCGATGAGGACCTGGGTCAACTGATGTCGTCGCTGCGGCTCGCGGCTGACCTTGAGCCGCAGACGATCTACTGTGCCCATGCCGGCGTCGTCCAGGACGCGACGGCCGCGTTGCAGCGCAAGATCGCCTACTGGGAACGACTCATTGCGGACATACACGGCCTGCACGAGCAGGGGCTGGATCTGCCGGTGATTCGGGATCGTGTGCTGGGGCCGGAAGGCGGGCTGACCCGCATGTCGTCCGGCCACTTCTCGAAGTTGAACTTTGTGAAGGCTGCGCTGGCTCTGGCGGACGTAAAACGTAAAACGTGAAACGTGATGACTCCTATATGAACCGGTCATCACGTTTCACGTTTTACGCCGTTTTGTGCTAGAATGGCCGGCATGCACAACATCGTTCTGATTGTACCCATCGCATTGCCTCTTCTGGGGGCCGGCACGCTGCTGTTCCTCGGCGAAGGCACCCGCCACCGCAGTCGGGACCCGCTGCCAGCCCTCATTGCTGGCACTGTCTTCGCCGCCGCCGTTTTGCTCGCGGAACATATTCCAACTCAAACCGAACCGCTGCCCTGGCCCTCCATCCGTGCCTTCGGGAGTCCCCCGGCGATTCTGGTAGACCAGTTCGCACTGGTGTTCGTCTTCGCTCTGGCCCTATTGGCAATTGCTGCCACCATCACAGGTGACACGCTGGGTGGGCAGAAATGGGCGATGAGCATTCTGCTCTGGGGAGGCTGCCTGGGCATCGTGATCTCGGCGAACCCTCTGATGCTCCTTTTGAGCTGGATCGTGTGCGAGTTCGCCCTCATCGGTGCCAGTTTGATCACGCGCGAATCGCGGCTGTTGATGTACCGGCTGGCTGCCGGCGGGGCTGGGGTTGCAGTGCTTGTATTATTGGCAATTCGTGCGGAAGGTCATCCGCCGGCCAATCTACAGACTGTGCTTGCGGGCCTGTCGCCACGGTGGATCGCCGCGTTCTTTGCCGTTGGCGCTATCCGAATGGGCTTGTATCCCCTGCACCTGGCCAGCTTCGGAGAGACCGATGCGCCTCTGGCACCGCTGGTGTTGGGCCGGCTTGCCGGCGCCCTGGCCGGTCTGTACCTGTGGTTCCGCGCCTTCACGGCTGTCCGCGGCCTGCCTCCACAAATCGAATATCTGGCTGTCGTGGGAGGTGTCGCTGCTCTCATCAGTGCGATGACAGCATGGGGGGCACGTGGCAAGCGTTCCCTCTTTTCGTGGCTCGTGGGCTTCGAGCTGGGCGTAATCGTTGTCGCTCAGGGCCTCGCTGTTCCTGAACGATCCATCCTCGCTGCTCTGGAGATGCTGAACCTGTTGCTGGCCGGCAGCGTATTTGGCTTGAGCCTCCATGCCATCGATGGTATCGAAGGGTGTTGGACGAGAGGCTGGGTGCGAGGACTTGGGTTCCTGGCAATGGCATCGCTGCTGGGCCTGCCGCCGACGCCCGGCTTCGTGGCGCGTTGGGGCCTGTATCGCCAGGCCATTGAAACCGGCCACCTGGCTCCCATCCTGCCGGTCGTCGTTGCCGGCGGCCTGTTGGTTCCAGCCCTGCTCAGCGCAAACCGGGTCAGAAGAGGCCGGCCCGTCCGTCGCCTTTCCGGTCGCGCTGTTGCCGGTTTGACCATTCTCGGGTTGCCCCTGGTCCTGGCGAGTGCCCAACCACTGCTTCTCACGCCGATTCTGGACATCATGACGAACGTGAAATCGTACGCCATCATGGCACCTCTCATCCGCGCAGCCAGCACCCGTTTGAGTGCACAGGTGATAGCCCTCATCGTGGTTCCTGCGCTGGTCGGCTACAGCCTGGACCGTGTGTACGACCGATGGCGTGCCCGGGGCCGGCTCGATCCGCTGCGGCGCTTCCTCTCCCTTGAGTGGCTCTACGATGTGCTGGCGTCAACGGGGCTGCGGGCGGCGATCGCTGTTTCGATCCTGTTGACCTTCCTGGAACTCGGCTCGACGGTGGGACTGGTGGCCGTCGCCGGTCTGTTGGTGGTGCTTATGATGCTGCGGCGTTAGCGTGGCGTGAACCCTGTGTTGAGTTGTCGTAGTAACGACGTTACTACTCAGCCACCCTCCCGCAGGTTGCGATGCGCAAACGTGCTGTTACCCGATTGTTTTCTCAAACTCCGTAATCGGTTCCTACAACGCCTGTTCTTTGGTGGATCTTGACAGTCAGTCCAACTCATCTACTCCTCGTCCTGATCGGCGCT
>CAZHMV010000126.1:2847-16965 GCA_964532665.1 uncultured Anaerolineales bacterium
TTGGTGGATCTTGACAGTCAGTCCAACTCATCTACTCCTCGTCCTGATCGGCGCTACGGTCGTGCTGACCCTGAGTCGTACCTGGCAGATTGCACTGCTGGCATTCCTGGTTCATTACGTGGCCTTGGGAGGGCTGGTACTTGAACTCGGACCGGTGGCCAGGAGCGGTCTCCGCATTCTGCTGGGGTCTTTGATCTGCCTGGTGCTGTTCTTGACTGTCCGGCAGACCGGGCACAGAGAGAGGGCGAAGGGGGATCGAAGGATAAGCCGGCGTCAGGTTTCAGAGTTCGTCTTTCGACTGGCCGGCATTGCTCTGGCTGGCATCGGCGTCTTCGGGACTCCCATTCCAGGTTGGTTTCCGTCACTACCGGTGGAGCTGGTGCTGGCATCAGCCTGGCTGATAGCCTTCGGGGTCGTCGTCCTGCTCATATCTCGGGAGGCACTGTGGGCCGGCATCGGGGTGCTGATGGCGGAAAGTGGGTTCGAGACGCTCTACACGGCCCTCGATCCGCGGTTGGTATCAGCCGGCTTGCTAGCAATCGGCGGGTTGCTGTTGGCCATGGTGATAGCCGTGGTTATCGCCTACGCAGATCACAGCGCGGAGATCACCGCTCGGCCTGGCGATTGAAATCGCGGCAACAGGGGCGAAGCCGGCCTTCGCCGGCTGACGATCAGTCATGGTGCGGATCGCTTCCAGCATCGCCGCGACACCGCTGGCATTGTCGTTGGTAGCGGGGTACGCACCATCAGGATCGGGCGGCGGGCTGTCATACTGGGCAAGTACGACGATCAGAAAGCAGCATACACCAAAACACCATACACGGCCATTGTGAGAATGCTATCGACTACGCAGTAGATGAGCATGAAAACGAATGCCGAACGACTGTCCCGACTACGGATATAGTAGCGGGCAGCCGCGAGTGCCAGGCCGGCGATGAGCAGCGGCACACCGATTCGCAGCGGGGCCTCCAGCCAGGATGGGATGACGGGCAACCAGGCAGAAAACGGTACGTAGTCGAGCATGCCGGGCAGGAAGGCCAGTTTACCGGCCCAATAAGCAATAAACGCCGCGCTCAGACTGGCAATGGTGCCGAAGCTGGTCCATCTCTCATCGTCTCCGCGAATCAAGGAGGCCAGACTGATCACAATCACAGGCACGATGATCCATACCAGGGCAAAGGGCAAGAGCAGCGCGCCTGCCAGGATCCCGAAGAGTGTTTCAGCGGAGACCCGGCCGGCATCGTCCGGGGTGATGCCCGCCAGAGCCTGCTGAATCTCTGGAGCTGTGCTGGCGAAATAAACGTTGCGGCCGGGGGGATCTCCCCTCTCCAGCCAGGCGATATAGAGCCAGCCGGCTTCATCGCTAAGCAGGGCCGGGGCAGTCGAGTTGGCCGGCGTGAAAGTGAGGAGTTGATAGCTGGTCGGGATGCCGCCCCGGAAGAAAACGGTGCCTATCTGTGGTTGCTCTTGCCGCATCCGGTATGCCAACCGGACATGGAATGCGATGGCCAATTCCTGCTCAGGGACAGGGTCCGTCGCCACATCGGTAATGAACGTGCCACCTCCCCGGAACTCTGATCCCAAGGGCACACGCGGGCCGGCTTTCAACTCGCCGCCCGGAAGCGCCCGATACGGGAGATCGTACAGGTACGGAACGTGCAACTGCCGGACCGACGAGACCGAAGCCGGCTGATTCTTGGGAAAGTAGACGTAGTCCGTCTCGGCCGTGCCGGCTTGTGGGCCGGTGTAGAAGGTCGTGGACCAGAGAATGTAGGCATTTTGTCGGTCAAGCCCCAGGTGGGGTCCCTGCAGAACGGTGGTCCCACTCAGGCGTGGCTTTACCACCATCGTTGCCTGGCCTGGACGGTAGACGCCGCCGGGATAGGCGGCATAGAAGAAAGGCTTGTCGCCGGGACCGGGGGGATAGTGAGCCCAGATCGCGTGGAGCGTGCCGGCATCGTCGTATTGCAAATCAGGCCGAACCCCGTCGGCATCCACCAACGTCGCTTCACCTGTCAGCTTTCCGGTTGGGAGGGCATAGAGCCCGGGTTCCTGGCGCGTCCCCGCATACCAGATCGTCATCGATCCGCCGGCACCGCGCGCCACGTCGTAGTCCCCAACCGTCGTTTCCGCCGAGAGGAGGACAGGCGGGTTGCTCAGGCTGCCCGTGGTATCCACCTGAGCGTTGTAGAGCCGCTGCCGGCTTAACCAGAAGAGCTGAAACGCCTTCCCATCCCACAGCAGACTCGGCTTCTGCGAGCTGATCAGCTCGATCTCTTCGATGGTCCGGTCCAGAACGACGTCTGCCGAACGATCGAGGGCAATCACACGGGGATGAGAGGCGCCGTCATCTGCACCGGTCAGGAAGAGATAGGTGTGGCCGGCATCGTCCAATGCGATGGGTACCGGGTCGGTAGCTCGGGTGCGGCCCACCCGTTGCGCGCGACTCCACCCCGGAGCGTTGAGCCAGAGACGCTCCGGTTGGCCGGCACACGCAGTGAGGGCTAATATCAGGGGTAGAAGCCATCCGAGGATGCGAAGGTGAACGATCCGCCATCTGGTCTGGTCAACGTTCACAGTCACGTGAACTCATAAGCAATCGCTCGAGGTAATCGTTGATCGGCCAGCAATGCCTCACGCAGCTTCTCGCGCCCATAATGCAGTCTGGACTTCACGGTGCCAACCGGGCAGTCCATGATCTCAGCGATTTCCGCGAGACTGAATCCCTCGAGATAGAACAGGACAATTGTCGCGCGTTGCCGAAACTCAAGCCGGTCAATCGCTTCTCGCACGACCTGTTGCAGCTCATCCTGTTCCACAGCATGTTCGGGAGAAATGCCGGGAATAGCCGTGAGACGATCGACAACCTGTTGCAGAGATGTCAGCCAACGGCCGCGCCGTGTAACCCATGTATAGCTCAGATTGATAGCAATCCGGTGAATCCAGGGGGAGATCGGTGCGCCGGCACGGACATGGTCAATGTGCTGGAAAACCCTCAGGAAAGCATCCTGGAGGATCTCCTCGGCTGCCCCACGGTCACGCGTGATCGCCAGCGCAGTGCGGTAGATCGAGCCCTTGTATTGTTCATATAGCGCTTCGAAGGCTTCAATCTCGCCTTCTTTGGCACGGGCTACCAACTGAGCTTCATCGCTTGCCGGCATAGAGCCTCCGCGGCTGCTTCAACCAAAGAACCCGGTGGCGCAGCCAAAGTGTGCACTAACCCTTCGAGCCGCTCCAGCGCAAATTGGGATGTCGCGCGGCAGTCACCTCATCCAGGCGCGAAACCGGTGTGTTGTGCGGCGCATGCGTGACGACGTCGGGTGTCTCAGCCGCCTCGTGGGCAATCCGAAGCATGAGGTCCGCGAAGGCGTCCAACATCTCTTTGCTCTCGGTCTCGTTGGGCTCGATCATGATCGCCTCTTCAACAATTAACGGGAAGTAAATCGTTGGGGCATGGAACCCGAAGTCCAGCAGACGCTTGGCAATGTCCAGGGTTCGGACCCCTTGCTTCGCCTGCCGTTTCCCGCTGAGGACCACCTCGTGCATGCAATGCCGATCGTACGGCAAGTCGTAGGCATCCCTCAGTCGGGCGAGCAGGTAGTTGGCGTTCAGCACAGCATTCCGGCTGACGGCTTCCAGGCCCGCACGGCCCTGCTGCCGGATGTAGGTGTAGGCTCGCACCATGTTCGCGAAGTTGCCGTAGAATGCCCGCACGCGCCCGATGCTGAGTGGGCGGTCGTAGTCCAGGTAGTACCCCTCGGCGTTTCGGGCCACAACCGGGACGGGCAGGAAGGGAGTGAGCGCTTCGGAGACAGCCGTAGCGCCGGCGCCTGGTCCCCCGCCACCATGTGGCGTCGAGAAAGTCTTGTGCAGGTTGTAGTGAAGCACGTCACAGCCAAGCTCCCCAGGCCTGGCGACCCCCAGCAGGGCGTTCATGTTGGCCCCGTCACAATAGACCAACCCGCCGGCTTCGTGCACCATCTCCGTGATCTCCAGGATGTGCTCCTCAAACAAGCCCACAGTATTGGGGTTGGTCAGCATCAGGCCCGCTATCTCATCACTCAGCGCCGCCTCGAGGGCAGCCAGGTCCATGTTACCTCGTTCATCCGAAGGTATTTCGACGACCTGGTAGCCACACATTGCCGACGAAGCCGGGTTGGTGCCATGCGCCGAGTCAGGGATCAGGACGAATTTGCGGTGGGTATCACCGTTGTGAAGGTGGTAGGCCCAAATGATGAGCATGCCGGTGAACTCGCCATGAGCGCCGGCAGCAGGTTCCAGCGTGACACCGGGGAGGCCGGCGATCTCGGCCAGCATCTCCTGTAACTCGTACATCAGTTGCAGCGCGCCCTGGACGGTTGACTCATCCTGATATGGGTGCAGCCAGGCGAAACCGGGCAGGCGAGCAGTCTCCTCGTTGATTCTGGGGTTGTACTTCATGGTACACGAACCCAGCGGATAGAAGTTCGTATCAACGCTGAAGTTTATCTGCGACAACCGGGTGAAGTGCCGGACCACGTCGATTTCGCTGACGTCGGGCAGCGGCAACTCGTCGCGGACGTAGCCGGCCGACAACGGCGCCTCCGGCACGTCCAACTCAGGCAGGTAGTCGTTCACCCGCCCCGGCTTGCTGGTTTCGAACAGCAATGGTTCAAGAATCTTGTCGTGATTCATGTCAGACTCCTTTGTCTCTCGAGGCAGTGAGCAAATCGATGAAATCCTCGGGTGTGATTATGGTGATGCCGGCAGACGCTACAACCTCTCCAACACCCGCTGCGCCGCTTCCAGGCCAGTGCCCAGGTCGAACTCGTAGCCGCTGCGGCGCAACCCGCGCTCGATGGCCCCCACGGTGGCCAGGAGATCGCCGGCTGATACCGCGCCCATGTGACCTACGCGGAAGTAGCGGCCGGCGATTTGCGGCAGGAGCCCGCCGGCTACGATGATCCCCTCGTCGCGGATCTTGCCCAGCAGGCTGCTGTCAACCCCCTCCGGATAGTAAACGGCTGAAATCGTGGGGGCCCGAAGGTCTGGACTGCTGGGCAACTGGCGCAGGCCCAGCGCTTCCATGGCCGCCTGGAACGCCCGAGCAATCAGACGATGACGTCGGAAGCGAGCCTCCATCCCTTCTTCCAGAATAATCTTGAGGCTGACCTGCAACGCGAGAATGAGATTGACCGGTGGTGTGCCGAAGTAGCTGGGCCGGCGTGCCTCGTAGGCCTGCATGATCGGCAACCAATTCGCGAAGTCGGCAAAGTAGTTCTGGACCGCTGTTGTTCGTTCTTCGAAGGCTTCTATTGCTCTCGGGCTTAGCATCACCAGGGCCAGCCCTGGTGGCACACCAATCGCCTTCTGAGATGCGGTGACGCAGGCATCCACACCCCAGGCTGTTTGCCGAAACTCAGCGCCGGCTGTCGCGCAGACACCGTCCACCACACTGAGCGCGCCATACTCCCGGGCCAACGCAGCCAGTTCTTCGACATCCGCGGCGACACCGGTGGACGTGTCAACCTGTGTGACCACCATCAACTTAGGCTGAGTGGTGTCGAGAGCCTGCTCCACCGTCTCATTCGACGGCATGTCGCCCGGCTCTGCGCGGACCACAGTCACATCCGCGCCGTATCGCTCGAAGATGTCAGCAAAGCGCTGGCTGAAATAGCCGGTACTGACGACAACCACCCTGTCACCCGGCTCCACCAGGTTGGCCGCCGCAACATCCATGGCCAGCGTGCCGGAGCCGGCAAGCACAAACGGTTGTCCATCTTCGGCCATGAAGACATGGCGGAGATTTTCGAGAGTCTCACCGAAACTCTCGACGAACTCCGGTGAGACGTGGCTGGGCGTTGGCCGGCCCATAGCTCGTAGCACTGCCGGCTCGAACTCGATTGGGCCAGGGATCATCAACAGATCGCGCTCACTCATGAAATACCTCCCGGCTGTCAGTTATCAGTAATCAGTGAACAGTGAACAGTCTGATTACTGATAACTGTTTACTGTTTACTGATTTGCGACAAGGTATCGACAAGATGATCGATCTGGTCACGGGTGTTCATTTCGGTTACGCAGAAAAGCATGGCATCTTCGAGTTCCGCGTAGCGACGCCCCAGCTCATAGCCGCCGATGATGCCGTGGTCGCGCAGGGCCGCGTTCACTTCGCGCGGTGGGGCCGGCGTGCGCACCGCAAACTCGTGGAAGAACGGCCCATCGAAGACGCGCTCGTAGCCGTTCAGCGAGGTGATGCGGTCGGCGGCGTAGTGTGCCTTGTGGTAGCAAAGCTCTGCGGCCCGTCGCAGGCCGGCGCTGCCCATTGCCGCCAGATAAACCGTGGCCGCAAGAGCGACCAACGCCTCGTTAGTACAAATGTTGGAGGTGGCTTTCTCGCGGCGGATGTGCTGTTCGCGTGCCTGGAGTGTCATCACGAACCCCCGCCGGCCGTCGTGGTCCGTCGTTTGTCCGATAAGCCGGCCCGGCATCTGGCGCATGTGTTTCTTCTGCGTGGCAAACAGCCCCAGGTACGGGCCGCCAAACGCCAACGGTACGCCCAGCGGTTGTCCCTCGCCAACTACAATGTCGGCGCCAAAGCTTCCCGGAGGCTTAAGCAGCCCCAGCGCAATGGGGTTGATGACCGTGATGAACAACGCGCCGGCTTCGTGGGCCAGCGTAGCCATCGTTGCCAGGTCTTCGATGCCACCCAGGAAATTTGGGTAACTGATGACCAGACACGCCGTATCCTGGTCAACTAGCGCTTTGACAGCCGCCGGGTCGGTCAAGCCGGTGGCGGCATCATACGCAGCCTCCTCTACCGGGATGTCCATCCCCTGCACATAAGTGCGAACGACTTCGCGGTATTCCGGGTGAACAGTGTTTGAGAGAATCACCTTGTCCCGCCGGGTCACTCGCGCTGCCATGAGCACCGCCTCGGCCAGGGCGCTGGCCCCATCGTACATGGAGGCGTTTACCACCTCCATGTCGGCCAGCATCGCGATAAGAGATTGGTACTCGTAGATTGAGGTAAGTATCCCCTGACTGACTTCGGGCTGGTAGGGCGTATAGGCTGTGAGGAACTCTCCGCGCCGCAAGATGGTATCGACAACGGCCGGCACGTAGTGGTGATAGACGCCGGCGCCCAGGAAACAGGCCTGCTGCGTCACATTCGTATTCCGGGCGGCCAGGCCTTGCAGCAAATTCCCGACTTCAAGTTCCGACATACCTGCCGGCAAATCCAGGTCGGGAAAGCGCACCTGTTCCGGAATCACGTCGAAGAGGTCTTCCACTTTCTCGACCCCGATGGCATTGAGCATCGCCTGTTGATCTTGTTTTGTGTTCGGAATGTAACTCATGGATGATCTCCTTTGATCACGTCTCGACTTACCTGTTGGGCGACCCATCTGTTGCGATGAATTTCCATCTGAACCTCATCGTGAGAGCCACGTTCCAGTGAGAATTTGCGATTCCGACCGACCTTGCGAAAGCCACATTTCTCGAAAGAGCGTTGAGCACGTACATTCTCGGCGTAGGTGTAGAGATAGACGCGCTCCAGGTCCGTATCTTCGAAAATATGCGCGAGGAGGGTTTTGACCGCATCTGTGCCGTAGCCCTGTCCCCAGTACTCTTTTTCGCCGATGGCGATACCGAGTTCTGCTTCCCGGCGACGGTAGTCGATGTTGTAGTATCCCAGCCGGCCAATGAACTCGCCGGTGGCAGTCAGCAGACCGAAACTCCGGCTGTGTTTGTCGTGACGACGCAACTGGCGCTGAAATGCCTGCTTGAAGTCTTCGAAAGGCATCAAGAGCACCGAGCCACCACTCCACCGCAAGACAGCCTCGTCGCGGCTCCATCGATACATCCGATGCAGTTCTTCTTCTGTGAAACCGGCCTCATACGGTCGCAGAGCCACTCGCTCGCCATAGATCAACTTACTTTCGACAACCATCCCACCGCTTGCCCGCTCAGATTCTTTCGGAATGCTCCGGTAGCCTGGTCAAGAGCCGGAGAGCTATTTATTCTCGCTTACGTCGATAAAACGGCCGTTGAACGACTTCAGCCGCCACAGGCCGGCCCCGAATGAGAATCTCGAGCTTCGTTCCCGGCTCGGTCACGTCAGGCGTGACATATCCCATGCCGATGGCCCGCTCGAGGTAGGGCGCATACGTCCCGCTCGTGACCTGGCCCACGGTTTCCCCATCGTGCATGATCTCATACCCCTGGCGAGCAATGCCCCGGCCGACCATCTTAAAGCCGATGAGTTTGCGGCGAAGACCCTGTTCTTTGGCTTCGATCATTGCCTCTCGCCCCAGGAAATCAGGCTTGTCCAGTTTGACAAAGTAGCCCAGGCCAGCCTCCAAGGGATTGGTATGCTCGTCCAACTCGTGTCCGTACAGGGGCATGGCTGCCTCCAGCCGCAACGTGTCGCGGGCGCCCAGGCCGGCTGGCACAACCCCCCTGACCTGACCCGCTTCGAGCAACGTATCCCACAGCTCTCCGACGCGGCCGGAATCGACCATGATTTCGAAGCCGTCCTCACCGGTGTAGCCCGTTCGGGAGATCAGGCCGGGAATGCCGGCCACCTCGCCACGAATCGCATGGTAGTATCTGATCTGGGTCAGATCGACGCTGGTCAACGGTTGGAGAATGGCTTCTGCCTCGGGACCCTGGAGAGCCAGCAAGCCGCTGTCGTCAGAGATGTTGTCCACGGCCGCGCCGGCACCGGCATGGTCAGCTAACCATTCGTAGTCCTTGTCGGCATTTGAGGCGTTGACGACCAGCAGGTACTCCGCATCGTCGAGGCGATAGGCGATGAGATCGTCGATGGTACCGCCGTCTGGCCGGCACATCAGCGTGTATTGGGCCTGGCCAACCACGAGATTGGCCGGGTCATTAGTCAGCATACGACGCAAGAAGGGCAGAGCGTCAGCGCCCGTCACGTGGATTTCCCCCATGTGGCAAACGTCGAACAACCCTGCCCGTTCGCGGACTGCTCGATGCTCATCCAGAATTCCGGTATACTGGACTGGCATTTCCCAGCCACCGAACTCGACCAACCTGGCACCGAGTCCCTGGTGCCGGTCGTAAAGCGGTGTTCGCTTGAGGGCCATGATTCACTCCTTTGGGAATTCAGCGTGAGAAGTTGAATAGAAGAGACCAGGCCGGATGCGTGCTGTGTGCATCTTCTCTGCCGGCCCAAAACAAGCCTGGCCCCGCCTGTCTCCATTGTACCTGCCTTGTGAGAAAAAGTCAACCTTCTGGGCCACCGGATGGCAGTGTAGTGACCGCACGTCGCATCATCTCGCCATTCGGCGAGCTGCCAGAATGGCCAGGGACAGAATGGCAACGAGTGCGGCCGCTGTGATTACCCAGTCCTTCAGTGGGGAGGCCGATTCTATCTGTGTGTTCGCACTTTCTTGAGGCGTCGCCAGCAATGTTTCGACCGTAGCCGTACCGGCAAGTGTTGGCTTGGTGTTGCGAGTGACTGTGGTGCTCTGTGGAGCAGCAGGCGACCCAGAGACCGTCACAGCCGCCCCCTGCGTTGATGCCTGGATGCGCGCACCGCCGATGTCAATCACCTGCACGTTTCCAAGGCCCAGGGGGGTCTGTCCACCAGCCAGGGCTTTCAGTGTTACGGTCGCGAGGGCACCACTCCCATCGGGGCCGGCCGCGTCGCCAAAGCTGAAAGCGCCGTACACGGCCTTGCCGGCCTGGATTTTGGGGCCTAACGGGTTGACACTACGCCCGGTACTGCCAGGAAAATCGCCGAGAGTGATGTTGTCCACCTGGACGATGGCAGGATCATAGGTGAGATCGAACTGAAAGGCACCCAGGTTGGCCACGTCGTGGATCTCGATGGTGATTTGAATGGTGTCACCGGCGCTGGTCTGGATATTAGCCGGCTCTATGCGGACGGTCGGCTCCGGGGATTCCGACCATGCCAACGAGATCGACGTCGCCAGGGCTACGAGTGTAAGTAGCAGTGCACTGAAGGGTCGAATCATGCGCATACACCACAAAGTGTACTCCCTCCCGAGCGTGGTGTCAAGAAAGGCCGGCTCAACGCAGACGTGCGTGGACCTGAAAGACTTTGAGGCCGACGTGGTGGCAGGTGAGACTGGCAACGAACATGCTGTACAAAAGAGGGGACCCCGGAGGTCGTTCCGTCCGGGGTCCCTGCCGCGGCCTGAAACAGGCCCAGAATTACCGTGCAACGAGGGGCAGGCGAACTGGGAATATCTGGCGGATCGTGTTGTCCTCCCACTCAGCCGCCAACCTATGACCGCGCTGGTTGGCCAGGAGCGCACTCTCGATGGTGAAGGCCGGCGATGCCAGGACAGACTGGGACCCGACCGGTTCGAACAGGATTGTAGCTACAGTTCCAGTGCCATCAATCGGTTCGGCCGGATTGAGAAGCGAGGCAGCAAACGTGACCGTACCGACGCCGGTCTCTTCGTCTACTGTCACCTGGTTCTGGGCCAGGAAGTACGGCAGGCCGGCGAAGAGTGGCCCCGTTTCGATCTGTACGCCCGGGCGATCCAGGTCGGCGTCAACGACCCTCACTGCCGACGCATCAAACGTGAGCGCAACGTCAATGCCGTACAAGCCATGCGCGTTCTCCACGCGGAGGTCGAAGCGGTCAGCGTCTGCGTGGAGGCTTGCGCCGGGTTGGCGCATGGCCGGCTGGGAACTGCCGGCGGCAGACGTGGTTACAGGGGGATCCGGTGTTGGCCAACTTGTGGGACCGGTCACGCCGTAGTTTACCCCCACCAGCACCAGGTCGAACAAGTCCACGCAGCCGGTTTCATTGATGTCCCCGAGAGGGTCGAATCCCGGATCGCCGGAGCAGGTATTGAAGGAAGCTGCGACGATGACCAGGTCGAACAGATTGATCGCCTTGTCGTTGTTTGCATCCCCTCCCAGGAGTGTAGTGTGCGGCATCACCGTGGTCTGATCGGGCAGACATACGACAGCGTTGTCCTCGCTCGACAGGTACCCTGCATGAGTGGCCGTCACCTTGTAGGTAGCCGGCGCCAGGTTAACGATGGTGAACAGCCCGTCGCTGGCCGTCGTTGCCATGGGCACACCGTTGACGAGAATTGAAGCGCCACTATGGTTGCTGCGGCCTTGCAGAAAGACGTTGCCGGTGATCGAGCACGTTCCTGGCTGCTCGGTGGGCGTTACAGTCGGTGTTGGCGTGGTAGTCGGCGTGGATGTTGGTGTGAGGGATGCTGTTGTTGTCGGTGTTGCCGTGATGGTCGGTGTGCCGGTCGTCACCGTGGTTGTGGCCGAGGCTATGTGGGTGCCCGTGTCAATCACCGTGGCGGTATTCGTGATCACTTCCCCATCTACCGCGGTTGGTCCTATCTCAACGAAGAAGCTGACCGTAGCCGTGTGACCCTCTGCAATTGTTCCGCTACAAGAGACGGTGCTGCTTGCAAAAGCACAACTGAAAGTACCACCGCCATCATGGGGAGAGATGGCCACGGTTGGACCACTCACGAGCGACGTCTTGGCCGGGAGCGGGTCGGACATCGTTACAGCAACCTCACCGCCCGGCATACCGCCCGGAACACCGATGATCACCTGGTATTCCAGAGTTTCGCCCGGCTGAGCCAATGGCTTATCTACCAGTTTGTCCACGCTTATTTGACCGGGCGTTGGTGTCACAGTCGGAGTTGATGTCGTGGTCGGTGTTGGAAGCGTTCCGGTCGCCGTTGCCGTGGGAGTTGGTGTGGTTGTAGCCGTCGCCGTGACGGTGGCCGTTGTTGTGCTCGAGGGTGTGAGCGTTACAGTTGGCGTTGGTGTCGCCAGTGGGATCACCGGCCAGCGGTTGACGTAGATGTCCTCGTTGTCATTCGGATCGTACCAGAACTTCACCCTGGCGCCCAACGTAGGGTCGATGACGGCGTTGATAAGCTGATCCAGGAAGCTGCCAGGAACGGGTGTCGGCAGAGATATGCCTGGTGGACTTCCAGCCCAGCCGGCTGTTTCAATTGAGTCGCGACAGGCGTAGAAGAAGAGTTGGCTCTGATCGGAGCGCCAATCGCTTGTCAGCAAGTACAGTTGATCAGCGGGCGATAGGCCTACATCGGTGTACTGGTCGGGTAAGGTGTGGAAGGACTCCGAGGCGAAGCTGGCATTGCCATCAGAGGAGGTGAATATCTCACTCAGAGAGCCGGTGAACTGGGGCTCCACTGCTTCTTCCACGATCTGGATGTCGATCGGTGAGCCGCACTCGATACCACCCATGCAATCCAGGTTTTCGGCTGCACCGAAGTTCTCGATGTCCGGGTTGTCCGCCCCACCCGGCTTCACGCGTTCCAGCCGCGTGATGTCGGCCCGCCGGGTGTGGTTCGTATTGAACGGAGGCATCACCGAGATGATCGGCTGGTCTGCCGGCAGGTAAGGTTGCAATGCCTGACTGAGGAACTGGTTTGTGAACGGTTCCTTCGGCACCGGTGTGCGGATTGTGATGTACTTGAAGTCTCGCAGATCAGGGTCTCCAGATTCGGATGGGACCGTCTTGATGGCCACTACGTTGTACTCGTGCCCGTCTACGAAGAAGCGCTTCAGGTACCACGGATCGCCGGGCTCCATATCAGGCCCGCCATTCCCATCGTACATAGCCGAGTGCGTGGCGCCCAGCGCCCGTCCGATCATGATCGTGGCATTTTCCTGACTCGGGTCGAAGGACTTCAGCCACATGAACCAGGCGCCGGCGCCCAGTTTCCAGCCCAGATTGTCGCCGCCGGCCGGGATGCGGAACCCGTTGCGCATGTTGAATACAACCATGTCACCGATGTTGCAGCAGCCCGAGACGGCTCCCAATTGCTCGGGCACGAACTTCGTGTCATCCGGACCACCGCCCGTGTACCAGAACTGGAACGTTGCTTTCTGGCTGGTATCGCTCGGCACATTTGTCAGGGTGACCATGTTGTCCAGGAACTGGGCGCTTTCCCACTGCCCCAATCGAATCTGGTTCACGGCAAAGACGACCAGCTCGTCTCCGGACAGCTCAACGCCATCCGGGTCTAGCGTATCGACGACGCCATCCCCGTCGAAGTCAACCTGAATACCGGTTGTAGCCGAGATGGTCTGCTCGCTGTGGACTGTCACGATTTCGAATTCGCCGTTGGTGGTGTTAAGATCAAAGTTCGCATCGAAACTGTTGATGCCGTGGCCAAAGCGAGATTGGGCAGTCAGGGCGATGTCCAGGGTAGAAGTGACTGCCGGACTCGGCAAGTCATCGGGCTTTGTTGCCATTGGGAAAGCCAGCGTGCTGGACCCGGGTTGGCCGGCGGTCGGCTGGTCGTTCGGATCGAGCAGCATGTAGGTGAATTCCTGCATGAGAGCCGCGAACGAATCAGTAGCGCCCGTCGGATTGATCGATACACCCGACGTTGTGGTAGCTACGCCAAACGGCATGCCATCCAGATACTCGGGTTCGTACCACATCCGGAAGAAGACCTTCTCCGCTGCATTGGGCCAGTCGTCCGTAGTCAGTCGCCGGTACAGTGACTGAAGTGGGTCGTCCGTGCAGAACCTGAATTCGTTCATGTAGGCCGGGTTGAACGTGAGTGAGTCCTTCACCGGCGCCTGGGGCAACTGCGGGTTGAATGGCGCCATCGGGCCAAATGGATCTGCGGTTTGCCCCGTGATGGGCAGCGTGCTCGTGATAGCATACGGTTTGACTTCAACCGGGAAGGTTGAGGTGACCGGATCGGTCACAGCGAGGCCGGGGCTGTTGTCCCACCCATCTTCACCATAGATGCGCAGACCTCTCCCGTCTTTGTACTTCTTGATCACTGCATCCGGGTTGTCTGCCCCCTCGCCGGGATCGAACCAGAACTTGACACGGGGTTTCAATTGCGGAGTGACGATCGCCCCAGGTACGAAGAGACCACCACTGATCGGTGATGCCTCTGCACCACTCGACCAGCTATGAGCAGCGCCGGTGGTATCCACGTCTGCCCGCGGAAGCGTACAGAAGGTGAAGGTCTCCGAACCGCCAGGCGAAATACCCTGCCCTGGTGTAGGGATACTGGCAGTGTTGGATGCTACATCTGGAATGTCCCACGAGACACCGTTCGGTGGAGCAAGCGTGTGGCTATTCTCCGTCCAATCGGTCGGCCC
>CAZHMV010000127.1:0-16747 GCA_964532665.1 uncultured Anaerolineales bacterium
TCTGAATGTGACTGGAGTTCAGACGTGTGCTCTTCCGATCTCTTCATGTCCTCCCTCCTCACGTAACTTGTGAGGCCCCCTGAGTTCCCCCAAGTTCCCCCGAGTTCCCCCAAGTTCCCCTGAGTTCCCCCAAGTTCCCCTGGCTCCCCCAGCCACCCAGCCATCTAACCATCCAGCCATTTCCCCAACGCCACTTCCACCCGCACCTCCGTCCCTTGCTCTCCGCTCTCGATGGCCAACTCCGCCCCAATCCGCGCCGCCCGCATCTGCATATTGCGCAGTCCCAGCCGGCGGCGCTCGCCTGCCGCCCCTTCCCTGAGTGCCCGAGCCACATCGAACCCCGCCCCATCATCTCCTACCACCACGTGCAGGGTATCCATTTCCTTGCGCAGCGTGATGGTGATGCACCGCGCGCCGGCGTGGTCCCGGCTGTTGGCCAGCGCCGTCTGCACAATCCAATAGACCTCCTCCTTGACGATGGCCGGGTAGTCCTCGTCGTAGGAACCGGTTTCCAGGCACACCTCCAGCCCAGGGTTGGCTTGCCGGAAGTGAGCCAGGCTCCGCTGCAGGGGCGCCAACAGCCCCTCGCTGGCGAAGTCCACCGGCTTGGCCCCCTCCATGATCCGTCGCGCGTCGCGGTAGACCTTCTCCAGCGTCTCCTCCAGGAAGGCAAGCTCACCCGAATCGATGCTCGCTCCTTCTGAATCCTCTCGGCGGTGGTGCCGACGCCACATCCCCGCCAGCCACAGTTGCAGACCGCGCACATCGGCGATCACCGTGTCGTGCAAGGCATCGGCCACCTCGTGCAGGGTGCGCTCGCGGATGCCCCGCAACTCCTGGGCCTCAGCCTCCAGTTGCTCTTGCACGGCGATTTCGTGACGCAGGTGTTGAATCAGCTTTGCGTTCTTCACTGCGTACAGCAGGAGGAGAGGATAGAGCACCAGCAGCGGAGCGATCAGGTTGCTGACCAGGGTCGAGAGGCTGCTGGTGAAAAAAGGCAGTACACCAAAGCCAAGTACGAGCAGAAGTCCCACGCTGAAAGCAACGCCCACTCCACCAGCGCCACTGAACTCTTCTGGCCGAGGGCGCGAGTCTGTACGTAGCCTTGTGTTGAGCGTAGTCAAAGCAAACGCCCACAGGGAGCGGGCCGTGATAGCCAGAGTCGCCAGAGTGAGGAAAACGAGCATACCTCGAAAGGCCAACTCATTCACCGTCCCTCCTACCCGGCGCCCTGTTATCAGCAGAAGCATAAGCAACATAGCAATGCCATACGGAATATACTTCAGCCGGGTTCGGGATATGGAAAGCGGTTGGGGAAAGATCAGGAACAGGTGAAAGAGTAGGGCACCGGTCAGGGGGTAGCAAGGGATCCACAGCAGTATGGTGACAGGTTCGTTTACATAGAAATTGCTGATGCCACCGTTATGGGTGTAGTACAGGGCCGCTCCCCCCAGGGTCAACAGGCTGAAACCGATGAGAAGGGTGGGTTCGTTACCAGCCCCTTGCACCAGAAAGTAGCCGGCCAGCACAGCAGAGAGACCGGTCAGGAACATCACACCAAAGGCCTCGAAGGCTTCCACGGCCGTGAAACGGCTGATTGGCACCCGCGCTGTGAACTGCCTGCCACCTCGCTCCACGAGGTAGCTGACTTCCTCCCCCATGCCTTTGGCTTCGTACACCGTCGAGAATGCTCGAGGATCGCGACCATCCACTGCCAGGATGAAGTCGCTCCCGCGCACTCCGTGTTGCGGACCTGGCCAATGGGCAGGCGTCTGTGACACCACGGCGGGTCTCCGGGTCGAAGGGTCCCAGCCCCAGAGAAAGCCGCCGAAGGGGCGCCCCACTTCACGCCACACCCGCACCATACCGGCGATGCCGACGCTGAGGGCAAAGATAGCAATCAGCAGGTAGAGCAGTTGCAACCCATGCCGGCCTTCTGCAAACACAGATTGTCTGCGCCCAGATTGTCCGTCGAGGTACATCCTTCTGACTCGGAGGCAGAAGCTCCCCGCAGCGGCCAGAATCTAATCTGATTGTCGGAGCGAAGGGAGGGTATCGAATATCCGAAGCGACAGATAGCCCGGCTTGGCCGGTAACTGCTCAAAGTGTATCATAGCCTGGGCCGGCTGTCAACCTGCAGCGACTTGCGTGCCTTGCCTCGCCCCTACAGACTGACGGCCTTCGCCGGCCTCCGACGCACAAACGCCACCAGCCCGGTCAACAGCATGGCGGCCGGCACCACACCGGCGGCCAACGCAAAGGGCAGCGCCGGCCTGGCCGCGTACATCCAGCCGGCGGCGTAGGTTGCCAGCATATTGGCGACGCCGTACACGGTGCTCAGCACGCCGTATGCCAACCCCAGCGACCAGCGTCCCATGGTCTCGCCCATCCACGCCGATGCCAGCGAGCGGCTCGCGTTGTAAGCCCCGCGCAGGAAAAACGCCCCGGTCAGCAGCCCGATGGCGTCGGTGCGCAGCAGCAAGATGAAGGATAGCCCCACCAGACCCTGGGTTGCGATGAGCCCCCAACGTGGGCCGGCCCGCCAGCGCCCCAGCGCAATGCCCAGGACAAACGCACCCAGCGCATGAGCCGAGCCCAGAAAGCCGACCCAGCCCAGCCGCAGCCCCGTGACATCCGTCAGGTAGTTGGGGGCAAAGGGCTGGCCCAGGTAGGTGACGAAAAACACGAGCAGAAACACCGCCGACAGCACCACAAACGAGCGATTCTTCAGCAGATCACCGCCGGCCACGAGCCGGCTGCCATCGGGTTTCGGCTGGCGCGCGACGCGGCTCACCGCCAGAGTCGCCGCCAGGAAGCAGCCGGCAGCCACCACGTAGGTCATCCGCATCCCCACCAGCTCCACCAGCCAGCCACCCAGGGCCGGAGAGGGGGTCAGCCCCAGCGAATAGGCGGCAAACACCGTCGTGAGGGTCCGGGTGAGGTCCTCGTCTTTGGCCGCGTGGGTGACGTAACTGTATATTGCAGGGACACCATAGCCTGACGTAGCGTAAAGCAGCAAGCCCGGAATGAGTGTGTGCCAGTGTCGCGCGGCTGCCATGGCCAGGGTAGCCACCATGCCAATAGCGTAGCCGCCAATCATGGTCAGTTTGCGGTCCAGTCGATCGCTGACAATGCCACCGGGCAGGTAGGTCGCCGCTGTCACACCGCCGGCCAGGGCCAGCACGCCGCCAATCTGCGTCGGGCTGGCCCCCAACTGGCCGATGTACCAGGGTTGAATGAAGAAGAACAGCCCTTCGCCCAGACCCCACAGCAGCAGCGAGAGGGTGACCAGTTGATTGTCGCGGCTCATTACTTCTGCGATGCCGCGAGGATATTGTGCCAGGCGTCAGCGAAGGGTTCGGGCAGGTTCTTGACGGCGGCCGGCGGTTCCCGTTCCAGCAGCAGCGCCAGAGCGCCGACGATGAGCGCGCGGAAATGAATGGTCGTCGGCTCGTCTTCTGGCAGCTTCTCTTCGATGTCGGCCAGCGCTTCAGCAACGGATACGCGCAGTGCACGGTTCCCCCGGGTGAGGGCGACGACCGTGTTGTGCTGTATTCGGTCCAGGATGGCGTGCACGGTGAAATCGGTGGTATCGTCGGCGGCCAACAGTTGCAGCAGGCTGTGGAACGCTTCCCGATACGGCGGCTGCAGTTTAAGGGCCAGGGCTCGCGTATCCTCATCACGTACGACGGCCCGCAGGGCAGCGATGAAGTCGTGGAATTCGGTTTCCTCAGGCGGCACGTGGTCACTCAGCCTGGTAAAGGACTGCTCCATCTCAGCCCGATCTTCAGCCCTGCCCCCCCTGACAACCGTAGCAACGATGCTGGTCAGGCGAGCTAACCAATCTGAGAAGTCTTCTTCTGGTTCCTCTTCCAACTCCTGGAGAATGCGTTCATACCCCGTGCGGTACGGCTCTATCAGCTTCTCGGCGGCTGTGGTGACATCCTCTCCGCGCAACAGGCCGTGGAGCACGCCAAAGTAGGCGGCCAGCTCTGCTTCGTTCGACTCATCGGCCGCTTCCACGAGCTCTGCCAGGTGGCCGGCCAGGTCCTCGACCGTTGCCGTGTCGTGCGTCTTCAGGGCGACAGCCACAGCGACCGACAGATCGCTCAGGAAGTCGGCAAAGTGGGTGTACCGGCTATCGTTTGTCATGATATTCCTTTCCGAGACCTTTAGGGTTTTGCAAAACCCTAAAGGTCTGAGCGGTCGCTCAGAGGCCGGCCCAGGGCAGCTTCCAGGCTCCGAATCAACATCTCTTGTAACAGCGGATGCTCGCTGGCGGGTATGCCGGCATCCTCTGCCAAGCCGGCAGCCGCCGCCAGCGCCCGTCGCGCGTGGATCGGCTCGTCGTAGATGCGCATCAGCAGCGATGCCTGGCGCTCCAGCCGGCGCCGGAATAGCCGCTGGCGATCAGGGGGCACGTGGCTGCTCAGTGTCTGGCGGATCAGGCCGACGAGGCGCCGCTCGTAGTCCGGCTCGTCGCGCCGGTGTTGCAATCGCCTGGCGCGATCCACGGCGTTCCCGATCTCGGCCGGTTCGAAGTACCAGGTGCCGAACTCGTCCAGGTCGAGCAACTGGTGACATTCGGCGAATGTCTCAAAGTCCTCCTCCAGCCGGACCTCGGGGAGTTGGACTGACGGGACCTCGCGAGGGTCGTCGCCGGCCAGGAATGGTTGCCACGCGGCGAAGCTCACGGGAACCCGTCCCCGCTGCTCCAGGGCCTGCTGGTAGGCATCGTCCACGGCTATGCGGATTTCCGGCAACGGCACCTCAGCCGGCGTCAGACCGTCATCCTCCAGGTCGTCCAACGTGTCCACCAACTCCAGCGGATGCTCTGTGGGAAATCCGAAGCTCTCCAGGATACCCTGGGTATCGTCGAAGATGACGTGGAAGATGGCAATCTCGTCCTCTTCCCAGCGGCGCGCAACCAGTGCCATCTGCCCGCCGGCGCCATCCACGACGGTGAGGTAGGCCGAATGCAGCGGCAACTGGGCACTTTCCATCTCGGGTGCCGTTTCTTCGGGCAAGTGGTCCAGGGCCTTCGCAGCAGCCTGACGAACGGCCACGCGCTGGTCGAATTCTGCGCGCTCCGACAGGGCCGGCCTCGCCGCCGGTGATCCCAGCCCCCGCAGGGCGTTGATCGTCAAGAGCACCACCGACTCCTCCAGGCTGTGCAGCAACGGTGAGAGAATGACCGCTGCACGCTCATCACCACTGGCCGCCACGCTCTCAACGGAGTTCTGGATCGTCGGCCAGGGCTGGAGAAGCAGCGTCTCCAGGAACGGGCCGCGCACGGCCGGATTCATCAGGCGAGTCAGCAAGTGCTCGGTGGCCGGGCCAGCCGGCAGCTTCCCCGACAGCAATTGTTCCAGGTAGGCCAGGCGTTCGGCCTTGCTAACGAAGCCGTTAACGGTGTGAGTCATGTGATCAGGCTCAACAGAATGGTCAACGTGACCAGACTGGCCAGCGTCGAAACGAATACGACGCTGGTGACGAAACGTGGTTTGGCGTTGAATTCGACGGCCAGGACCACGCTCATGACGGCCGTGGGCATGCTGGCCTCCACGATGCACACCTGGCGTGTCAGGCCCTGCAACCCCATCAGAGCAGCGATAATGCCGGCCAGCACCGCCGCGATGACCAGGCGCGTCACCGTCGCCAGGCCGACGGTCCAGAACTGCCGGTCGATGGTGGTCTTTGCCAGCTCGACTCCCAGGGCCAGTAGCAGCACCGGCACGGCAGCGTCGGCCAGCAGATCGATGGGGCGGAACAGCGCATGGGGCAGGCTGGTGGTGCCGGCCATCCGCAGGGCCAGGGCGAGCGCCACAGCGTAGATCAGCGGCAGACGGAACACGTTTTGCAGCGCTTCGCGAGGCCCGGCATGGCCACGGGCTGCGATGTAGATGCCGACTGTGTTGGTCAGCACCGAGGCGGCGGCGAAGAAAATGACGGCGCGCTCCAGGCCCGGGTCACCAAAGGCGAATAGGTTGACGGGCAGTCCGTAGTTGCCGGTGTTAATGAGCAACGTTGTCAGTAGAAACGCGTTCGCCTGGACGGCGTCGAAACGTAGGGCCCGCGTCATACTCCAGGCAATTAGGCCAATGACGGCGGTGGTGATCAGGTAGAAGGCAACGATCTGGCCGGCGTCCCGCGCGCTTAGCTCCGTTGTGAGCAGCGATCGAAAGACCAGGGCCGGCCCGAAAATGTACAGCACAGACCGAGACAGTGTTTGAACGTTCAACCCAAGCCGGCGGCCGGCAAGCGCCCCAATTCCGATGATGATAAAGACGGGCAGAATAACGTCAATGAGGACGGTGGTGATGTTCACTTTCGTTCTACAAGTTCGATTCCCATCTTTACCCGTGTTACGAGATACGCAGGTGACCTACGTTACAGATCATCCCCTAGCCTAACAAGTCAAGTGCGCCTCAGTTCCTCGTCCTCACTCCAGCTCTCCAGGTCGCTTAAGTCGTCCAGCTCTTCCAACTCGCTCAGCTCAATCTGGCCATTCTCGGACAGATCGAAGTCATAGAGGGGGAGACCGATGTCGCCTTCCATCAGCAGGAGCTCACCGAAGGCTTCTTCGGCTGCATCTGCCAGGCCCGGGTCGTCACCCTGCATCAGAATGTTGAGGGCCTGCCTGGCGCGATCCCCGCCAATCTGTCCCAGGGCCCAGATGGCCGCCTCCTGTACCTCGCGGTCGGGGTCCAGCAACAGGTCCAGCAGAGCCGGCACGGCCTGCTTGATTCTCAATTCGCCGCCGGCGCGGGCTGCCTCGAACCGAATCTCGGGGCTGGGGTTGTCCAGCTCCATCAGAACGGTCTCACACCAGCAGGGGTCGCTGCTGCGCCCCATGGCGAACACTGCGCTGACCTGCATCTTGTGGGGTGTTTCCTCGTAGGCTGTGCGAATGATCTCGCGGGTGTTAACGTGGTCGTGGTAGGCGATGGACTCCAGAGCCCGGCGGCGCACCTCAATGTCCTCAGACTCGTCGTAGAACACGTCCTGTAAGATGACGCGGATGTGCTCGGCCGGCTCGTGGTCCAGCTCGTCCAGTTCGGCCTGAAGCACGTACTTGCCGAGGGCCTGGGCAGCGCTGGCTCGAACGTCCGCCGAGAGGTCATTTTCCAGCAGGAAGCAGAAGCGCTCGATTAGATCGTGGCCCTCGTCTTCCCACAGGCCATCGATGGCCATTGCCCGGACGCCTGAGTCGGGATCATCCAGCGCGTGGCGGAAGATGCGCCTGAAATCGACGCGGAAATTGGCCTCGGCAATGTCAACCAGGTTTTCAATGATGTGCCGCCGGCGCTCAGCGTGAATCCGGGGCCAGACTTCGGCGAAAGCCCGCATGTTTTCGCGCGTTGGTGCCGAAAGCGCATACAACTTCGACATGTTGAGCTGCTCGTTGGATTGCAGATGATTTAATGTTTTGAGAAAGTCGCTGATCACGGTATTCGTTCCTTATTCCTCCAGCCGCTACCTGCGTTCAAAGCCGGCCAGCGGGAAGAAATAACACCTCGAGGTGTTGCAGCAGATTGTAGCACGCAGGAGTATCTCGGTCAAGCTGCCTCTATGCGTTGTGGGTTGGGATCAGAAGAGATGATCGTCCGTGAGGTGAGCTCCCTCGGCCGGCCCACTCACCAGGGTCTCGATGACCTCGTCGATTTGAGACAGCCGGCCCAGGACGTCGGCCCCGTGTTCGGCTTCGCAGATGAGGTGGACGTTCGGGCCGGCATCTAGCGTAAAGTACACCGGCAGGCCGTCGCGACGCCATTCCTGCACCGCGTGAATCAGACGGACGGTGCCCGGCGCCCAGTAGTAGATGGGCGGCCGGGAGGTCATGGCAACCACGTGGAGCGAGATAGCATCCGCTTCGGCGGCTTCGCCCAGCGCCTGGACGTCCCGATTGCGCAGCGCCTGCCGGACGGTCTTGAGCCGGGCCGGCAGCTCCGCCAGGCGGGTGGTGAAGTGGGGGCTTGTCTCGGCCGCCCCGTGGCCCTGGCTGGAGCCGACGGGCTTCTCCCTGCGGGAGACGATGGCGACGATGTCGCACAGATCCCAGTGGTCGGGGGCGAAGAGGGTGTAGGCGAAGGCGGTGGTGTGGCCGCCGCCGGCCTTTAACTCCACATAACCGTCAGGTATCGAGCGGGCGGCGGAGCCGGATCCCTGGCGCGCCAGCGCCGTCATCTCGCGTTCGCTCAGGTCGAGGTTCAGAGCGGCCGTGCCGGCCAGCGACAGTGCCGCGAAGGCGGCGGCCGAAGAGGCAATGCCGGTGCCCATGGGGAAGTTGTTTTCGGAGACAACGCGCGCATAGTTGTCGGTGCCGGCCAGAGCACGAATGCGGTCCAGGTGACGCACAACGCGCGTCCTGGCGGCACCGATGACGGGCCGGCCATCGATCACCAGGGTGTCGCCAGTGAAAGCCGGATCAAATTCCACCGTCGTGCGTGTTTGTGCCGCACTCAGGTTCATGGAGATCGAGTTGTTGAATGGGATGTTCAACCTCGGATCAGCATTCCCCCAGTACTTCACAAACGCAATGTTGCTCGGCGCAACAGCCGTAGCCTTCATACCGGATCCCCCGCGCCAAAACCCCTCACAAATTGACAATTAACAATTGACAATTATCTACCGTTCCCTGGGCCAGTTCGGCAGCACGTAGTGGATTCGGCTCGCCGGCGGGGCCGGTTCCAGCAGGTACACGTCCACCCAGCGGTACCAGAGTTGCAGATTTCCCTCGTCGAAGCCCAGGTCGATGTGCCGGCCACGGATTCGACCGCCGGTGTCGCCGGCCACGGCCGTGCCGTATCCCGGCACGTATAGCTTCTGCCGCAGGTTGATCACCCGTGGATCGACGGCCACGATGCCCCGGCGTGCTTCCCAGCCAAGGCGGGTGATGCCGTAGGTGGGATGGTTTCGCGGCTTGCCCGAGGTGGCTGCGGAATAGGAGGTAGCCAGCACGCGCATTTTTCGCCAGTAGCGTTTCGGACCCTCCGGCGTATCCACCGTCCGCCAGACGATGTGGGTGCCATAAGCGATGATTTCCGGTGTTGGGTCCTCTTCCACCCACCAACTGGTGGTTTCCCGCGAGGTCTCGTCGCCATTTTCGTAGACGATGCGGGTCCGCCGGCGACGGACGCCCGCGATGCCGGCCTGGATCAGCCGGCGGGAGTCCAGATCCAACGTCGGATCAGCTTTCCAGACGGTCTCGAAGGGGATGGGGGCTGTTTCATAGACAAACTCTTCGTCCACGCGGCGGACATCAATCGTCCGATGGCCTTGCAGGGGGGTATCGGCGGCCGGCCTCGTGTAGTCAAGTTCGCGGAGCGTGACGCCCTCCTGTGTCAGCACGTCGGCCACGGTCTGGGCGCGGCTGCGCGTGTGAATCTCGCGTCCATCTACCAGGATGCGTACCGGCCGGGAGCGTTGGATCGTGACGCGGAGGCCGGCGCTCATCGGCGTGTCCAGGGGCACGCTGATCGCGTCTGCCAGGTACACTGGAATGCCTTCGTCGGCCAGTGCCTCGCCCAGGGTTGGTGCGGTGGTCCACAGTTGCGCTGTGAGCCCGTCGTCGGACAGCGAGAAGGGGACCGCCCGGTGGACGCGAACTTCGACCGGATGGGTGTTGGGAAACGCCGTCTCAGGTACCCACGTTTGGTTGTTCACCGACACCCGATCGAAGGGCCGCAGTTCGATGCCGGCGTCCAGAAGCACAGCCGCCGGCGAGGCCGCGTGCGTGTACTCCGTGCTGCGCCGGCCATCGACGACCAGGGTCACGGCGCGGGCCCGCTGGATGGTGATGTCGGTCGCCTGCTCCAAGGGCGTGTCGAGGGCGGGTTGCACGATGTCCTCCGGTCGCAGGACGATACCCCGATTTCCCAGGAGTTCGCCGACCGTCGTCTGGTGGGTGCGGAGGTGGGTTGCCTGGCCGTCAATGGTGAGGGTGATGGGCCGGCCCGTCCAGCGGTACCCCAGGGTCATGAGACTGGCGGCCGTCAGCACGGCGATCAACGCAAACAGGCCGGGTTGAATCTGGCGTCGAAGGGCCTGGGCAGGCCGCCGCAGTCGTGGCTCAATGAGGACTGTTTCAGATGACACCGGGGCTTCCTTGTCAGTGATCACTGATCACTGATTACTGTTTACTGAAAAAGGCCGTGCACCCCCTGTCGATGGGAATCCCACCGGCTTATTCCGACTAGCCAGCTCCGATCAGGCACTCCTGCGGCACCCGGAAGGGACCGCTTACCGCTGCTTCCTCCCGGACCTGACGGGGTTCACGGGCTTCCGCCGCGCAGGACCCAACCTTCAACACCACTTGGCCGGAACAGTCCCAGCGATCCGCCACCTCGAGGGGGAATTCAGCCCCGCGTGAGCGGTTTTCGGGTACAGGGCACCGCTAGCGCCCCGCCTAGCACGGCCAGCCTCAATGGTACTGGAACAGCGCGTGAATGTCAAATTGGGTATCAGGTCAGACCTTAAAGGTTTCGGAACCCTTTCAGGGTCTAATCCGCTGCCCCATTTGCTCTGGGTGATGCGCTCTGATACACTTGACGTGGTGGGAAACGATGAATGCATCTCTTGACCGGATCGTTCAGATCACGACTGTCAACAAGAAATACTGGAACGAGTTCGACGTCACAACCGACGGTGGCAACCACATCGCCGGCTGGCTGTGCCGCGAGGAGTCGGAGCGGTTGGGCATGCTGGCCGTGACCCAGGTGAATGGCGCGGAGCGGCTGGAATTCGTCTATGCTATGCCCAAGATTCCGTACCCCTATCAGCGGGAGGACGACAGCGCCAGGATTGTCATCCCGGTGCCGCAGAACGCCACCGATGCGCGATTCAATGTCAAGCTGGATGGCACGTGTATCATCTTCTACCCGCTGACAGATGAAACCGGCAACGTGATCGAGGTTGTGCCGCGCACTCGCCTCCAGCCCGTGCTGACGCCCTCTCGTTGGGGCGACTGGCCGGCCCTGCTGAACGACGCCATGCCGGACCGGACCAACCTGGAACGGGCGGTGCGGGAGCAGAACATCACCCTCTGCTTCGAGCTGTGGGGTTATCGCAATCCCCACCTGGTCAGGTACGAGACGCCGCTGGCTCTGACGCTGCACACCGCGATTCGGCACAAGCGCCCCGTCAGCTACCGCATCCTGGCCGGCATTGCTCGACGGTACGACTTGCCGCTGGTGGAATCGATTGAGGTGGCCCAACTCGATAGTGACAACCTGCGCCGTGCGTACCAGGCCTGGCAGGAGGAGATGGAGCGCCGCAACCAGGCCGCCGGCCAGGACACGTTCGTTGAAGAGGGGGCGATCCTCATGATCTCCACGCCCCGGACGGCGATCTACTACAAATGCAAGCCGGCATCCATCGAGGAGATCCATTGGGCAATGGGTCAGACGCTGTCAAAGGAGATCATCCTGCAGGCACTGTACAAGATGCGGGAGAACGGCTATGACTTTGCCGCCGGCCAGGTTGACGACCTGATGGCGGAACTGGAAGCCGACTTCGACCGACCGCTCATCGAAATCCAGGCCGACCTCATCCGGCGTGTGTGGATGGAGTACGTGATGGAGCTGCAGCGCAAGGAGTGGCTGCGTCACCTGGTGGCTGAATCGGGCCTGGACCCGCACAAAACGTCCCTGCCGGACATGATGCGCTATCTTTCCCAGCACTATCCCGCCAACCAGATGAGCTGGGTTTACAACGCGGTGCGCGAACTGTACGGTGTGTAGCGGGCCAATGAGAACGCCGGCCTCACACACTGCGTGCTGGGCCGGCGTATCAGGCGGAGAGGGAGGGATTCGAACCCTCGAGGGCTTTCGCCCTACGCGCTCTCCAGGCGCGCGCACTAGACCGGACTATGCGACCTCTCCGAGAGCTATGGCGGAGGGGGAGGGATTTGAACCCTCGAGGGCGCTAACCCTACGCGTTTTCGAGACGCGCGCACTCGACCAGACTATGCGACCCCTCCTGGCTGATTCAGAATTCTAGCATAGATGGTTGGTCTCAGCAAACCCCCATCCAACAGAGAAATCCGACGGGACGGTGTTCCGGCTGCTGCTAGGAAGTGATACCTTCACCGTCAACGTGGGCAACACGACGCTCCACAGTCTGACGTGGAATGGCGGCCAGTGGCACATCGAATTCGTCGATCGCCGGGACCACCTGCGGGGCCTGTGAAGACCGCTTGTCGATGGGTTATCGCGCCTGGTCTGCGCTCTGCCACCACGCGAATGTTGCCAGGAGGCCGGCGAGGAAAGTCAGCGACACCAGGACATAGCTGTGCATTCCAACTTGCTCAGCGCGTGGCCCCAACATGCCGCTGACCAGGCTGGGCACGGACCACGGGAACCAATCGCCCCAGCCCAGCAGGCCGGCGATCTGGGCGAAGGCCAGGGTCAATACAGCCCATCCAAGCGGAGGCGGGTAGCCGCGGCCCGCACTGGCAAACAGAGCGACAAACGGCATGAGCATGAAGTTACGGATCATGCCCGACAGGGCGCGGATGGTAGTGGTCTTGCCAGCGCCGGTCAGGCCGACGAAGCCGTAGATCTCCCCGTGCCCCACGCACAGACTGACCGAGTCCGCAGCGCGCACGTGGCCGAAGGATTTTGATAGCCCAGTCGTTTCGATTGCAAAACCCATGCTGGGTCTTCTGTGAGTCCTCACCGGATGAGCTCACCCGCGCTGCGGCGATGGCGGGGCGACGCTCGTCTTGCCCACGACGTCGCTTGGACCCTCGACCCGCCGCGTCGGGTGGTCGGGTGTTAGGCGTACACTCCTCGCAATGAAGATTCTTCGATGCGAGGAATGACCCCCAGCTTAGGCCAATGCAGGCTCCGGCTTCACTTCTGTTCTTTGGGGACGGGGGGCAGGAGTCCCATATAGCATTCCTGCCGCACTGATGTCCTCGTCAATATCCGGCCAGTGAACTCCCTTTTGACCTTCCCTTATCCCGCTGACCGCTGCTCTCGCCATTTCCGTATCGCCTCGGCGTGCTTCAGGTAATGGCCGTACGTATCAAGCCGCAAACGACGACGAAAGCGCGTTTCCCGGGCAATTTGATCTTCTGGCACACTCTGTAGAAAGTCGATGAGCCGGCGGTGAGTGTCGTCCCGCTGCCGCAGCACCTCAGAGAGCGATAGCTTCCTCTTCTGCTCTGTCATCTGGGCATTGAAGGCATCGATGCCACCGTACGTGACCGAATACCTGGGTGGCTTCCCGCCCGCGAGGATGAGCGGCAAATGCGTCAGCGCCTCCTCTTCCCACCAGGTCACATGCGCGATGATATCTTTGACTGACCAGGCACCCGTGACACTGGGTTCCATCAGCTCTGCGTCTGACAGCCCGACGTATGACGCCTTGAGTGCCTCCCACGCCCTGTCAAGTCGTTTCAGAAGCTGCGATCTATCCATGTTCACCTTCGGGGCCGGCATAGCACTGAAAGCAAGAACGGGGAGATATCAGAAAATCCCGGGCCAGTATCCTCCATCCGCCGCCCAACCGCTGCGAGTTCACCCGCCGCAGCCAGAAGTACCTGCGCGACTCGCTGATCGTGACCTCCAATCTGGCCTTCGCCGAATGGACCGAGGTCCTTGGCGATCCCCGGCTGACCAGTGCCTTGCTGGATCGGCTGACCCATCGCTGTCACATCCTGGAGTTCAGGGCGAGAGCCATCGCTTCCGCCAGAGTCTGCAACGCCAGAAGGCATCGTCTGGTTCACTTGTAAGGACGCGAGCGATACCTCTGACTCGCCGGCTACGAGCTGAGGCCGCTCCGGAGGGCGCCTGGTCGTCCCGCCGGCGCCCTCCGGGGGTCACTTTTGGAATATCAAACGGGACACTTTTCGATGATCACTCTGGCCCCAGAGAGGCCAAGGTGGGTCACTTTTCGGTTATCAAGTGAGTCACTTCCCGCTTGACAAACATAGGCAAACGGGCCCGCATTCCCCCCGACCGCCGGCTCGGACCCACCGCCCATCCACCGCCGCTGGTTCCCCCACGTAGCATTGAGGACTCCTCACCACCGCTGACGTTGGAATTCTACAGTGCGGCAGGGATGAGCCGCGAGCGGTAGCGAGTCAGCTCCATCCCATTGGTGCAACCCATTCGCCCGAAACCAGACGGTGTCTGGGGGATGGGCGGCAAAGGTCGAATGATCTTTGACAACTGTATGTTCATATAGGTGAAACTCCTATCCTCTTGGTGCAGGAGTGATAGCGCCTTCCCTTGGCGTGCGACTGATTATCAATCCTTCGGCAAGCTCAGGACCAAAGGCGGGAAGGAAAGGCGGTAAAGACTGAGCCAGACAGGACAACCCCGCCGAGCAGGTAGCTATGGTGAACGCAAGTGAAGGTGTGCAGGCGTCCCTTCGGCAAGCTCAGGGCAGGCTCTGGTGAGATTTCGCCGCATAGGCCGCCCCCGAGACGGGGACTGGGAGCGTTTTGTGCTGAAAACTCGTTAGAACTGAACAGCCCTGCTACAGCGCGGCTGCCCGATTTGACACAAACACCCTCCACTGGTATAATCTCTGACGTTGGTCAAGTCAATCGGTTTGGCATTTTGCACCGTTCCGATTCACGAAATCGGAGCGGTGTTTTTTTGTGCCAGTCTGGGCCAATTCACAGGTACCATACCTGAACCTATCACGGAGCCAAGAGTGCGACTTGGCTAAATACAGTCAAGGAGTACTGAATTTGAATTTCGAACATTTCTCTTTTGATCCGCGCATCAGCGCGGGCATCAAGTCACTGGGGTACACCACACCGACCCCGATCCAGCAGCAAGCGATCCCCGTCGTGCTCAAAGGGCGCGACGTGCTGGGGACAGCACAAACCGGCACCGGGAAAACCGCAGCCTTTGTCCTGCCCATTTTGCAGCGGCTGACCAAAGGACCGTTGCGCCGGGTGCGGGCCCTCATCGTAGCGCCCACACGCGAGCTTGCCGAACAGATCCACCAGGCGAGTGTCGATTTAGGCAAGAACACTCGATTGCGCAGCGTCACCGTCTATGGCGGCGTCAGCAAGAATCGCCAGGTCAAGGCCTTGCAGCGCGGCGCAGAGATCGTCGTTGCCTGCCCGGGCCGTCTACTCGATCTGGCCAACGACCGTAGCATTGACCTGTCTCGCGTCGAAGTACTGGTCTTGGACGAAGCCGATCGCATGTGCGACATGGGCTTCCTGCCCGACATTCGTCGCATTCTAAAGCTCGTCCCGGCGCGACGCCAGACGCTCTTTTTTTCGGCCACGATGCCCAAAGATATCCGCAGACTGGCCGACAGCATTCTCAAAGACCCGGTTGCCGTACAGATCGGCCTGATTGCCCCGGCCAAAACCGTTTCACACGCTCTCTATCCCGTATCGCAAGGCCTCAAGAAAAAACTGCTGCTGGCTACACTGGAACAGACGGCTACAGGCCGCGTGCTGGTCTTCACCCGAACCAAGTATCGCGCCCGCAACTTGGCTCGCGACCTGGAAAAACACAGGTATCGCGCAGCGACACTGCAAGGTAACATGTCGCAGAATCAGCGCCAGGCGGCAATCAATGGTTTTCGGGATGGCAAGTACGACATTCTCGTCGCCACCGACATTGCTGCGCGCGGCATTGACGTAAAAGATATCTCGCACGTGATCAACTTTGACATGCCTGACACCGTGGATGCCTACACGCACCGTATCGGGCGCACCGGTCGCGCCCACAGGACCGGAGAAGCCCTTACCTTCATGGCTCGGGGCGACGAGCCGTTGGTGCGCGCGATCGAAAAGGTGCTGGGCAAACGGATCGAACGGCGGCGATTGCCCGGGTTCAACTATGGCGGCTTTGCGTCGGAAAGCCAATCGCAGGGGAACCGCCCGAACCAGTCACAAAGGACATAATCAAACCGCAAGCACAACCGGGGCCGCAATAGTCGGGAACGTAGAGCAACCGCTGCCCTCGGCGATAGAAACCAACAAACACCGCAAGTCACCAGGGGCGTGAGTTTGGACGGCAAAGGACCTTCGATATCAGAAACAGGCCAAACTTGAATCCTCATGATCGTCTCTTGTGATAGGTAACAGATGCAGACAGCGTTCCAGCATCTGTTCAATAGGACTTTCCCCAAGTCGTTATCCCAACCCAAGGCTGGGAATCATCGAGTGCGCGACAGCGCGTATCAAAGGGTGATTTGTGGCCGTTTGCGCTCTTTGATACGCCCCTTCGGGGCTACTCAGGACGCTCACTCTAAAGGATAGCTTACTTTTGGAAATCTGTCCGCAACTCGGTGGGGGCGTCCCCCTCAGCGATACCTTTCCGTGTAAGACACCGAATCTTGGGTTTTACGCGGAAATGTGTTCCGCGTAAGAAAACTGCGAAACCCGATGAAAACGAGGACTACCGTGCGGGATCAGATTAACCGATAGTTTCTCTACCGTACACTTTTCGAGGGAAACGGGTTGTCAAGCCACCGTCGCAGTTATGTCATTCTGAGGCGAAGCCGAAGAATCCCTGAAAGGCTACAATGACCCTTAACATGACTGGATAATACTCGATCTGATAAACCAGGTCATCTTTTTGCCAACGACACAGGAGCTTTGACTACCCTATCAGGGATTCTTCACTCCGCTACGCTCCGTTCAGAATGACATATACGCAATAGGTGCTCTCATCCTGAAAAGTGTACGGTAGAGAACCGATAGTATACTAGAAAACGTCCCCAGAAGCGGCTCGACCGAGTCCGGTCCAGGCTTGTCGGAGCACCC
>CAZHMV010000128.1:0-14013 GCA_964532665.1 uncultured Anaerolineales bacterium
TACGGGGACTGTTGTCCCCTTCGAGCGGGTTAACCCCACTATTCTGCGTAGAGCCGCTTTGATTACAGGTCTCCTTTTGATCGCTTGCTCTCCCCCTGCTTCGGGGGAATGGAGAGACTTAACCCCCACGACCGGATCGAACTGGTCAAGTACGCTATCCGCTTCAATCTCTCGTCGCAATCTCTGAGGCGCACCTTCCAGTGCCACCAGGTTAATCTCAATGCCCTCGCTCACCTGATCCAGAGCACACCAGGCTCGCCAGAACAGCTCAGGGGCAATGCCGGCAACGGCCAAATCGATGTCCGAGTCCGGGTGAAACCAGGCCCCATGGGCGAGGGAACCAAACACAACGACGCGTACAGCGCTGAACTGCTCCTTAAGCAGGCGGGCTGTCTGTTCGGCAACGCGCCATGCCATTTCACGCCGCCGGGTTGCCTCACGAAGCCGGCGCGCTTCCCGTGCCCGAGCTCCTCGCTTGTATGCTTCAAGCTTCTCTGGTGGTATCATTCGCTTGAGGCTGGCGAATTGCCTGAACCTCAGCGCTCCCGCATCTCTCAGAGGTACGGGCAGGCCATCATGGAGAAACTCAATCCACGGGATCACGTCAAACTGGTAGAGTATGCCATTCATCGAGGCTTGATCGAGCCATAGTGCAGAGAGAGTCTGAAGATGCCGTATCTTGATCGACCCAAACCCACCGGAGGGGCATCGCGCATGCCCATGGAGTCCACTCGCGTGGCGTTAGTCGTCGGTTCGACGGTGGCCGGCATGGGCCTGTTCATCGTCGTGGCCAGCCTGCTGGGTCTGGTCACGACGGAGCCGGGCGTGCCACGCTGGCTGCCGGCGTGGATCGGTGGCGTTTTCGTGTTAGCCGGCGGGGTGCTTGACCTGCGCGCCATCCGGCGCGTGCTCTGGAAACAGCGCGCCCGCCGCTACGTCGAGCCCTGGCGCCGTGACTATCCCTGGCCGCTCCACTACATGCCGGATGACAGCAGCCGTTCCCTCCGCTATCATGGCGTGGGGCTTTTGTTGCTGGCGGCCTTTATTGTGATCTTCAACGGCTTGCTGTTCTCTGGGCTGGTCCCTTTTCACCACCTGTTGGAGGGAAACAACTGGGTGCCGGTGTTCGCGACGGCGACCTTCGACCTGGCCTTCGTCCTGCTGCTGGGGTTCCTGGTGTACCGTTTCTTGCAACGCTGGCGCTTTGGCCGAGCGCGGTTCTACTTCGAGGAGGGCCCACCGTACTACCTGGGCGGCGAGTTGGTGGGAACCTTCGAGGGGAATCCCAAACTGGCGCAGGCGACCCGTGCCGAGGCCCTGTTGCGCGCGGTCGAGGAGTACCTGCTCCCGAGCCCAGACGGCACTTCCTCACAGGTGATGCGCGCCCTGTACGAGGACCGCACCCCGCTGACGTTCGACGCCGGCGGCATGGCCCACATCCGGTTCCCCCTGCCGGCGGACGGCCCCGAAACCTGCCTGTCCGACGTCCCCACCCGCTACTGGGAGCTGGTCGTGCACGCCGAGTTTCCCGGCCCGGACTACGAAGGCGTCTTTCTGATGCCGGTCTACGAGCCGGCGACCCCTTCAGAAGAGAATTGACGGCATCCACGCGATAGCCGATGATTGAAATCACCGGCTGATACCGCGAAGTGCGTTGAAAACGCACTGGCCTAACCTGTTTTCAACAGGTTTGTGGGTATCAGCGGGGCATTTCAACGCTCCGCTCGTTCGCTTTTGACACAGTTTTGACATGATTGAGTCACAACTTTGACTTCCAACCCTTAGAATGAGGTATGAAGTATCCTTGATCACGCCTTTCCGCGAACCCTTTGACGCTTCCTACATCTGGGCCGCAGGTGATGGTTTAAACCTGCCAGCGGTATGGCTTGCACACCCGAAAGGCGCTGGCGATGGCTTCAGCCATATATCATCCCAGGAGACTGCCGCCCGGTGGCCGCGTCGCGGTCATCGGGGGAGGCCCTGCGGGCTGCTTCTTCGCTATCTTCGCCCTCCACTTCGCCCGTCAACTCGACCTGCACCTGGACGTTACCATCTTCGAGCCTCGTGATTTCTCCCGCACTGGCCCCTGGGGCTGCAACATGTGCGCCGGCCTGATTCCCCTGCGTGTGCTGAAGGAACTGGCAGAAATCGGCATCGTGGTGCCGCCACGCATCATCCGCGATCGCATCAGTCACTACACTCTGCACACTGCCGCCGGCCGGATCTGCCTGCCCCAGCCTGACCCAGACGGGGATGTGGTCAGCGTCTACCGGGGCGGCGGTCCCCGCTGTGGCTCTCCGTGGCCTCATCCCATCAGCTTCGACGGCTTTCTGCTAGATAAGGCTCGTGCCCTGGGAGCGGAGGTCATCCCCGAACGGGTGACCTCCGTCACCCTCAGGCCCCGTCCGTGTGTGGATACCCAGCGGGACAGCTATCCGGCGGACCTGATCGTGTTGGCCGGCGGCGTGAACCGACGCGTCATCCATTTCACCGATCTCGATTACCGGCCTCCCCTCCGGCGACAGATGGCCCAGACCGAAATCTGCCTGGGGGGCGATGCTGTCAAACGTGCATTGGGAGAGAGTGTACATATATTCCTACCGCGCAATGGTAGCCTGACGTTTGGTACCCTGGTTCCCAAAGGTCCCTGTATCAACGTTTCCTTGCTGGGTGAAAAACTACCCCAGGGGACAATCGCTCGTTTCCTGGCCCTGCCGGAAGTGGCGAGTCTGTTGCCACAGAGCCTGCCGCGCGCCTGTGGCTGTCGGCCCCGCATCGCCGTGGGGCCGGGCCGGCCTCTGTACGCTGATCAGTTTGTGGCTGTGGGAGACGCCGGCATGACCCGCCTGTACAAGAATGGCATCGGTACGGCCTTGCGTACGGCGCGGCAAGCGGCCTACACTGCCGTCTTATACGGCGTCGGTGCGGACGATTTTGAGATTTGCTATGCCCCGCTGTGTCGCGAGATCTCGTGGGATAACCGGGCTGGCCGATTCCTCTTCGCTTTCACTCACGTGTTTCAACATTACCAGTGGCTCACGTTGCCCCATTTGCGTTCTATTGCCGCCGAACAGGCATTGCCTCCGGCCGAACGCCATCACAGCCGGCTGTTCTGGGGCATGTTCACAGGCACGTACCCCTACCGGCAACTGCTGAGCATGGCCTTTCGTCCTGGCTTGCATCTCCGGCTACTATACCTCCTGTTGGAACCCCAACCCGGCACTGGCACCGCTGAGGTGGCTTCTGAAGGGACGGGATAAGAGTAGAAAACCACGCCGCTTGCCTCTCAAGCCTTCTCCGCGTACAATTAGCTCCCGAGTTGTTTCTCCTTGCGATAACGAGAGGAAAACAGAATGAGGCGTCTGCTGTCTACAGGCGTGCTGGGATTTCTTCTGCTTATGACAGCCTGTGGCCATCCAACCTATCCCTTTGTGCGCCTCAACGTGGAGGCCAAAGGGGCCGTGGTGGCAGCCGAGCGAGCGCCGGGCCGGCTGCCCTTGCGTGTCGCCGTGGCAGCCGTCATCTCCCCCAAGGCCACCTTCGACACCTACAGCCCCTTGCTGGACTATCTGGCCAAGCAACTGGATCGTCCCGTGGAGCTGTTGCAACGTCCCACCTACGCTGAGATCAACGAGCTTCTCCGCACGGGCCAGGCCGACGTGGGCTTCATTTGCGGTGGGGCTTTCGTCGAGGGAGAGCGCGATGGGTACATGGAGCTGCTCGTCGTCCCTGAAATCGGCGGGACGACGACCTACCAGGCGCTGATCGTCGTGGCTGCCGATAGCCCCTATCACAGCTTCGAGGACTTGGGGGGCCGGCGTTTTGCCTTCACCGATCCCCTCTCCAACTCTGGCCGGCTGTATGTCCAGTATCGGCTGGCCCAGATGGACGAGACGCCCGAGTCATTCTTCGGCGAGAGCATCTACACCTACAGTCACGACAACAGCATCCGTGCCGTGACCCAGGGGATCGTGGATGGGGCGACAGTGGATTCCCTGGTCTTCGACGCTCTGGTGCGCAGCGAACCTGACCTGGGCCGGCGGCTGCGGGTGGTCGAACGTTCCCAGCTCTTCGGTATCCCGCCGGTCGTCGTTCACCCCGACCTGGACCCGGCACTCAAAGCTGCCTTGCAGAAGGCCTTGCTGAACATGCACACGGATCCCCAGGGCCGGTCGGCCCTGGCCGTGCTGTACGTGGATCGCTTCGTGTCACCCACGCCGGCTGCCTACGAGGACATTCGCCACATGGCTGCTCGGGTTCGAGGATGGAAGTGAGTGTTGCGTACTGCGTATTGCGTAGTGCGTGTTCCAGGACGCCGTGATTTCCAGTCCACGCAATACGCAATACTCAGTACTCAGTACGCAATATATGAGCAGAGTAGTCAAGTGACCAACCCTCCATCACGTATACGTCGCTGGACGCGACGCCTGGGGCGGCGCATCACGGGCATCTCCATCCGCTACAAGCTGCTGGGCATGGTTCTGGCGGTCATCCTGATGCTGGGCCTGGCCATCACGGCCCAGGTGCAGGCCCAACTGGCCCACGACCTGCGCCAGAGCCTGGGGGAGCGCGGCGTCGCCCTGGCCCGCGATATGGCCGAAGATGCGACTGACCTGATCCTTACGCAGAACATCTTCGGCCTTAACAAGGAGTTGCGGGCCACTCTGGAGACCAACCCCGACGTACGCTACGTGTTCATCCTCAACTCTCAGGGGCAGGTCGTGGCTCACTCTTTTCCCAATCGCGTTCCCCCAGACCTCCTCCCCATCAACGCCCTGGCCCCGAATGAGCCATGGGGAGTGGAGATCCTCAATAGTGACGAAGGTCTCATCACGGATGTGGCTGCGCCCATCTTTGAGGGGAAGCTGGGTGTTGTGCGCCTGGGGTTGTCCCACCGCCGGCTGGAGGCGACCGTGGCCGTCGCCACCCGCCGACTTCTGCTTACCACTCTGGCAGCCTTGCTGCTTGGTGGGCTGGCCGTGTTGTTTCTCACTCGAGTCATGACGGCCCCCATTTTCGATCTGGTGACCGCTGCTCGGGCTGTAGGGCGCGGTGATCTGAACGTTCGTCCGCCGGTGCGCATGACAGACGAGGTGGGTGAGCTGACGGCTGCTTTCAACACCATGACTGAAGACCTGGCCCGCTTCCGGGATGAACTGCTGCGCCAGAACCGGGAACTGGCAGCCTTGAACGAGGTGGCCCGAGCCATCTCCGGTGCCCGTTCCCTGGACGAGGTGCTGGATGCAGCTCTGGAAAGTGCCCTGATGGCCCTGCGCTGTCCAGCCGGCTGGGTGGTGCTGAGCCGCGATGGGGAGCCGGTGCCGGCCATTGTCGCTCAACGAGGGCTGTCTGAGAGGTTCCTGGATCGAGAGACTGCTGCAGAGGTGGAACTGTGCCGCTGTATGGAAGTCCTGGAGACCGACAACCGCTGGCAACACCCTGTCCTGCGAGCCGAGTGTCCCCGCTTGAGCCGCGCCCTGGATCATGGTGACCCCGAGGCACGTTTCGATCAGCACCTGAGCGTGCCCCTGGTTTCTCATGACTGTGCTCTTGGCGTACTCAATCTGGCCATGTCCGAGGGCCGGCCCTTCAGCCCGGAGCAGATGGAACTGGCCGGCGCCATTGGCCGGCAGGTGGGCGTTGCGGTAGACGCTGAACTCCAGCGCCAGCGGCTCATGGAGGAACTGGCTCAGCGGGAGGCTTTGCGCGGCCAGTTGCTGGAGCGCGTGTTGGGTGCTCAGGAGGAGGAACGCCATCGCATTGCCCGCGAACTTCACGACGAGGCCGGCCAGGCTCTAACATCCCTGATGGTCGGCCTGCGTTTGATTGAGAAGGAAGCGGATCGCCCTGAGAGCATCCTTACCCGGCTGGCTGAGTTGAAACGCATGACCGACGGTGTGCTGGAAGATCTGCACCGGCTGGCCATGGACCTGCGGCCGACCAGCCTGGACCATCTGGGGTTGGTGGCAGCCCTACGCCAGTACGCCCAGGAGTACAGCCGTCAACACGGCCTGTCCGTTCAGTTCGAAACAGTTGGACTGGACGGGGAGCGTTTGCCGCCGGAAGTGGAGACAGCCCTGTATCGCATTGTCCAGGAGGCGTTGACCAACGTCGTTCGCCACGCCCAGGCCACCCGTGCTGATGTCCTGCTGGAACGACGCGGCAATCGCGTGGTTGCCATCGTGGAGGATGACGGAGCCGGCTTTGACCCTGATGCAGCGGTGCAGAATGGCCGGCTTGGCCTGTTTGGCATGCGGGAGCGGGCCGAAATGTTGGGGGGAACCCTGGCTGTAGAAAGCGTGCCCGGTGCTGGAACAACCGTGTTCGTGGAGATACCCGATGTCCGTGCGCATCCTGATCGCCGATGACCATGGCGTGCTGCGAGCCGGCCTGCGGGCCCTGCTGAACGCCGAGCCCGACCTGGAAGTGGTCGGCGAGGCGGCCGATGGTCATGAGACCCTGCGGTTGACTAGAGAATTGGATCCCGATGTGGTCTTGCTGGACCTCAGCATGCCCGGCCCTGGCGGCATTGAGATCACCCGGCAGGTGAAGCGGGCGCTTCCCGACACGCGGGTGCTCATTCTAACTGTCCACGAGGACGAGAGCCTGCTGCGGGAGGCCATTCGGGCTGGCGCAGCAGGCTACATCATCAAGCGCGCTGTCGAGTCTGAGCTCATCAACGCCATTCGCGCCGTCTGGCGCGGCGATGTCTACATCCATCCGGCGATGACGCGCGCGCTGCTGCAGGACGTTGCCCCGACTCGCGCAACCGACGAACCCCTCGTGGAGCCTCTGACTCCGCGCGAGAGCGAAGTCCTGCAACTTATCGCCCAGGGCTACACCAACCGCCAGATCGCCGAGACGCTGACCATCAGCGTGCGCACGGTGGAGACTCACCGGGCTAACCTGATGGACAAGCTGGGACTGCGCAGCCGGGTGGAGCTGGTGCGGTACGCCAGGGAGCACGGACTGTTGGAATAGGATCTGGAGAGGGAGAACCTGGTGACAGACGAGGACGACGTGGCCCGATACCGGGCAAATCTGCAAGACGAGATTGACAGTGCATCTCTCTACCGGGCACTGGCCGAGATAGAACAGCAACCGCAACTGGCGGATGTCTACCGCCGGCTGGCCGCTGTTGAGGAAAAGCATGCCCAATTCTGGGGGGAGCAGCTCCGTGCTGCCGGCGTAGAGGTGTTAACCCGCCGGCCAAGCTGGCGCTCACGGGTGCTGGCCTGGCTGGCCCGTCGCTTTGGGCCACAATTCGTGCTGCCGACAGTGACCTCATTGGAGCAGGCGGACAGCCGAGAGTACGAGGCACAGTTTGAAGCCCGGAAAACGGAACTCCCGGCCGAGGAACGCTCCCATTCGCGGGTGCTGCAAGCCATGACCAGCATGTCGCATGGTGGGCTGGAGGGCGCTTCCATCGCCCGGCTGGAAGGCCGGCACCGCGCAATCGGGGGCAACGCACTGCGCGCGGCCGTGCTCGGCGCGAACGACGGTCTTGTCTCGAACCTCAGCCTGGTTATGGGAGTTGCCGGAGCCGACCTGTCGAACCAGGCTATTCTGATCACCGGCCTGGCCGGGCTGTTGGCCGGCGCTATTTCCATGGCCCTGGGTGAATGGCTCTCGGTCCAAAGTTCCCGGGAACTCTACCAGCATCAGATCGAAATCGAGGCCCAGGAGATTGCCGCTGTGCCCGAGGAGGAAGAGGAAGAACTGGCGTTGATCTATCAAGCGAAGGGCTTGCCGGAGGAGCAGGCACGTGCGTTGGCGGCCCGACTGATGTCCGACGAAGCCACTGCTCTGGATACGCTGGCTCGAGAAGAACTGGGAATCAACCCCGAGGAACTTGGGGGGTCCGCCTGGGAGGCGGCCGGCGCGTCATTCCTGCTATTTGCCATGGGCGCTATCGTACCGGTGACTCCCTTTGCCTTCCTGTCGGGGTTGACGGCGGTCGTTGTCAGCCTGGGGGCGAGCGCCCTGGCCCTCTTTCTGATCGGGGCCGCGATCACCCTGATGACCGGCCGCAGTGTGCTCTTCTCTGGCATGCGCCAGGGCCTTTTCGGCCTGGCTGCTGCAGCAGTCACGTACGGGATCGGCTGGCTGATGGGGGTGTCATTGGCTGGCTAACGAGTGTCAGGGCTTTCCCTTACAGCGGCTCCGTAGTTTCTACGGAGCCGTTCGTTTTTCCACTGCGTAGTCCCCCACCACTCATCTCGCCTGCAAAATCCGTGTCTTTTACCCTTCACAACTGCCGACCCGGCGTTTATACTGGTCTGGAATCTGGTGCCCTGCATTCGTGAGAGGAGTGGTCCTATGAATGAATCTCTATCTGTGCAAACCCTACCCGACTCCGAAGACCTGGAGTCCCGCCGGCGGTTCCTGGGCAAGTTTGCCGGCGCTGTGTTTGCCGGCCTGGTAGTGCCGGCAGTGCTGCCAATGGAGGCCCAGGACGTCGCCAAGGCAGCCGAGACCCCGGCGAACGGCATGGCCGGACCGCTTCCCCCTCAGCGCCCGGCGACCGACGGCGCTGAGCCTATCTCCGCCGAGGGAAGCGTCGTTGACCGCATGCTGGCCGATCTGGAGAAGGCGCTGGAGAAGCGGGCGCAGGGCGAGAAGGTGCGGTTCGGCATGGTGGTAGACCTGCGCAAGTGCACCGGCTGCCGGGCCTGTACCGTGGCCTGCAAGGCGGAGAATGTGACGCCGCCCGAGGTCTCCTACAATGTCGTGCTGGAGCAGGAAATGGGAACCTTCCCCAACGTCCGGCGGATGTTCACGTACAAGCCGTGCTTCCAGTGTGGGAACCCACCCTGCGTGCCGGTCTGCCCGGTGGGCGCCACCTGGAAGCGGGAAGAGGATGGCATCGTCGTCATCGACTATGATCGCTGCATTGGGTGTCGGTACTGTCTGACGGCGTGCCCCTACGGCTCCCGGTTCATCGACCTGGGGTTGACCTTCACCGACCCGCCGCAGCCGTATGAGACCGCCGCTTCACCGGAGTATGGTCAAAACCGGGTGCGTGGTCGCAACCGGTCACCGGTGGGCAATGCCCGCAAGTGCCATTTCTGCATCCATCGGGTGTACGAGGGGATGCTCCCCGCTTGCGCGGAGACCTGCATCGGGCGGGCCATCCACTTTGGCGACCTGGACGATCCGAATAGCCTGGTCTCCCATTTGCTGGCCTCTGAAGAGACGATCCGCTTCAAGGAAGAACTGGGCACCGAGCCGAATGTCTACTACCTGATCTAGCGTTCTCTGCACTTTCCCGTGGAGGTGTGCATGATGTCATATAAGAAACTGTTGACGTATGTCTTCTGGGCTGTTGTGCTGGCTGCAACCGCTATCGGGCTGGGGGCCGCAGCCGTGCGTGCCTACAGGGGCCTTGGGGTGACCAACCTCAACTATGTGGTCCCCTGGGGTTTGTGGGTGGCTTTCTACATCTACTTCATCGGCCTGTCTGCCGGCTCGTTCCTGCTGAGCACCCTGATATACGTGTTCGGCGTGGAGCGGTTCGAGCGGGTGGGCCGTGTGGCGCTGTTCTCCGCTCTCATGGCCCTCATTGCCGGCCTGTTCTTCGTGCTCATCGATCTGGGCCACATGGAACGGTTCTGGACGGTCTTCGTCCACCGCAACCTCTGGTCTGTGCTGGAGATCGAAATCCACTTCTACGTGATTTACATTGCAATCCTTTGCACCGAGCTCTGGCTCCTGATGCGCCGTGACCTGATCCGCTGTGCCGAAGGGCAAGGCTGGCAGGCAACCGTGTGTCGTATCCTGGCGCTGGGCAGCCGCAACCTGAGCGAGGAGTCGGCCAGGCGGGACATGCGCATCGTCAAGGTGCTGGGCATCGTGGGCATACCGACGGCCATCGGCGTCCACGGCGGGACGGGGGCCATCTTCGCCGTCGTGAAGGCGCGGCCGATGTGGTTCGGTCCTCTCTTCCCCATCATCTTCATTGTGTCGGCGCTTGTCTCGGGTGGGGCGCTGCTTACCTTCCTCACTGCCTTCTTCAGCCGGCTGCCCGAGGAAGAGCGGCGGACGTTGACCCTGGATTTGGGCAAGCTGACGGCGGCCATCCTGGCCTTCGACCTGCTGCTCATGTGGAGCGAGTTCTCCGTTGGCATCTATGGCAACATCCCTGAGCACCTGGAGGTGATGCGCATGACCTTCTTCGGCCCCTTCTGGTGGATCTTCTGGCTGGTGCAAATCCTGTTCGGTGCGGTCATCCCCCTGGGCCTGATCCTGTGGCCAGTCACCGGGCGGGACCGGCGCTGGGTCGGCCTGGCCGGGCTGATGATTGTGGTGGGCATCGTCGGCGTCCGTCTGAACATCGTCATCCCGGCGCTGAACGCGGAAATCCTGCCCGGCTTCCTGGAGTCCTATCACGTCATCCCGGCGCCCACCACGGCCGTGCCGGCCTATCCATCCGGGATTGTGACATCGCTGGCCAGCCTGGCCATCCTGGCTGCTCTGCTCACTTTTCTTCTGTCCGGAGTCACGGCCTGGCGTCGTGCCCGCGGGCAGGCGCTAGGGCGCGTGGGGCAGGCTACAGCGGCCGTCGCCATCGTCCTCATCGCCCTGCTGAGCCTGCGGTGGATCGGTGGGACCACAGTTCTGAGTATCTCTACCTCCACCCCCATTCGGATGACAGTGCCAACCGTTCTGGGTGGTCTGTTCGGAGAGACCCACCTGCCCTTCCTCTACATCCCCAGCCCCAACGAGTGGCTCAGCAGCATGGGGCTCCTGGGGTTGACCGTACTTCTGTTCGCTCTGGGATGGAAGGCGTTACCGCTTGAAGTTGAGCACCGGGAGGTTTAACAATGACTGAACTCACACGACGGGATTTTCTGAAGACATCTGCCTTTCTGGGTGGTACCGTCGCCCTGACCAGCAGCGTCGAGGGCGTGTTCTGGAAACTTCGAGAGCAGGGAGATGGGCTCCAGCAATTGGTGAAGAACGGCGCCTACGTTCGTAATCAGCCGGAGAATATCATCTACTCCGTTTGTTTGAATTGCCACACGGCCTGCACCATCAAGGGCAAGATCGTGGATGGGGTGCTGGTCAAGATCGACGGCAACCCGTACAGCGTGACCAACCGGTTGCCCAACCTGCCCTACCAGATGAGCCCGGCCGAAGCGGCGCGCTTTGAGGGCAAAGTCTGTCCCAAGGGTCAGGCCGGCGTCCCGGTGCTCTACGACCCCTATCGCGTGCGCAAGGTGCTCAAGCGCAAGCCCGGCACAAAGCGCGGCGAAGGGCAGTGGGTGACCATCGATTTCAACCAGGCCGTGGACGAGGTCGTGAACGGAGGGGACCTCTTCGGCGAGGGGCCTGTGCCAGGGCTGAAGGACATCTGGAAGCTGCGCGACCCGGACCTGGCGAAAGCGTTGTCCGAGGATGCCAAAGCCGTGGCTAAAGGCGACATGGCCATCGAGGAATTCAAGCAGAAACACGCCGGCCACCTGGACCTGCTCATCGATCCCGATCATCCTGATCTGGGTCCGGTGAACAACCAGTTCGTCTTTCAGGCCGGTCGCATCGAGCACGGGCGCAAGGAACTGGGCAAGCGTTTCACCAACAAGGGCTTCGGCTCGGTGAACTTCTACGAGCACACGACTATCTGCGAGCAATCTCACCACATCGCCTTCAAAGAGGTGACCCGCAACTACAAGACCGGCAAGCGAAAGGAGCACCTGAAGCCGGACATCCTGAACGCCGAATATGTCATCTTTTTCGGCACCGGGGCATTCGAGGCCAACTTCGGCCCACCCTCGATTGCCGAGAAGGTGACCGACTCTCTGGTGAATCGCAAGAACTTCACCATGGTCGTGGTGGACCCCCGTCTTTCCAAGACGGCAGCCCAGGCCGATCGCTGGGTGCCCATCCAGCCCGGCACCGACGCTGCGTTGGTGCTGGGGATGCTCCGCTGGATCATCGAGAAGGAGCGCTTCGACCGGATCTATCTGGAGAACCCGAACCCCGAGGCGGCCGGGGCGGACAATGAGACCACGTGGACCGACGCTACCCATCTGGTGCGCACGGACGAGATGGTCTTCCTCACCGCCGAGGACGCCGGCCTGACGTCCCCCGAGGATGGCAAGCCCCCCTTCCGCGTGGTGATGACAGACGCCGGCCCTGCCCTGGCGGACACGGCCGCCGGCGGTCAGTTGGAGTACACAGGCGCAGTCAGGGGCGTTCCCGTCAAGACAGCCTTCACGCTGCTCAAAGAGCGCGTCATGGAAAAGACACTGGACGAGTACGCCGACATCTGCGGGCTGGACAGCCGGCTCGTCGCCGAACTGGCCGATGAGTTCACCTCCCACGGCAAGAAGGCGGTGGCGGAGTTCTACCGGGGGCCGGTGCAGCACACCAACGGCTACTACAACGCCCAGGCCATCATCCTGCTCAACGTGCTCCTCGGCAATGCCGACTGGACCGGGGGCTGGACGGCCGGCGGCGGCCACTGGCACGAGGATGGCTCCCATGGCGGCCCCTTCCCCAAGTCGCTGGTGGCCGGCGGTGCACCGGGCAGCCTGGCTGCCTTCGGCGTGAAGCTGACCCGCGAAGGCCAACACTACGAGGACTCCACCCTGTTCCGCGACGACGGCTACCCGGCAAAGCGAATGTGGTACCCCTTCACCGGCAACGTCTACCAGGAGATCATCCCCAGCGCGGCTGATGGCTATCCGTACCCTATCAAAGCCTTGCTGATCCACAAGGGAACGCCGGCCCTCTCCTGCCCGACGGGCGACAAGCAAATCCCACCGTTGATGGATCCGAAGGTGATCCCGTTGGTCATTTCCTGTGACATCGTCATCGGGGAGACGAGCACGTACGCTGACTACATCATCCCCGACCTGACATACATGGAACGGTGGGCCACTTCCCACGTCTCGCCGGACAACCTGGTCAGGGTGAGCAAGGTGCGCCAACCGATGGCCAGCCCCATCACCGAGATCGTCAAGGTGGATGGCGAAGAGATGCCCATCAGCCTGGAAGCGTTCCTCATTGCCGTGGGCAAGAAGCTGGGGCTGCCAGGCTTCGGCAAGGGCGGCTTCGGCGAGAAGGGCGATTTCAACCGGCCCGAAGACTTCTACCTGAAGCTGGTGGCCAACATCGCCTGGGGCGACAAGGAAGACGGCTCCGACGCGGTGCCGGAGGCCTCGGATGAGGAACTGGATTTGCTGCGCAAGGCGCGTCGTCACCTGCCCAAGGCCGTGTTCCACGAGGCAAAGTGGAAGGCCGCCGTGGGGAACGATGAAGCTCTCTGGCGGCGCGTGGTGTATGTCCTCAACCGAGGCGGTCGCTTTGAATCGTTCGGGCAGGCGTACAAGGGGGACAAACTGGCTCACGCGTACAAGGGGCCCTTCAACGTCTTCGTCGAGCGAGTTGCCAAAGCGCGGCACAGCGTGACAGGCCAGCGCTTCGACGGGTTGCCGCACTACGAGCCTCCCAAGAACGGCCTGGGGGAGGTTGCCTACGACGAGGAATATCCGCTGCACCTGATCACCTTGAAAGAGATCACCGGCGGGCAGAGCCGCACCATCGCTTCCTACTGGCTGAGCACTATCCTGCCGGAGAACGCGGTGCTGATGAACGGGCGAGATGCCAGGGCCCTAGGCATCCGTGATGGCGATCTGGTCAGGATCACCGGCAAGAGCAACCCCGACGGCGTGTGGAACCTGGGGCACGGCCGTGTGCGGCCGGTGGAAGGCCAGGCAAAGGTAATCGAGGGCATCCGGCCCGGCGTGATTGCCGTCTCCTGGCACTATGGCCACTGGGCCTATGGATCGAGTGACGTGGTCGTGGATGGTCAGGCGATCCCCGGCGACCCACGACGCGGCACCGGCCTGTGCACCAATGCCGTTCTGCGGGTGGACGACGCCACGGGTAACTCCTGCCTGAGCGACCCCATCGGCGGCAGCGCCAGCTTCTACGACACGCGGGTGAAGGTGGTCAAGCTGTAACGCTGGATGGAGGTCCGTCAATCTGGTGATAGACGGGGCCAGGGGG
>CAZHMV010000128.1:14113-16665 GCA_964532665.1 uncultured Anaerolineales bacterium
CCAGGGGGATTGTTTGGGACGTGGCCAGAGGGTGAGCGTTCAGGTGACCGGCACTTCCGAACTGGTTTTCATTCGACAGACCTTCTACTGACCCGGTTGTGCTTGGCTTTCGGCCGATTTCGCAAGTGCCGGTCACCTTCTGCGTCTGTTTTGAGGCTGCCTGAACGGTTACCCCAGAGGCAATGCAGGCGCAAGCACCACAAAACCCCGGCCAGTCCAAAGCGTCTTGTTGACGCTGTGGCAGTGTGGTATACTTCTACTCGGTGCGGTTGGTCAGACGTAGAAGGTGAAGATGATGAGAATCCTTGTCGTGGATGATGAGGCAACTATCCGCGAGACATTGCAGTACAATCTGGAGAGAGAAGGCTACCAGGTTGCCACCGCATCCAATGGACCTGAGGCGCTGGAGGCAGCGAGGCAGGAGAAACCAGACCTCATCGTCCTGGACCTCATGTTGCCCGAACTCGACGGACTCTCCGTTTGCCGTGCCATCCGTCAAGAGCAGGACACACCGATCATCATGCTGACGGCTCGCACCGGCGAGATGGACAAGATCATCGGGCTGGAAAGCGGTGCCGACGACTACGTGGTCAAACCCTTCAGCCTGGGTGAACTGCTGGCGCGGGTGCGCGCGGTGCTGCGGCGCGCGCCGGCCACCCGCCGGCAGGACATGCTCGAAGCCGGCGACCTCCGTCTGGACCTCATCGCTCGCCGGGCCACCCTGGGTGACCGGGAGCTACCGCTCACTCCCAAGGAGTTCGATCTCCTGGCCGCCCTCATGCGCAATGCCGGCGCCGTCCTCTCCCGTGACCTGCTGCTAACCCAGGTCTGGGGCTACGACTACCTGGGCGACAGCCGAACGGTCGATGTCCACATCCGCTGGCTGCGCGAGAAGATCGAAAAGGACCCCTCAAAGCCGCAGCGGATTCTGACAGTCCGGGGGGTAGGGTACAGGTTTGAGGGCTAGAGACTGAACAGGGTTGCTATCTATGTCCGGGTGGCTTGCTTCCTGGGGGCGGGTCGTATTGCGTATTGCGTACTGCGTAGTGCTGCATCGCGGAACGCCACTTACGCAATACGCAATACGCAATTCCTCTTGACGGGGCGGGTTCGATGCCTGCCGTAGTCACCTGGTTTCTCTTCGCTGCACTGCTTCTCGCCCTGCTGTGGTGGGTCTACGTGCTGCGCCGGCAAATCCGGTTGGACGAATACCGCATTGCACGGCTGCAGCGCGACGTCGCCAACCAGCGAGAGAAGATCCGCCAGGCTCAAGCAGCTCTCGACGGTGTGGCGGCTGCGTCGCCGGAAGCGCTACTGCTCGTTGACCGCCAGCGCCGGGTGACAACCATGAACGCCGTCGCCCGGTCCGTGTTTGGCGGTGAAGCCGGCCGCACCGTCATCGAAACGACCCGCAGTCACGAAATCCATCAGCTTGTGATCGACACGCTGAGTGGCGGAACCACCCTGGCGCGCCAGATCGCGGTGAATGATCGTGTGTTCCGCGTCCAGACGGTGCCCATCGATGAGGTCGGCGCGGCTGTTGCGCTGCAAGATGTAACCGAGTTGGGCCGGCTCACCCGCGCCCGCCGCGACCTGGTATCCAACATCTCCCACGAACTTCGAACGCCGCTCACCTCCATCAAGCTTCTGGTCGAGACCCTGCTTGCCGGCGGGGGGGACGATCCTGAGATGGAGCGCCGGCTGCTCGCCAGGATCGAGACCCAGGTAGACACACTGGAGCAGCTAACCCAGGAACTCTTCGACCTGTCTGAGATCGAGTCGGGACGTGTTCCCATTCGCATGGCCGAAACCACGCTCTCTGAGTTGGTGGATGAGGTCATCAATCGGCTCGGCCCCCAGGCTGAGCGCAAGGAGCACAGACTGGAGAACCAGGTGCCGGCGGACGCGTGCGCTCTGGCCGATGCGGAGAAGGTGGAGCGAGTCCTGACCAATCTGATACACAACGCCATCAAGTTCACGCCGGCCGGCGGTCAAATATCGGTCAAGAGCCAGGACGTCCTGGTGACACCCGACGATGTCACCGTTCCGTCGCCCCAACGGTATCCTCTCAGCCTGCCGGCGGACCATCCTCGCGGCGAGTGGACCGCGGTGAGCGTGATCGATACCGGACCAGGCATCCCTCCGTATCATCTTTCACGCATTTTCGAGCGTCTGTACAAGGTCGATCCGTCGCGCAAGGCCGGCGAGGGCACGGGCCTCGGGCTGGCCATCGCCAAGCACATCGTGGAGGGGCACGGCGGCCGGATTTGGGCGGCGAATCGGGATGAAGGGGGTGCGGTGTTTACGTTTACGCTGCCGGCGTGTGGGCAGGGAAGCGCTTTGGAGGTTCAGAGCCACTGATCAACGGAAATGCACGGATAGGATTGAGGTGAAATCCTGCGTTGCTGCTGATCCGTGGTTGTTTCTTGCAGGCCGGCACGGATCATGGTACAATGTAGCCGGTCGAAGTGAGTCGTTGCTGAGAGGCAGCGCTTAAGTTGAACTTGATCTACCAGGGCTGAACCCGGCTAGCGGGGAGGGGGACTTGCTCA
>CAZHMV010000129.1:0-15037 GCA_964532665.1 uncultured Anaerolineales bacterium
GGTCGAGGAACTGATCAAGAAAGGGTACACACCGAAAGTTACCAGTAATCAGTGAACAGTGATCACGACACACGGAGTCAAGAGCGTGGCAAGTCTAAAACGGATTCTGGAAACCTACCATATAGACGTGCTGCGGGCCATGGCCAAACACCATGGCCTGGAGGTCACGTCGCCGCGCAAAGCGCCGCATGTCAAGGGGTTGCTCAGAGTCCTCAGCCGGCCTGAGACGGTGAAACGTGCGCTCGTCGATCTCTCGCCTCTGGAGCGACGCGTGCTGGCGCTCATCCAGACGGCCGGCGGCACAGTTCACTCCAGCGGGCTAAAGCAGACGCTGCTAAAGGCCGGCGCGGTGAAAGATACGCCAGACCCGACCAGAACCCGCTGGTCGAGCGGCTATTACGGTGCGTGGTACGAAGGAAATCCCAACTACAAAGGAACACCTTGCTACGAGGATCTCCTGGCCCGGCTGGCCCTGCGCGGTCTGGTTTTCAGCCGAGAACCTGTCCAGGCAGGCCGCAACGTGATTGAATGGACCCCGGGACGGACAGTGCTTATCCCGCCGGCCATCGCCCAACATCTGCCCGACCTGGCATCGCAACTGGATGAGAAGAAGAAGGCAGTAGCCGAGCCCCCTCAGAAGATGATCGGCTCCGCGCGCATCTTTCAGCGCGATCTGGGTCGTTTCTGGCGCTACATCCGCAGCAAGGGCGAACTGCGGCTCACCACCCAGGGCTACGTCTACAAAGCCGACCTCAAAGCCATCAGCGAAACCCTGGGGGTGGCGGCCGATCTGGGATCGGGTCGGGGTGAGGCCCACAATGGGCGGCTGTACTTCATCCGCCGCTTGCTGCCCGACCTGGGCCTGGTTCGGCAGAGCCGATCCGGCAATCTGGAACCGGTGCCGGACACCGACTTCTTGAAATTGTCGCCGGCCGAACGGGTGAAACGTACCCTTGAGGCCTGGCGCGATGGCACCGGCTGGAATGAGTTGCTGCACCTGCCGGCCCAGGCCTCCGGCTACCGTCACACCAACCCGGCGCCGGCCCATCTCAAGGACATCCGCAAGAAGATTCTGGCCTACGTGCAAGAGCTGGGAGCCGACGGCTGGGTGGAGATGGAAACGCTGATCGACCTGGTTCGCCTGCGGGACTATGGATTCCTGTTTCCGCAACGACAGTATCACACATACTATAGCTACTACCGCCACAGTGCCTATGCAACACCTTACTACAGCAGCAACAACCCGTTTGGCATCACCTGGTCCGGCGTCAAGGACGAGGCCGACGGGTGGGAAAAGGTCGAGGGGGGACTGATTGCCCATATCATAGCCGGCCCGCTCCACTGGATAGGGATCACCGACCTGGGCTATCCCGCCACAGCGAGGCCTGATCCCAACAACCCGACGCGTCCCCTGGCTTACCGTTTGACAGAGATGGGAGCCTGGCTGTTGGGCCTGGGCGAGCCGGTCGAGATTGCTGAAGAGGGCGGTCGAGTCGTCGTTCAACCCAACTTCCAGGTTCTGGCCATGGAGCCCATCCCCGACCAGGTGCTGATCAACCTGGATCGGTTTGCCGAACCCCAGGGTGGTGATCGGGTGATGACCTACCAACTCACCCGCCAGTCCGTCTACAAGGGTCAGCAACAGGGGTGGACCGTGCCCAAGATCATCCGCTACCTGGAAAAGACCACCGGTGCGCCCCTGCCGGGCAACATTCGCCGGTCGCTGGAAGAGTGGCACGCCCTACACGAGCGCATCGTGTTTCGGCGGGGTGTGACGCTGGCCCAGGCGGCTGACAAAGCCACGCTGGATCGATTGCTGAAGAAGCCGGAACTGAAAGAGACCCTGGGCCGGCGACTGACGGACACAGTAACCCTTTCGCCAAAATCCGTGATGAAAGCAGCCACGGCGCTACGCCGGCAGGGGTGGCTGCCACTCGTCACCACGAAAAACGAGGCCCAGGCTCCTGACAGCGTACGTGCCGACGCGGACGGCCGGCTGCGCTTCGTCCACGCCGCTCCCAGCATCTACGCGCTGGGCCGCGTGGCCCCCTTCAGCGAACCCGTCGATGGAGGCCGGCAGATCACGCAGGCGGCGGTTCGGAACGCATTGCGGGGCAGGGGCGTCACCGTGGACAGCATTCTGCAGGACTTGCAGTCGGTTCATGCCGGCAAGCTGCCCCGCGAGCTGGTGAACACCATCAAGGCATGGGGGAAATACTACGGCGATGCGACCATGGACACCCTGACCCTCATCCAGTTCCGCGACCACGACGCGCTCAAGGAACTGCTCGCCGACCCCGAACTGAAGCCCTACCTTCAACCTTTCGAGGCCGGCCAGCGGGCCCTGGCCACCGTTAACCGCGAACACCTGGACACCGTGCAGCGCCTCCTGGCTGAGCGAGGCATCGAAATCAAGTGGGGGTTGCGTTAGATACCCAAATCTGAAATCTGAGATGACATCAGCCGCATCCCGTTCAGGGTCACGATCAGCGACGCGCCCATATCGGCGAAAACCGCCATCCAGAGGGTCGCCAGGCCGGGCAGGGCCAGGGCCATGAAGACCGCCTTGATGAGCAGGCTCAGGGCCACATTCTGGCGGATGATGCTGCGGGTCCGCCGGCTCAACTCAATGGCGAAGGGCAGCTTGCGCAAGTCGTCGGCCATCAGCGCGATGTCGGCCGTCTCCAAAGCCTGATCGGTGCCGGCCCCGCCCATAGCGATGCCGACGGTGGCCGCAGCCAGGGCCGGCGCGTCATTCACCCCGTCGCCAACCATCGCGACCTGCCCATATTCGTCCAGCAGTGCCTTCACAGCGTTGACTTTGTCCTCCGGCAGCAGGTTCGCTCGCGCTTCGTCTACCCCAACTTCGGCCCCAATAGCCTGCGCTGTGCTTTCGTTGTCGCCGGTCAGCATGATGATCCGTTCGATCCCTGCCTCGCGTAACCGGGCGATGGCCTGGACGCTGCTCGGACGAACCTGGTCGGCAACCGCAATGAAGCCACGGATGCTGTCGCCGTCGTGCACCAGCATGGTGGTCTGGCCATTGGCTTCGGCGGCGTCGATTTGCTGGCAGAGGAAATCGCGGTGCGGGTAGGTCAGATCGAAATGCTGGTGGCTGCCGACAGTGACCTGCTTGCCGTTGACGCGGCCTCGTACCCCGCGACCGGCCAGGGCCGTGACGTCCTCGGCCACCCCATAGACCTCGCTCAATCCACCAGCAACGGCGGCCTGCGTGATGGCTCGAGCGAGCGGATGCTCAGAGCGGCTCTCCACCGCGGCCGCCAGAGCCAACACATCATTGCAGTCTCCGCAATTAACATCACCATCGCTACGTACGCGCTCGTCGGCGCAGCAGCCATCGGCACACTGGATTTGACTGACCGCCGGCAGACCTCGGGTGAGTGTCCCCGTCTTGTCGAAAGCGATAACCCTCAGCGCGCCGGCAGCTTCGAGATATGCGCCTCCCTTCACCAGAACACCGTTCCGCGCCGCGCTGCTGATGGCACTGACGATACTCACCGGCGTTGAGATGACCAGCGCGCAGGGGCAGGCAATGACCAGCAGGGCCAGCGCGCGGTAGAGCCAGCCGTGGGGTCCGGAGACCGGCTCCCAGAAAGGCTGACCGAAGATCAGAGGCGGCCCGGCGGCCATCAATACGGCCAGGGCGACGACTGCTGGCGTGTAGTAGCGGGCGAAGGCATCAACCCAGCGCTGCGTCGGTGCCCGTTGCGCCTGGGCCTCTTCCACCATCTGGATGAGCCGGCTCAGCGTGTTGTCCGCAGCCCGATGGGTCACGGCAATTTCCAGCGCGCCGCTCTGGTTGATGGTGCCGGCAAACACCTCGTCGTCTGGTACCTTCGACACCGCTATGCTCTCGCCGGTGATCGGCGACTGGTCAACCGCCGACTGGCCCTTCACGATGCGCCCATCCATGGGAATGCGCTCGCCAGGGCGAACCAGGATGACATCGCCCACCAACAGATCGTCCACCGCCACCCTTTCCCCTTGCTCCCTCGCTCCCCAGCTCCCCGGCTCCCCGGCTCCCCGGCTCAACAAGGTGGCCTCCGCCGGCGACAGATCCATCAGGCTGCGGATGCTGTTGCGCGCGCGGTCCATGGTGTAGCTCTCCAGCGTTTCGCCCAGGCTGAAGAGAAACATGACCAGCGCCCCCTCTTCCCAGGCCCCGATGGCCACAGCCCCGACCGCTGCGATGCTCATGAGGAAGTTGATGTCCAGCGAGTGGTTGATCCAAACACCTCGAACCCCCTTCTGGGCCACGAAATAGCCGCCGGCCAAGATGGCGACACCGTAGCCGGCGTGAACGACGGTGCTCGGGAAGCCGAACAGGTCCAGCGCGAAGGCCAGACCGGTCAAAAGGCCGGCTACCAGCGTCATAGTGTCGCGACGCCGGCCTCGCAAGAAGCTCAGCAGCCCCGCGACGCCCCCGCTCTGCTCCGTTGGCAGCCGGCGGCTGTCCGATGCCACATCGTAGCCCAACGCGCGAATGCGCCCGACGATGGCATCTCGATCCACCGTTGCAGCGTCGTACGACAGGTTCATGCGGCTGGCCGCGAAGTTGACCGCGCAGCTTTCGACGCCGGCCAGCCGGCCAACGCCTTTTTCCAGCTTGACGGCGCAGTCAGCACAGTCCATTCCTTCGAGGGTGAGTGTGAGTTGTTGTGGTGTTGACATGACAATCCTGGTTCCGAATCGATATATGAGCAATTGCTCATATATTAGCAGATCGGGATGGATTTGTCAAGCTGAAGCGACATCAGTTTGATGAGGCAGTAGTTACGGCTCAAGTAGTCCTAACCGTACAAAGGGCGAGAAGTCCCGGTCGGCATGGAGTAGCGGGACGTGATGCTGAATGCACCAGGTGGCAATCAGGCAATCGATGGTCTTGCGCACGGTAATTCCTCGCCGGCGCAACTGCCGGTAGTACAGCGCACTCTGGCGAGCGATCTGTTCACCCACCAGCGGCGCCACCCGGTACGCCGCGAATGCGGCTTCCACCCGCGCCACATCCTCTTCATCCCTGACACCCTGCAAAAGCTCTGCCAGGATCAGGTCGCCGATAATCAGTTCTTCATGACCAATTAACTCCTTGAGCCGGGCAACTTGCCGCGTCGCGCGACCGCGGAAGAAGTCAATCCACACCGAGGTATCAACCAGAACCGGCACCGTAATCCGTCCCCTCCTCGGCCACCCGCCGTGCGGTCCGTAACGAATTCAGGTCCCCCTCCCAGGCGACGGTGCCTTCCAGCGCCAGGACTGCCCGTTGACGCTCCAGTCGTACCAGCATCCGTAACGCCCTATCTATCACCTGTCGCTTGGTCTTGATGCCGGTTAACTGCATAGCCTCAGCCATCAATGTGTCGTCAATGACGACATTAGTGCGCATCACTAGCTCCCTTCCCATAATCAGTACCTGGGAAAACACACTCCAGGCAGGTCCGTGACCCGCCGATCTGACCGGTCCGGGACCGGTCAGGAGCGAGAACTCTCATCTACTGACAATGTGTATACCTTGCGCAAATTATACACACCAAACGCTCGAGAGTCAATGTTCAGTACTTGAGAAAAGTTCCGGATCGCACCCTCCCGCAGGCTTCCAGGCATGCCAACACGGGCCACGTCGGCCACTCGCAGGGCCTCGCGGGGAGTTGCAACGTGCTGCCATGAGCCTGCGGGAGGGTTGGCCGATAGGAATTCTCAAGTACTGATGTTTGCCTCGTCAGGGTCCCTCGGATCAACTTGATTCCTACAGGGTGAGCGTGTACAATGTCCGTAGCTACTCAGCCTGGCGATTGAAATCGCGGCAACCCTCGCGAAGCCGGCCTTCGCCGGCTGAAGACCAGTTGCTGAAGGGCAACCCTTCGACAGGCTCAGGGACGCCGCTTCGCAAACGTTGGTGCAGTTTCAACTGCCGAAACGCAGGAGCAGCCTGAGTAGTAACCAATGTCCACAGAATGCGAAGTGCGCACGATCTCCGGGGTCCGCCCTTGAAGCTGCGGGCTTACCACCTGGAACTATGAATGGAATGGTGCAAATGCGAAATGGTCATACGCTGTCGATGGAGTTTCACGTCTCGCGCCAGGCACGGGATCGCTATCGGTTTGACGAGACGCTGTTCTCGCTGAGCGGGAACGTGATCCTTGCCAATTTCCATGCGGCGCGGGTGCTGGCTCAGCGCATGAACGAAAGGCGCGATCTGGTCAGCTTCCCGGAGCAGGCAGTGAAGGCCGGCCAGATCAACGCCATGGGGCTGATCGACGAAATCCTGCATCTGGTCGTCGGGGTCTATCGCGAGCAGGAAGACCCGTCGGTCATGCGGGAGGCACTGATCTGGCTGGAAGCAGAACTGGGCAGCGACGCCGTTGACGCGACCCTGCGCCGGTTCGTGGATGCGTTTCCGCCGTCAGCCGTCTATCGCGGGGAGATAGAGCCGGAGGTGTACCTGGCAGGCGAGACGGCCGGCGTCCCCCATCGCCAGCTCGCCCTGGAAGAGCTGTTGATGCTCTGGCTCGCCAACACGAACCCCGCGTTCTCACCCTTCGCGGAGTTGTTCGACGACACGGCGCTCGAAAAAGAGACCGCCTACCCGCAGATCGTCGCCGGCCTGCACACGTTCTTCGACACCCGGCCACCTTTTGGGCCGAAACGCGAGAACCTGGTGGATATGCTGCGCGAGCCGGCCATCGCCGTACCGCACTCACTATTGGGACAGTTGGAGTACATCCGGGAAAACTGGGGCTACCTGTTGGGAAAGCACCTCTATCGCCTACTCCGGAGCCTGGACCTGATCACCGAAGAACAGAAGATGGGGTTTCTGGGAGCAGGGCCGGCACGGGTCTACGAGTTCGCCGGCCTGGAGCTGGAGCCGGAACACTTCAGCCCCGACCTGGACTGGATGCCCCAGTTGGTGCTGATCGCCAAGAACACCTACGTGTGGCTGGACCAACTGTCGAAGAAGTACCAACGCCCCATCACCCGGCTGGACCAGATTCCCGACCGGGAGCTAGACACGCTGGCGCGATGGGGTTTCACCGGCCTGTGGCTCATCGGCCTGTGGGAGCGCAGCCGGGCCTCGCAGCGAATCAAGCAGATGATGGGCAATCCGGAAGCCGTGGCATCGGCTTACTCGCTGTTCGACTACCAGATTGCGGCCGACCTGGGGGGGGAAGAAGCCTACCAGAAGCTGCGACAGCGAGCCTGGGAGCGGGGCATTCGCCTGGCCAGCGACATGGTGCCCAACCACATGGGCATTGATTCCCGATGGGTGATGGAACATCCTGATTGGTTCATCTCCGTAGACCGCAGCCCTTTCCCCGTCTATCGTTTTACCGGACCGGATCTCTCATGGGACGAACGGGTGGGCATCTACGTGGAGGACCATTATTTCGACCGCACCGATGCCGCCGTGGTGTTCAAGCGGGTGGACCGCTGGACCGGCGAGGAGAGATACATCTACCACGGCAACGACGGCACCAGCATGCCCTGGAACGACACGGCCCAGTTGAACTTCCTCAACCCCGAAGTGCGCGAAGCGGTCATTCAGATGATTCTGCACGTGGCGCGCAAGTTCTCCGTCATCCGTTTCGACGCGGCCATGACCCTGGCCAAGAAGCACTACCAGCGATTGTGGTTCCCCGAACCGGGGGCTGGGGGGGCGATCCCATCGCGGGCGGAACATGGCCTGACGAAAGAACAGTTCGACGCCGCAATGCCCGTGGAGTTCTGGCGCGAGGTGGTGGATCGCGTGGCGGCCGAAGTGCCGGATACGCTGCTGCTGGCCGAAGCGTTCTGGCTGATGGAAGGGTATTTTGTGCGCACTCTCGGCATGCACCGGGTCTACAACAGCGCGTTCATGAACATGCTGAAAAACGAGGAGAACGCCAAATATCGCTCCGTGATGAAGAACACGCTGGAATTCGATCCCGAAATCCTGAAGCGCTTCGTCAATTTCATGAACAACCCGGACGAAGAGACCGCCGTGGCCCAGTTCGGCAAGGATGACAAGTACTTCGGCGTCTGCACCATGATGGCCACGATGCCCGGCCTGCCCATGTTCGGCCATGGCCAGATCGAAGGCTTCACCGAGAAGTACGGGATGGAGTACCGCCGCGCCTACTGGGATGAGCAGCCGGACCCGTGGCTGGTCGAGCGGCACGAGCGGGAGATTTTTCCGTTGCTGCGCCGCCGGCACCTGTTCGCCGGGGTGGAGAATTTCCTGCTGTACGACTTCTTCACCCCCGATGGCCACGTCAACGAAGACGTGTTCGCCTATTCCAACCGCGCCGGTCCCTCGGCTGGGCCCGGGACAGGCGACGAGCGAACCCTGGTTGTCTACCATAACAAGTATGCCGAGGCGCGGGGATGGGTTCGCGCCTCTGTCGCCTATTCGGTCAAGACCAGGCTGGACGGCGACCGCAAGCTGGTCCAGAAAACCCTAGGCGAGGGGCTCGGACTGCACAATAACGAGGACTGCTTCTGCATCTTCCGCGACCACGTGGCCGGCCTGGAGTTCATCCGCAGCAGCCGGGAACTGTGGGAGCAGGGCCTCTATATCGAGCTGGGCGCGTTCAAATACCACGTCTTCCTCGACTTCCGCGAGGTTCAGGACAACGAGTGGCATCAGTACGCGCATCTGGCCGCGTACCTGGGCGGACGCGGCGTGCCCAGCATCGAAGAAGCTCTCAGGGAAGTCTTCCTGCAGCCCATTCACGAGCCGTTCAAGGAACTGGTGAACGCTGGCCTGTTCCGCCATCTCATGGACGCCCGTGTGACCGAACCGGATGGACAACTCGACGCGGCGCTCCTGGACGAGGTGGAGCAGAAGATGCTTGACCTGCTGCGCGAGATCAAGCAGTTCGCGGAGGGGGCCGGCGACGAGACCGCCCTCGCCCAAGAGATACGGCACGAACTGAAAGCCATCCTGCAATTGCCGATTCTCGACAGTCGCTTCCGCGAAGCCGAATCGCTGGAAATCGCAGCAGTCGCGCGGTATCTGGAAGCGGACCTGACGGCTGATCCGTCTGTCTGGGGAACTCTGCTGAGCTGGCTGTTTGTCCATTCGCTGGGAAAGATTGTCAGTGCGGTGGACTTCGAGCAGCAGAGCCGAAGCTGGATTGATGAGTGGGCGTTGGGCCGGATCATGGCCGGCGCGCTGCGGGACCTGGGGATGGATGAATCATCTGCGCAGCAGGCAATCGCGGTGGTGAAGGCGCTCACCAGTCATCAGCGGTGGTTTGAGGATGTGCCGGCATCTGAGCCGAATCGGGCGTACCACGTGTTGCAATCCCTGCTGCAAGACGACGAGGTTCAGCGTTTCCTGGGAGTGAATCGCTACCAGGATGTGTTGTGGTTCAACCGCGAGGCGTTCGAGGAATTGCTGTGGTGGATGATGGTGGCCGCGGTTGTGGATGCAACCAGGGATGCGGGGAGGCCGGCGGTTGAGGTGGCGGAAGAGGTTGTGGAGCAGTACGACGTCGTTCAGGCGCTGCACCGGGCCGAGCAGGAATCGGAGTATCAGGTGGACAAGTTCCTAGAGGCGGTGAGAGACTGAGCCGAGATACCACTGCTGGCCGGCTGGCGCGAAGCCAGAGCGCGGTCAAGAAGCACATCACTCGGGATCGGTGGCCTCCGTCCGGTCAAGCTTGGAACCATTCCAAGCAGCACAGGCCAGGCACAGATCATCCGGCGCCATTTCTGGCCATTCTCGAGATGTGGGCAATCACCAGTAAATCCCTATAATGTCTAACAAAGAAAAGGCAGCACAGGCTCTGCAAGCCTTGCCGGACCACCGGGTGGTCGTCCACGATCAGAACCCGAATCGGCTTTTCGGTTTCTTTCATGATAGCCGTACTTCTCGATAGCCGGAGCCAATCCGGCCAGGTCGAGAAGCGGTGGGTGCAGGTCGTGAATCGTCCTTCGCACCTCCTCTTCCATTTGCCCCAGGAGTTTCTGGACAACGGCCAGCTTCTCGACCGCAGTCTGCGGATCCGAAGGGAGGCGCTCCCTGGCGGCCTGGCTCTCAAAGAGGGCGCCCGCCATCAGTTGTATCAGGCCGTCATGCATATCGTGGGCGATCCGGCCTCGTTCCTCTTCCTGGATGCGGACGATCATGGCTAGCAGGCGCTGTAACTGTGCTGCCTTCTGTGCGATCTCCTCCCTGGCTCGCGTCAGTTCTCCGGTCCTCTTCTTCAAGCTTTCGGCCATGGCGTTGAGGGAACCTGCCAGCTCGTCAATCTCGTCGCGGCCTCGCGGCCTGACCCGTTGATCCAGGTTCCCTCTGCCGAGTTGTCTGGTGGTCTCCACCAACTCTCTCAGTCTGAGCAGCACTGTCCGGCGCATGACCAGAGTCGTCGCGGAAGAGCACCGTCCTGCTGCGCTTCCCCGTTTCCGAGCTGTGACAGAGCTGACAGGTAGGCTCGGTCAGGGCCAGTTGCGTTCCCACGTCCTCAGGATGCTGAGAGGCTTTAATTGTCCCCGTCTTGTCGAGGATCCAAACCCCTACCAGTCCACCCTGATGCCCAAGGCTGTCAAGCATGATCTTGAGTTCGCCCCGATCGCGGGTCATCATGCCGTGGCGGAGGCCGGCCCTGATGATGTTGCTCTGAGACGTGGCCAATTCGATGCGTTGGGCGATGAGCTCGGCCCGCTGGCGGGTGTACTGCAGGTAGAAGAAGGGACTGATGGTGACGATGAAGGCCACGACCAGACCGAAGACCACCTTGAAGCTCAAGCTTTGGTAGAATCTGGCTATTGTGGTGTCATCAGCGTCCATATTCTTGCTATCCCCCGTACTGTTTCTTGGGTCCAGATCACCCAACCAGGCTCTGGTAGTAGTCGTAGAGGTCGCGCAGCAGACCTCGCGGCCGCCGACAACGCTCCAGCTACTCAGCCTCTGCTAGCCGGTCGTAAACGTGCCGTTGGCGGCCAGCATTCCCTTGCTCACGTCCACCAATGCGGTGACCACATCCCAGGCGATGCCAGCCAGGCGATAGATGTTGAGCCCGCCGCTGTGACCGCTGCTGCTGAAGCGCAGGTCTGGCTTCCCCCGCAGCCAAGTCACCAGCACGCCGGTGGGGGAAGCACCAACAATGTAGCCGAACGCGGCGGCGATGAGCAAATGACCGCATCCATAACAAAGAACACCAGGCCGTACACGAAGTAGATCGCAATCAGGCAGGTTGTGAAGAAAGCCGAAAGCATGTCCATCGGCGTCAAGTATGGCACAGAGCACAAGTTCCGTCAACGTGGGCGATCCCGGTCATCAGGAAGGCGGGGAGCAGGCCGGTAGCCGACCTGCTCCCCTGTGGTTACAGGTTGACGAGCGCAGCGTGGCCGATCGGGCGTTGGTCGTCTGGAGTGCCGGCAAAGCGCGCCTGGATAGTCAGAAGAGCAAGACCTATCTCAAACGCCTGTTGAACGGCCTGGAGCGCATCCAATAGCGTATCCGTAGCGGGACGCGCGACGCTACTCAGTTGGTAAAGTACGGCACAGTTGCTCGGCGATTGTGTGCTTATGTCAAAAATGGCCGTGTGTCGCCGAGGGTCGCGTGCGTCTATTCATCAATCATACTGTCGAAGACAGGCTTAGGGGAACAGGATATCGACGGGCAAGGCCAGCTCCGGGAGCGTAGGAGATGAGACGGAATCTCCGCTCACAAACTGTCCGTGGAGCGTGTAAACACCCTCTTGCAGCACGTACACCTCGATCATCGGAACCCGTGGGTCCACGATCCAGTACTCGGGCACGCCGGCCCGCTCGTACGCCCAGAACTTGACCACGCGGTCCCTGCGTGCAGTCGAGGGCGACAGCACTTCCACAATCAGGTCCGGGGCTCCCTCAAAGGAACCTGCCTCCGGCAGCGGCTGCCGCTCCGCTCGAATGAAGATCAGGTCCGGCTGGACAGGCCGGGCAATGTCGGGCAGGTGGACCTCGAACGGAGCCGGGATGACAACGCCGAGGTTTTGCTGGCGAACATACGCCCGCAGAGCAGCGAAAAGCTCACCGACAACATACTGATGATTGAAGCGGGGTGCGGCAGTCACGTAGAGTACTCCCTCAATGATTTCGTAGCGGCGTCCGTCGTCCGGCAGCCGGAGATAGTCTTCGTAGGTCCACTCGCCCTGGGCCGGCCAGGGCCGGCCCTCTGCCGGCAGGTCAGGGACGTCATGCTCGGTAACTACAGGGGCTGTGATCTCGAGTGTCATGGTTTCAACTCCTACTCCATCAGTGCAGCATCAACCGGACATTAGCTTTCACTTCGTCAGGCTAGGAATTCCGGTTTGATGGAAGTATAACACGTCCGACAGCGCGGGACAAATGGGCATAAGGCTGCTGGGCCACCTGACGCCGGCATCAGAACGCGGATCACTCGGATGGACGGATTGGAATCCGTCCATCCGAGTGATCCGCGTTCTCCCCCAACGTCAGATAACCATCCAGAGTGAGAGAATTTCGGCAATTTTCACACTCGACCTGTTCGCACAGCCATGTCCGATGGTATACTGGAAGTATCCAGAGGTCGGACTCGACCAACGCCTGCTCAAAGGCCGGCCTCTTTCCTTGAACTTACGACAATCGAAATCCCCCCTATCACTTTGGCAGGGTCCGCCCTGAGCGTGTCGAAGGGCCTACCGCATGCCGTGCCTGTGTTGACGGAGGTTCACAATTGAAAACTAGCCACCGACCGTTGCTGTCAAACCTCATTCGCGTTGTGGCCTGGTGCTCTCTCATCTTGATATTCCTGATCCTGCTCCGGGTAAACAACGACGCCATCTCGCCGGCTGCCGCAGCGTCGAGCATGTCGCCCGACCGTGCCCGGTGGCCGGCGGGAGAAGCTGCGGTGATCTCAGGCAGCAACGATGGGGCACGGGGACCGTTTGGCATCACTCTGCAGTACAGCAACACCGATTCGGAGGCCACGACGACAGATAGCCGGCCTTCGACTTCCTTGAGTGTCGCCACGGCGTCGCCAACAGTCACATTGACGCCGACCTTTACGCCGACCAACACGCCGACGGACACACCAACGCCTACACCCACCGACACGCCAACGCCGACGCCGACACCAACCAACACGCCGACCAACACACCAACGGCGACACCAACCAATACCCCCACACCTACACCGACCGACATGCCACCGCCTTACATCGAAGAAGTGCAGCCGCACCAGGGGACCAACGATGTACCTAATGACATCACAATCGAGGGCGAGCACTTCATGAACGGGGCAGTCGTGATCCTGGGGACTTCGCCACCCATCACTTTGACCCACGTCATCCGCCTGGACACGGAAACGCTGCGTGCCACCATACCCGCCGGCCTTGCCAGCGGCACCTACAACCTGCGAGTCGTCAATCCAGACGGAGACCGGAGCAACCCGCGCCCCTACACGGTCGTCGATCCGGTCACCGAGGATGACCTGTACAGCACCAACTACGAACTGTACACCGATCCGGTAAGCATCCACGCAGGGGATCAGGTCGGCCTGTACCTCACTGTACACCGACAGGGGGGCGAGGCGACGCTGGCCAACATCGCTGTCCGTTTCTACGACGGCAACCCGTTCCGCGATGGCGTTCTGATCGGGGAAGGGCAGGTCTTCTTCCTTGAACCCGACGGCAGCCAGAACACGACGCCCGTGAACTGGGATACCACCGGCCAACACGGATGGCACGTCATCTACGCGGTGATTGATCCTGACAACAAGGTCACCGAGACGGTGGAGAGGAACAACATCGTTCGGAGAGAGATCAAAGTCAAAGAGCCGCCGGGGGATAAGACGGCGCCAGTCGTGACAGCTTTCGAGATTAACGGCGGAGCTGAAGTGACTTACTCGCCCGATGTCACGCTGGAGGTGCGCGCCAAGGACAACGCCGGCGGCTCCGGCATGGACGCGATGTTCTTTGTGGAGCTCCTGTTCAACCAGGCCGTTCTGCAGTGGGTGCCGGTGCAGGGCTCCGGCTGGCTTCCCTACTCGAATCACTACGACTGGACGTTGCTGGACAGCGCCGGCATGCACTACCTGCAGGCCTGGGCCGCCGACAAAGCCGGCAATATCTCCCTGTACCCCATGAAGGCACGCATCAACTACGTGCCGACGACCGATCACATTGAAGCGAACCAGGTCCGCCTCTATCGCCAGAAACTGACCGCGGGACAGCGCCTGACCGTGACGGTGTCGCCTACTAGCGGTGATCCTGACCTGTACGTGTGGTCTCCGGACTCCCTCACCCCACCCTGGTTTAGCATCCTGAGTGGCACAGAGCCGGATCAGGTCAGCTTCGTCGCCGACCAGGATGGCATTTACCAGATCGAGGTCTACGGTTACACGGCTGCCGACTACACCATCAGTATCGAAGTGACGAACGGCGCCACCTTCCAGGGCGACGCAGAACCGGAATCGGGCACAATCACCGGTCCGAACGCCAGCAAGACACCCCGGTCGCAGCCGGTGACCGGAGTGAACGACGAGCCGGCCGGCCAGATGGCGGTGCCGGCGGCTGAGATGTGCTTCGACATCGACGGGAACGACCAGGTCGATGTGAGCGATGTTCAAAAAGTCGCGGCAGATTGGCAGCAGGATGCTGGAGCACCTTACGATGTGGATCAGAGCGGTCTCGTCACCGTGGTCGATGTCATGCGGGTGGTTTCCCAGTGGGGCAAGAGCTGCGTATGCCGCGATATCGACGGCGATAACGTCGTGGCCGAGGGCGACCTCAGCCGAATGGCAAGCGAGTGGCGCCAGGATGCCGGCCCGGTGTACGATCTGGACCTCAATGGCCTGGTCAACATCCTGGACCTTATGGAATTAACGAACAGTTGGGGGCAAACGTGCCAGTGAGGGAGGTGATTATCAGAAACCAACAGCGAAGAAATGAACTTGCGTCGTGAGCTTAAGTATGCCGTGGGAAAGTTTTGTAGCCGTATCACTGACGTGTTGGATGATAGCAGCGAGAACAGGCTCCTGTAATCACAGGAGCCTGTTTGCCATTCTACGCCGGAGAAGTAGTCATAGATC
>CAZHMV010000129.1:15137-16635 GCA_964532665.1 uncultured Anaerolineales bacterium
GCCGGAGAAGTAGTCATAGATCGTCAAGCGGCAGTCTCTTCACGCATGAACTGGCGGACAGGATGACAGGTCAGGTACAGATGGTAGATGCCGGCCCACATCATCAAGTCATCGTCATCGCCGAGCTCGCCGCTTCGATACCGACGGAAGAACTCAACGGTCGAATAACCGTACTTCTTCTCGTACTCGACTAACATGTTGCCAAGCTCTTTGAAGCTGGCTTTTCGCGGCGCTATCTCAATCCTGGCACGATCCGCCTGCTCCACCATAGGACTACCTCCTTCTTCTGGTGATTCTGACTTGGTTCTGCTTTTGCTCAAGTATACCGCGTGTTGGCGAGAACGACAACCGGTTCAGTCCCCGTCTTAGCCTGGGTGCCTGTACTTGCCGCTCCACCTACGCCGGCCTCCGCGCCCTCAACTGCCGCAACATCCAATCCTGATCCACCGGCAGGTCGTAGACCCGAATACCGGTGGCGTTGTAGATGGCGTTGACGATGGCCGGCGTCGTCGCAATGCTGGCGATCTCGCCCACGCCCTTGGCCCCATACGGCCCGGACGAAACCTCGTGCTCCACCAGGTGGGTGATGATCTCCGGCGTGTGGCGGATGCCGGGCATCTTGTATTTCGAGAAGGTGTTGCAGAAGGGGATGCCGTTCTCCACCGGGAAGCGCTCCGTCAGTGCGATGCCCAGGCCCATGATAATGCCACCCCGAAGCTGACCCAGCAGGCCCAACATGTTGATCGCCCGGCCGATGTCGTGGGCGTTCACCACCTTCAGCACCACCACCTCGCCCGTGTCAAGATCGACCTCGACCTGCGCCGCCTGCACGCCGTAGGAGAAGGCAACGTGCATGTCGCCGCCAGTACCCAGGGGTTGGGTCTGGGGGGCCTCGAAGACCTCGCGAGCGACGACCTGCCGGCCACCCTCCCGCGCCAACCGCACCGCATCACCAATCGGCACAGAGCGCCCGTTGGCGAAAATGCGCCCGTCGCGGAACTCCAGCTCGTGCTGTGAGGCCCCCAGCGGCTCGCAGGCAGCCCAGGCCAGGATGTCTCGCACTTTCACCGAGGCCAGCCGCGCGGCGTTGCCGGCGATGTACGTCTGCCGCGACGCGGTGGTCGGACCGCCGTCGGGCGTCACGTCGGTGTCGGGCTGCGCAATCTCGATCTGGTCGATGGGGATGCCCAGCTCTTCGGACGTGACAATGGCCAGCACCGCCGGCAGCCCCTGCCCGATCTCGGCCGACGCCGTCCGCACCACCGCACGCCCATCCTCGAACACCTCAACCTCAGCGCCGCCCCTGTCCGGCGCTCCACCCCCTAGCCCGGTGTTCTTGTAGCAGGCGGCTATGCCCCAGGCACGTACTCGTCTCGATTGCGTACTGCGTATTGCGTATTGCGTATTGCGTATTTGCCCGTTCTCTACCAATTCCCCCTGTGCTCCCCCAAGTTCCCTCTGAGTTCCCCCAAGTTCCCCTGAGTTCCCCTGAGTTCCC